>DASYVN010000001.1:0-1778 GCA_035937095.1 Candidatus Limnocylindria bacterium
GCAGCAGGACGTGAACTTCCAGGGCATCCTCGGCATGGACGCCGGCTTCGTCGACACGAAGTTCATCCCGAACGTCGGCAAGGACACCGAGGGCCTCATCTCGCGCGAGGTGTGGGCCAAGGACTTGAGCGCGCAGAAACCCTTGGTGAAGCAGGTGAACGACCTGTTCAAATCCAAATACGGGACCGACATGAACGGCAGCTCGGCCCGGGCGTTCACTGGCGTCTTCGTCCTCGCCGACGCGATCAACCGCGCGGCCTCGTTGGAGCCGGCGAAGATCCAAGCCGCGCTGCAGAAGACCGACCTCAAGGGCGAGCAGCTCATCATGCCGTGGGACGGTGTGAGCTTCGACGCGCGCGGCCAGAACACGAAGGGCCGCGGGATCATGGTCCAGATCCAGAAGGGCGAGTACGTCACCGTGTGGCCGCTCGAGCTCGCGAGCAAGGACCTCATTTGGCCGCTGCCGGAGTGGTCGAAGCGCTAGACCGCCGGTAGGCTCGACCGCCATGGATGTCCTCGCACAGAGCGTGACCTCGGGCATCCTGCTCGGACTCATCCTCGCGCTGTCGGCCGCCGGCCTCACGCTCATCTGGGGCGTCATGGACATCGTGAACTTCGCGCATGGTGACTTCCTGATGCTCGGGATGTACGGGACGTTCTTCGCCTGGTCGCTCCTCGGTCTCGACCCGCTCGTGGCCCTCCCGGGTGTGGTCATCGCCCTCGCCGCGATCGGCATCGTCGTCTACGCCGCGGTCATCCGGCCGGTGCTCCGCGAGAACGTCCTGGCCCAGATCTTCGCGACGTTCGGGCTGGGGATCCTGCTCCGCGGTCTCGCGCAGTTCTTCTTCACCCCGGCCTTCCGCCAGGTCGGCGAGACCGTGTCGTCGGGCATCATCGGCGTCGGCCCGGTGAGCGTCGGCCGCGAGCAGGTCGTCGCCGCGGCCGGCGCGCTCCTGGTGAGCCTGCTGCTCTTCGCGATCCTCGACCGGACGACGCTCGGCACGGCGCTCCGCGCGACCGCGGAGGATAAGGTCGCGGCCGAGCTCATGGGCATCGACAGCACCCGGATGTTCGCGCTCGCCTGGGCCCTTGGGGCCGGCTGCGTCGGCGCGGCCGGGGCGCTCCTGGCGATCTATTTCCCGATCTTCCCGGATGTCGGCGCGACGTTCGGGCTCCTTGCCTTCGTGACCGTGGCCCTCGGTGGCTTTGGCAGCGTCACCGGCGCGGTCCTCGCCGGGGTCCTCATCGGCGTCGTGGTGAACGTCGGCGGCGTGCTCGTCGATCCCTCGTACAAGTTCGCGATCGCCTACGGCCTCTACCTTGTCGTCCTGTTCGTCCGGCCCCAAGGGCTCCTCGGTCGTGCCTGACCGCGTCGCGCCCGGCTCCTCGGTCGTGCGCAGCCGCATCGCGCTCGGCGCGGTCGCGGTCGTCCTGGTCGGCTACCCGTTCGCCTTCGGCTCGTCGACCGCGATCAACATCGGCGTCCTCGTGCTCCTCTTCGCGATGCTCGGGACGGCCTGGAACCTCCTCGGCGGCTACGCCGGCCAGATCTCGTTCGGGCACGCGGTGTTCTTTGGCACCGGGGCGTACACGAGCACGCTGCTCCTGAGGCAGTTCGGCCTCTCGCCCTGGGTCGGGATGCTCGCCGGGGCCGCGCTCGCGGCGGCCGTCGCGGTCGCGGTCGGCTGGCCGACCTTCCGCCTCGCCGGCCACTACTTCGCGATCGCCACGATCGTCGTCGGCGAGATCGCGCACACCCTCGTGCGCAATGCCGACGC
>DASYVN010000002.1:0-4895 GCA_035937095.1 Candidatus Limnocylindria bacterium
CGCGCTGCTCAGCGAGATCGACAAGATCCTCATCGAAAACGGGAAGGAGCCGTATTCGCAGAAGGCGCCGAAGATGACCCACGCGGGCCAGCTCACGCCGGGACGCTCGGTGCCCGCGGGGACCCGGACATAGCGCTCAACCTCGACGCCTCCAGCGGCGTCGTCCACATCCGGCGCGCGACGATCGAGAACGTCGACTTCCGCAAGTCCGCGTTCTCTCGCTTCACGCCGGATGCCTGCACGTTCGTGAACTGCGACTTCCGCGGCCTCGCCTTCGACCGCAAATGGCAGCCGCTCTTCTCGAGCCCGGTGCAGAGCGTCTTCCGCGGTTGCAAGTTCGACGGCGCGGATCTCTCGAAGGCCGATCCGGGTCAGACGCGCTTCGAGCGCTGTAGCTTCGCGGACTCGCACCTTGAGAAGTGGCAGGCGACCTGCGCCGAGTTCGTCGAGTGCACCTTCGCCGGTCCGATCACGAAGTGCCGCTTCTACGGGCGACCGTGGGGCCTCGCGGCGCAGCACCTCGACCCGCGACGCGCGACCAACGACTTCCACGGCAACGACTTCCGCAAGGCGGAGCTCATCGATACGGTCTTCATCCAGGGCATCCACTTCGATCAGCAGCACTGGCCCGACACCGACGGGTGGGTGCATATCGACCGGTTCCACCAACGCTCCCAGCGCGTCCGGGCGGCGGTTATGCGCTGGCGCGATCCGGAGCTCCGCCAGGAGTCGCTCGACATGCTCGTGCATCTGCAGACGATGTACGGCGAGCAGACCGAGCTCATCTACCGGAAGCTCGACCCGCGGGTCAAGTTCTCGGCCGAGGCACAGGCGCGTCTCTGGGACGCGTTCGCGACCGTTCTCTAGCGAACCTCGCGTACCATTCGCGCACGCCCGCCGTGCCACGGAACGACGAGCGAGTAGAGGGGAGCGACCACGATGCAGGATCGGGCACAACAACCGGATACCGCCCTGAATGCGCTTCTGGGCCGGGGCTCGGAGTTCGACGGCAAGCTGAACTTCGAAGGCACCGTCCGGATCGACGGCACCTTCACTGGTGAGATCGGCACGAACGACATGCTGATCGTCGGCGAGGGCGCCAAGGTGACGGCCGACATCACCTGTGGCTCGATCATCGTGAACGGTGAGGTCACCGGGAACATCAAGGCGACCGAGATGGTCGAGCTTCACAAGCCGGCGAAGGTCAAGGGCGACATCACGACGCCGTCCCTCATGGTCGACAAGGGTGTCGTCTTCGACGGCAACTCCAAGATGGACGACGCGGGATCGAACCTGGTCACGCTGAACCGGCGCGAGGGATCGAGCGAAAGGCCCTAGCCTCCGCGCGCGGGCGCTAGCGCTCGGTCTTCTCTCCCGGGGCGCGCTCTCGGAGCTCGCGCCCAGACGGACTCCTGCTGGACCGTCTTGCCATGATGCAGGCGGTGCTGCCAGCGAACCCTGACAATTCGCCCATGCGCCTTTCGCGGATGTTCGGCCGGACCTTGCGCGACGCTCCTGCGGACGCGCAGACGCCGGGTCACCGGCTGATGCTGCGCGCCGGGATCGCCCGCCCGCTCGCGGCCGGCCTGTACACCTGGCTTCCGCTCGGCTTCCGGGTCCAGAAGAAGGTGGAGCAGATCATCCGCGAGGAGATGGATCGCATCGGCTGCCAGGAGATGGAGATGCCGGTGCTCACGCCGGCCGAGTACTGGAAGGAGACCGGGCGCTGGGACGCGCTCGAGCCGATCACCTTCCGGACCAAGGACCACAACGGGCGCGAGTACATGGTGAGCTACACCCACGAGGAGCTGATCACGCACCACGGGCGCGAAGAGATCCTCTCGTACCGCCAGCTACCGGTCATGGTCTACCACTTCCAATCCAAGGGCCGAGACGAGGCGCGGCCGCGCGCAGGCCTCCTCCGCGTACGCGAGTTCGTGATGAAGGATGCGTACTCGTTCGACATCGATGAGGCGGGCCTCGCGAAGTCCTACGCCGCGCAGCACGGCGCGTACGTGCGGATCTTCCAGCGGCTGGGACTCGCCGCGATAAGCGTCGAGTCGGACACCGGTGCGATGGGTGGGGATCTCGCGCACGAATTCCAGGTGCTCACGGACGCCGGCGAGGACACGATCGTCAGCTGCGAGACCTGCAGCTACAGGGCGAACATGGAAAAGGCCCGCCGGACGCTTCCGCCGGCGGTAACGGCGGACGCCCCGGTCGCGACGGCCATCGCGACACCGGGCAGCACATCCATCGAGGCGCTCGAGGACTCCCTGAAGAAGCCGGCCAGCGCGTTCCTGAAGACACTTCTGTTGCGCACGGGCAACGACGTCGTCGCGGTCGTGCTGCCTGGCGATCGGGCAGCGAACGACGCGAAGCTCCGGAAGCTCCTCGGCGTGAGCCAGATCACGTTTGCCGGCGACGCCGACTTCGCGCGGGCCGGCGGGGTCACCGGATACGTCGGTCCGGTCGGCCTCAAGGTGCGCGTGATCGTCGACGCCGGCGTCGAGCGCCGCGGCTACATCGCCGGCGCGAACAAGAAGGACACGCACCTCGAGAACGTGCTGCCGGGCCGCGATTTCCCGGACGCCGAGCGGGCGGACGTGCACGACGTCGAGGCCGGCGACATCTGCCCGGTCGACGGTGGGCGTCTCGTGTTGAAGCGGGGCGTCGAGGTGGGGAACATCTTCGCGTTCAGCACCTACTACTCGGACAAGATGGGCGCGACGTTCCTGGCGGAGGACGGCAGCCGCAAGCCGTTCGTCGGCGGTTCCTATGGGATCGGGGTCGGGCGGTGCGTCCAGACGATCATCGAGACCAGCCATGACGACAAGGGCATCATCTGGCCGTTCAGCGTGGCACCGTACGAGGTGCACGTCGTCGGGCTTCCGATGAACGACGAGACCGTGCGCTCGACCGCCGATGCGCTCGTCGCAACACTCGAGCAAAAGGGTGTCCAGGTGCTGTTCGACGATCGCGACGAGTCCGCGGGCGTGAAGTTCGCCGACGCGGATCTCATCGGCATCCCGTTCCGCGTCACCGTGAGCAAGCGGTCCCTCCAGTCGAAGAGCGTCGAGCTGAAGGGCCGCGCATCGACTGAGGCTGAGCTGATCCCGCGGGATCTCGCGGCGGACCGCATCCTCAAGATCGTCCGCCGGGCGCGCGAGGCGGCGGCGCGGTGAGCTCCACAACGCGGCCGCTCGCACCCGTCGCGCGCGAGGAGGAGCACAGCCTCGAGACGACCCTGCGGCCGCAGCGTCTCAGCGACGACGAGTACATCAACCAGGAGAAGGTCAAGGCGCAGCTGCGCATCCTCATCGAGGCGGCGCAGCGGCGGAAGGAGCCGCTCGAGCACGTCGCGCTGTACGGACCGCCGGGCGTGGGGAAGACCTCGCTCGCGAACGTGATCGCGCACGAGCTCGGCGTCCCGATCCGCGTGACGAGCGGACCCGCGCTTGAGCGCGCCGGCGACCTGGCCGCGATCCTGACGAATCTCGAGCCGGGCAGCGTGCTGTTCGTGGATGAAGTGCATCGGCTCCCGCGGATCGTGGAGGAGGTCCTCTATCCCGTGATGGAGGAGTTCCATCTCGACATCGTCCTCGGCAAGGGCCCTGGCGCGCGGACGCTGCGCCTGCCGGTCCCGCGGTTCACGCTCGTCGGCGCCACGACACGCATCGGCCGGCTCTCGTCGCCGCTGCGCGATCGGTTCGGCGCCACGTACCGTCTCGATCTCTTCACGCCCGAGTCGCTCGAGCTCGTCGTGAAGCGCTCGGCTCGGATCCTCGGCGTGCCCATCGAGCCAGCCGCGGCGAAGGAGATCGCGCGCCGCTCACGCGGGACGCCGCGGATCGCGAACCGCTGGCTCAAGCGCGTTCGCGACTTCGCGCAGGTGAAGCATGACGGCGTCATCACGCTGGCTGTCGCGAAGGCGGCGTTGCTGTCGCTCGAGGTCGATGAGGTGGGCCTCGACGCGGTCGATCGGATGCTCCTCTCGGCGATCGTCGAGAAGTTCTCGGGCGGGCCGGTCGGGCTCGAGACCCTTGCCGCCGCGGTGAGCGAGGACACCGAGACGATCGAGGACGTCTACGAGCCGTACCTGCTCCAGGAGGGCTACCTGCAGCGCACCCCGCGCGGGCGGGTCGCCACCGAGCGCGCCTACAAGCACCTCGGGATCGCGGCGCCGCAGCGCCAGAGGCTCTGGGAGGACCCGACGGCCGAATAGGGGCGTGCGACAATGGACCGCATGACCACATCCGAAGAAGCCTCCCAGGCCACGAGCGCGAATGTCGAGCTCAACCCGATCGTCTCCGACGCGGAGAAGCAGGAGAAGGTCCTCAACGCCCTCCAGGCGGTCCTCGACCCCGAGATCGGGCTCTCGGTCATCGACCTTGACCTCATCCGTGAGGTCACGTTCTCGTCCGGCGAGGCCGAGGTGAAGATGGTGCTCACCACGCCGTTCTGCCCGTATGGCCCGATGCTCATCAACCAGATCCAGACGGTGTCCGAGCAGGCCGCGGAGATGCCGGTGAAGGTCACGGTGCTCCCGGACAAGTGGGAAGCGCCGCCCTGGCTGCGCTGAGCTAGCGACCTACCCTTCGCGGGCCGGGCGCGCGCCCGGCTCCACCGCTCGCGACAGCACGAACAGGACGTCCGACAGCCGGTTCAGCCACGGGAGCAGGTGCTCGCCGTCCAGGTGCCCGCCGTCGGCCAGGGCCACGACCCGCCGTTCCGCCCGCCGGGCAACGCCGCGCGCGAGATCCAACCGCGCCGACAGTTCGTCCTCGCCCGGGATGATGAATCGCGCCGCGATGTCGACGGTCGCCCGTAGCGCGGCGGCGTGCTCCTCCAGCTCCGCGATCGCGGTGGCGTCGATGCGCTGGGGAAGGCGCCCG
>DASYVN010000003.1:0-59836 GCA_035937095.1 Candidatus Limnocylindria bacterium
ATCGAACGGGCGTAGTCCATCCGACGCGGGCCGACGATGCCCACATATCCGACAACGCCGCTCGTTCCGCCACCGTAGCGACCGAACACGAGGCTGCAGTCGAGCAGCGGCTCGACGCGGTTCTCGGCGCCGATCGCGACGTGCACCTCGCCCTCGCCGATGATCCGCGGCAGGAGCTCGGCCAGGCGGGTCCGGTCTTCGAGCAGCGCGACCATCGCGCGCAGCCGCGCTGGATCGCCGGCACCGAACTCCGGCTGAGCGAGGATGTTCTGGATGCCGTCGTAGTAGACGTCGCTGGCGCGGGCCGCTTCGGTCTCGGAAAGCATCCCCGCGAGCGCGCGCACGATCTGTTGCGCGACGCCGCGCTCGGACCGCGCGGCGTCGGCCAGCGACGCTGCGTCCGCGCCGTGCCGCGTGTCGGTGAGGCGCTGCCCGAGGCTGCGGAGCTCGTCGGCGGTCGTGGGCTGGTCGAGGTCGAGCAGCTGCTGCCGGACCGCGCCACCCTCGAGGACCGCGACGATCAGGACCCGGCGGTCATGGATCGGCACCGCGTCGACGTGCTTGAGCGCGCTCTTGGTGCTCGCGGGCTGCGTCACGATCGACGCCTCGGCGGACAGGCGCGCGAGCGTCGATGCCGCAAGCCGCAGCCACTGCGCGGTGTCGCGCTGGGCCTGCTGGAACTGGTGGCTCACGGTGAGCTGCTCCTCGGGCTGGAGGGCAGTGTCCGGCATGAGGCTCTCGATGAAATAGCGATAGCCGAGGTCGGTCGGCACGCGCCCGGCGGAGGTGTGCGGGTGCGTGAGGAGGCCGAGCTCCTCGAGCTCAGCGAGCTCGTTCCGCACCGTCGCCGACGACACCGGCAGGGCATAGCGGCGCACGAGCGCGCCCGACGCCACCGGCTGGGCGGTCGAGATGAACTCGCGGATCACGGCGCGCAGGATGTCGCGCTGGCGGTCCGCCAGCTCGGGCAAGCTCACGCGCTCTGGGTTGTTTTCAGTCAAATTAGCACTCTCCCCCCGAGAGTGCTAAAAGCGTACCAGCCGGAGTGGCGGTGGTCAACGGTCCGCGGCCGGCGGGCAGGCAGGCACGCCGCCTGCTCGGTGACGGACGGAGATCCAAGGGAGAAGAAGCCGCCATGTGGACCGAGTTCCGCACCTTCCTGGTCAAGACGAATGTGCTCGTGCTCGCGATCGCATTCATCCTCGGCGTCGCCTTCGCCGCGGTCGTCTCGTCACTGGTCAAGGACATCATCATGCCGCCGGTCGGCATGCTCCTTGGAAAGGTCGACTTCTCGAACCTGTACATCAACCTGTCCGGTGGAAGCTACGCGTCGCTCGGGGACGCCCAGAAGGCCGGCGCGGCGACAGTCAACTACGGCATCTTCATCAACACGCTCATCGCGTTCATCATCGTCGCGTTCGTCGTGTTCCTCATCGCCAAGGCCCTCATCAAGCCGGGCCCAGCCGAAACGCCGTGCCCCTACTGCGGGATGACGATCATGGCGTCGGCGACACGCTGCCCGCATTGCACCACTCAACTGGCGGCGCCGCTCAGCTGACCCCGCTAGTCCTTGGGAAGAGGCTCGGTCGCGGCGGGCTCCTCGGGGTGCGAGGCAAGGACGTTGCGCACGCGCTCGAGGAGCTCGTCCAGCTCGAACGGCTTGGTGAGGTAATCGGCGGCGCCGAGCTCCGTCGCATAGAGGCGCTCGGATAGGCCGAAGATGGCGGTGACGACGATCACCGGCAGCCCGCTGATGCGCCCGTCCGCGCGCAGCTCGCGCAGCACGCTGAAGCCGTCGCGCCGCGGCATCATGAGGTCGAGGATCATCACGGACGGCGACAGGTGATCCACGAGGCGCATGGCTTGATCTCCGTCGCGCGCGAGCTTCGCGTCGAGACCCTCGTCCTTGAGGAAGGTCACGATCGTGTCGCCGAGGTCCGGATCGTCTTCGACCACTAGCACGAGTGGCTTCCGCGTGCGGGCCACGCTAGACCCGGATCTCTTTGGCGAGCTTCTCGGGGTCACGGATGGCGATCTTCCGTCGCCGGATGCTGATGAGTTCGCGGCGTTCGAGGTCGCCCAGGACGCGGTTCACCGAGACGCGCGATGCGCCCGTGAATGCCGCCAGCTCGTCTTGCGTCAAGGTGAGCTCCAGCTCTGCCGACCCACCGGACCCATTCACCTGGGCCAGATCCAGCAGATATTTGGCCACCCGGCTCGGGACGTCCAGAAAGATGAGGTCCTCGACCCGGTCGGAGAGCCGCCGGACGGTCTTGGCGAGCGCCTCGAACACCACCTTCGTGGCCGCCGGGTGGGCCTCGACGAACGCGATGAAGTCCTCACCGGCGAGCAGCGCGCAGCGCGTGTCCTCGAGCGCCGTCGCCGTCGCCGACCGGGGGCCGTGATCGAAGAGGGCGAGCTCGCCGAAGAATTCGCCGCCGCGGAGGAGCGCGACGAGCGCCTCCTGCCCGAACTCACCGGGCAGGGCGATCTTCACCGCGCCTTCGAGCACGACGTAGAAGTGCTGCCCCTGATCGTCCTTCCGGAAGATGGTGTCGCCGCGCTTGAAGGCCTTCTGGCGCATCCGCTCGGCGAGCCCGGCCCGCTCGGCGTCGGACAGCTTGGCGAATAACGGCACCTGCCGGAGGTATTGGACGAGCTGCAGATCCGGCATCGCGGGGAACGGTACCGCACTCTTGACGGCCAACGCATCATTTGCGGTCCATGGACGAGGTCTATATCTCGGGCGCCCTCACCGCCGTCGCTGATGGCGCACGGGCGCGCGTCTTCTACGAGCTGCTCGCGGAGATCGTGACGGGGTGCGGGCTGCGCCCGTACCTGCCCCACCAGTCGACCGATCCGGTCGCGGCGCCGGACCTTGATCCGCGCAGCGTGTACGACATCGATCGCGCGCGCGTCGCGCGAAGCGGCCTGGTCATCGCCTACGCCGGCACGCCGGCATTCGGAGTGGGCATCGAGGTCGAGATCGCGCGCGAGCGCGGGATCCCGGTGATCCTCGTCGCCGAGCGCGACCGGACCGTCTCGCGGATCCTCCTTGGCTCGCCGGCGGTGGTCGACGTCGTGCGGTTCACCGACCTCGCCGCGCTCCGCCAGGGCCTCGGCGACGCGATCGCACGGGTGACCAAGCGCGCGAGCGAGCAGGCGCCGGACGCGGTCGTGCAGCGGTTCCTGAGCAGCCTCGGTGCGGCGCGGCAGCTCCCCGAGGCCGAGGTGGCCGCGCTCCTCCGCGTCGCCGAGCTCGACGGGGAGCCGGCCGCGGCGATCCGCCGGGCCGTCGGCGAGGGCCGGCTCTTCGGCGCGGGCCTGCGTGACCTCGTCGGTCGCCACGCGCTGCGCGGCGCGGACCTCGCGGTGTTCGTCCTGCACGACATCCTCGAGCGGCCCTTCGCCGACATCGCCCGTACCCTCGGTGCGGACCCGAGGACCGTCCGCCACCGGGTCGAGCAGGCCCGGATCAAGCTGCAGCTCGCGGCCGACGCCGACCTCGCGGTCATAGGACAATGGCTCGTGACCGAGCTCATCGCGCCCCCGACGCGCGCCCTGCAGCTCCGTCTTTTTGGCGATCAGACCGCGCCTGCGGCAGACGCCGGTCGCGGTCATCAGAAACGGGAGAACGATGAGCAAGGGCCAACGCAAGCAGAAGACCACCGGCAAGCTGGGCTGGCGGTCGAAGAAGGCGAATCACGGGCGTAAGCCCGGGATGGGTCGCGGGAAGCGCAACTAGGGCGCGATCAGCCTGAAATGAAGGAGCCGCCCCCCATGCGAATGGCGGGGCGGCTCCTTTGTATTCCTGCTCGGTGGCGCCTATTTGCGCTTGCGGGTGCTCTTCTTCCGCCCGGTGCTCTTGCGGGCGGTCGTCTTCTTCTTGCGTGCGCCGGTGCTCTTCCGGGCGGTCGTCTTCTTGCGCCCGGTGCTCTTCCGTGCCGTCGTCTTCTTGCGACCCGTCGTCTTGCGCCCGGTCGTCTTCCGTCCGGTGCTCTTCCGCGCGGTCGTCTTCTTGCGACCGCTGCTGGAGGTCGTCTTCTTGCGACCAGCCGCGCCGCCGCTCCGCGTGGTCTTCTTTCGTCCACCGCCGCTCGTGCCGCTCGATGCGGGCATCGGCGCCGGCGGCGGGGGCGTGCCCGGAAGCGGTGACGGCCAGCTCGACGCCGGCTCTTGCTGTGATCCGGACCACGTGTCGCCGCGATTGCCCTGTTCCATTGAGTCCTCCACCTATTGATGCGCTCCGAGAGGTGAGGCATATCGCGTTCTCGTCATCGTCGCAAGCGGACGAGCGACGAGACGACACGCGGGGGTCACGGTCCGGTGCACCCGCGCTGCGCGATCGATGTCGGATCGCCTAGGGCGAGCCCGAGCTGCGCCCGCTCCGCGGTGTCCGCTGTTACGCGGAGGGCGTACGCACCGGCGAGCATCGGTGTGCCAAGCGTACCGGCGTACACGCCGTACCGATCGGTGACGGCGCGGAACGCGTAGTGCTGGCCCTGGCCGTCGACCGTCACGGCGATGCCGCTCTGCGGGCGGAAGCCGTAGGCGTACCAGATGCGCAGGCCATCTGGCCGCGCGGCGGAGACGAAGAGGCCCTGCCGGCACACCCCGAGAGCCCGGCCGGGCAGCTCGACCAGGAAGTGCGCGAGCGGCTCGCCGAGGGCGTCGGCGATCGCCGCGTCCGGCGGCCTGCCCGCGCCGATGCGCTCGAGCATCGCGACCAGCCCGGCGCGGCCGATTCGGTCCTCGAGGACGCGAACCGCTTCCGCCGCGACCCCGTAACCGTGTCCGCCGAGGTCGGTGTTGTACTGCAGCCACGACCGCTCGGAGCCGGTCATCGTGAGCGCCTCCGGATCGTTGCCGAGGATGGACAACGCGCTCGCCCGGTCGAAACCGTAGGGGTCGCGCTCCTCGACCACGGTCGCGAGGCCCTCATCGAGCCAGGCCGGCACAGCGTCGCTTGACAACCGGTGGATGGCAACGTGGGTCAGCTCGTGACGGAAGATGGCGGTGCGGCCCGCGTTGAGGACGCTCTCGCCGTTGATCGCGATGGCGTCGATGCCGGCGAGCGTGATCCCTCCGGTCTGGCGGGACAAGAAGCCGGCGGTGTCGGCCGAAAAACCGAACAGGCGCTCCAGCGCGTTCGCGAAAGACTGCCGGGAAGTGAAGAGGAACACCGCGGGCGGATCGCCGAAGCCGCGCGAGAAGTAGGCCTGTACCGCGGCGGCGTCGTCGAGGAGCGTCGCGTCGATCGCGTCTGCGATCGCCGTCGACATGGACGTCTCGGTCCACAACTCGACCGCGCCCGTGCCGGTGCGGCGGAACTCAGGCCCGAGGCGCTGCCGGAGCAGGACGAGCGCGACCTCGCGCTGGAGCGCCTGCGCTGACTGCGAGCTTGCGGGCGGCGTGAGACAGAACCCCGGGGCATCGCCGGAGGCGAGCTGCGCGCAGGCATCCTGCCGGCGGGCCAACAGCATGGCCGGATCGCCGGTGCCGATCGCGGCCGGCAACGCGAGGCAGAACGAGGCGAGCGCCGCAGCGTCTTCGCAGGGGCGGGCCTGGTCGATGAACCGCCCCGGGGAGGCATCCGGTGAACGGAATGGCGGCAGGGTCGCGCAGAACGTCAGCGCCGCGGATCCGCAATCCGCCGTCCCGGGCGCGGCCGACAACCGCGGGGCGATCCAGAGGAGCAGCGCGACGGCAACGCCGGCGGCGGCGAGGAGGGCGAGCCGGGTGCGGCTCAGGTCTTCGGCTCGGCCAGGAGGTACGCGCCCACGCCGATGAGCACGACCGGCACGAGGAACGGCTCGAGCGAGTCTGGGATCAGCGATGTGCCGGTCACCAAACGCCCGGCGGCGACGACGCCGAGCAGCACTGCCGGCACCAGCGGCCAGCGGCGCTGCGGCGCAAGCCCGAATGCGACGACGAATCCGATCGCGATCACGCCGACGAACGCCGGGGCCGCGGACTCCGGCCGCATTGAGATCCACGTCGGGAGCAGGAGCGCGACCCCGAACGAGATCAGCGTGACCATCGGGATGAGGTACACGTACTGGCGCCCACGAACGTACGAGATGAGGAACGCGACGCCCATCGAGATGAAGAGATAGGACGCCGCGTTCGGCACGCCGAGCGGTTGCAACACGAACGGCACGCCGAGTGCGATCACGACGAGCCCGCCGAGCACGCCGCGGCGGCGCGGTGGTGTTGGCGCGATGACCAGAGCGGCCGGAGCCGGAGCCGGCGCCGGCGTTTCGACGACGGCCGGCGATGGAACAGCGGCGGTACCACGCGGCGAGCGGGGGCGGGAGCCCTGGAAGCGGATCTCTTCGCGCAGCACGCTCGCTTTGATCGGCTTCGTCAGGTAGTTATCGAAGCCGCTCGCAAGCCCGAGGCTACGGTCTTGATCGCTGGTGTATCCGCTGAGCGCGAGCAGTCGAGCGTCGACTCCCGCCGCTCTCATCTGCCGGGCGAGCGCGAAGCCATTCACATCGGGCAGCCCGATGTCACAGAGGATGAGGTCGAACGGCTCGGCCACGGCCCGCTCACGTCCGGCGGTACCGGTCGTTTCGGTCACGACGGTGTGTCCGTCACGCTCGAGCGTCTGGCCGAGCAGCTCGGTGGTCGGCTCGTCGTCGTCGATGACGAGGATCCGCATTGCCGCTAGCGGTAAGCGGCGCTGGACGTCTGCGGACCGCCGGGAATCGCGCCGTCGACACGAGCGGACGGCTGTTCGCGCAGGCGGAGGAAGAGCCGAACAAAGCGTTCGTCCCACTGGCTCCCGGCGCCGGTCGCGAGCCGCCGCGTGGCCTCGTCGCATGGCAGGCCGGCGCGGTACGGACGGTCGGTGACCATGGCGTCCCACGCGTCGGCGACCGCGACGATGCGCGCGCCGATGGGGATCGAATCGCCGGAAAGGCCGTCGGGATACCCGGCGCCGTCCCACCGCTCGTGGTGATGGCGGATGATCGGCAGGTAGTGGGCGGTGCTGCGCAACGGCGCGCAGATCCGTTCCCCCTCGAGCGAATGCCCCTTCATGACCGCGAATTCCTCGGCGGTGAGCGGGCCGGGCTTCGACAGGATGGCATCGCGGATCCCGATCTTTCCGAGGTCATGGAGCACCCCGCCGCGGTAGACGACGTCCAGGTCGTCGGCGTCGAGTCCGTACGCCTCGGCGACTCCGCGGGCGTACTCGCCGACGCGCTCCGCGTGGAGCACGGTGTAGCTGTCGCGGGCCTCGACGGCGCGGGCCATCGCGAGGAGGACCGACTCGGCCGCGTCGAGCTTGAGGTTGAGTGCGCGATCGCGCAGCAGGACCTTCGTCCGGACGAGCAGCTCCTGAGCGTCGAACGGCTTGGTCAGGAAGTCGTCGGCGCCGGCCTCGAGACCCGCGAGCCGGGTCGCGCGATCGGTGCGCGCGGTGATGAGCACGACCGGCACGAGACGTCGCAGCGGATGAGACTTGATCCGGCGGCAGACGTCGAGACCATTGATCTTCGGCATCTCGACATCGAGGAGCACCAGGTCCGGCTCGGCGTCCGCGATCGCATCGAGCGCGGCCTGTCCGTCGGCGGCCTCTCGGACGTCGTAGCCCAGGGCAGCGAGCTGGCCTTCGAGCAGCTCACGATTCGCTTGGATGTCGTCGACGACTAGGACGAGCGGTCGCCGCTTCGCGCTCGAGATCACGTTCGTTCGCCGAAGCGGCGCACGGTCGACCGCAGCGCGGAAGGGGCGATCGGCTTGGTGAGGTAATCATCGAAGCCGGCCTCGGTGCCCGCGCGGATGTGCTCGGGCATCGCGGCGGAGCTCAAAGCCAGGATCGGCCGCTTGATGCCGGATGCGCGTAGCGAGCGGCACATCGCATTGCCATCCATGCCGGGCATCTGGATGTCGAGGAGCAGGAGATCGAACGGCTCCGCGAGGGCGCGGGCGTGGGCCGAAAGGCCGTCGCGCTCCACCGTGACGGTGTGACCGTCCGCCTCGAGCACGTCGCGGAAGAGCTCGACGTTCATCTCGTTGTCGTCGACCAGCAGGATGCGGAAGGTCGCGCTCACGCCGTGCGCCCCGCAGGCACCCGGCGCGCCGCGACGCCCGACATCCAGCCGGACAGCCGGCTGTGGTCAATGGGCTTGGTGAGGTGGTCGTCCGCGCCGAGCGCGCGGGCGCGACCATCGTCGTCATCGATGGAGACGACGACCACCGGGATCGGTGGCGTCGCCTGTCGGGCGACGTTGAGGACCGCCTCGCCGCGGCCATCGGGCAGGTGGAGATCCAGGACCATCGCGATCGGCGGCTCCGCGCGGATCGATGCGATCGCCGCGGCGACGGTCCGGACGACCTCGCTTCGGAGGCCATGACCGCCGGCGAGGGCGATGATGAGATCGGCATCACGGCGCTCGTCCTCGACGATGAGCACGCGATCGCCTGCGACCACCGCTCCAGATACATCGGGCAGCCGGACCGCGAACGTGGTGCCCTCGTCGATGACGCTGGTAAAGGAGATGGTCCCGCCGTGCAGCTCGACCAGCCGCCTCGTGAGCGCGAGGCCGAGGCCGGTGCCGGCAGCGTCGGACCGCTCCTCGTTCGGACGCTCGAAAATGCCGAACACCCGGTCGTGCCGGTCGGCCGGGATACCGATCCCGGTGTCCGAGACCACGAGCAGGAGATCCCGGCCATCGAGGCGGGCGTCCAGACGGATCGTGCCCCCCGCAGGCGTGAACTTCGTCGCGTTCGACAGCAGGTTGAGGAGGATCTGCCGCACTCGGCCGGGATCGACCCAGAGCAGCGTCGGATCCGACGCGTCGACCTCGAAGACCACCGCGCGCGCGGCGGCGGCCGGCTGGATGGCCGCGACGACCGGCTCGAGCAGCGCCCCGAGCGAACTGAGCTCCGGCCGCAGATCGACGCGCCCGGCCTCGACCTTGGACAGGTCGAGGATGTCGTTCACCAGCGCGAGAAGATGGTCGCCGGCGTCGTGAACGTTGCCGAGGTAGCGCCGCTGACGATCCGTGATCTGCGGGCCGATCTGCTCGCTCAGCAGGTCCGAGAAGCCGAGGATCGCGTTGAGTGGCGTCCTGAGCTCGTGGCTCATGTTCGCGAGGAACTCCGATTTTGCCTGGCTCGCAGCGGTGAGCTCGGTGTTCGCCAGGGCCAGGGCGGCCCGATGCCGCGCAAGCCGGCGGAATCCGCGCGCGAGGAACAACGCGGCCCCGAGGGTCAACGCGAGGAACGCGAGTGACACCGAGCCCAGGCCGGTGACCAGGGGCAGCACGGCAGCGTCGAGTGCCGCCGGATCGTCGGTGACGATCAGGTGCCACACGACGCCGGTCACGGTAGCGGAGGCGACCAGACGCCGGGCGCCAACGAAGTCGGTTTCGCGCGCGACGCTCTCACCGCGGAGCGCGGCTGCGACCGTTGGGTCGGATGAGAGATCCGCCAGTGCGTCATCGCCGATGCCGGTCGCTCGGGTGATCAGCCGGCCGCGGCCGTCCACGAGGTAGACGTCGGCGAAGACGGCGCGCAGTCGGGCGAACCACTCGCTCGCAGCCCCGAGGTCGAGGGCTGCGCCGAGGACGCCCACCGGCACACCCATTGGATCCCGGACCGGCACAACGATCGCCACGGACGGCGGTGCACCCTGCAGGACGGTGACGAACGCTTCGGAAACATACGGCTGCCAGTCGCCGCGACTGACGCCCTTGAAGTAGTCCCGCCCTGAGAAGTCCTTGCCCAGCGTGTCGGGCGCCGGCGGCTCGATCGCGAGGTTCGTGCCCGACCGGTCGAGCACGAAGACCCGCATGACTTGCTTGGGCATGAGTGCCTTGAATGGAATGAGGTATCGCTCCAGGACCGGACCGTTGCCGCTCGCGACGGTCGCGGCCAACCCCGGGTCCGCCGCAGCGGCGATCAGGCCGTTGCGGAGCTGATCGAGCTCCGAGGCGACGAACACCGCCGCCTGATCGGCCGCCTTGTGCTCGTCGAACAGCGTCTGGGCCCGCAAACCGTCCCGCGCGGCAGCGGTCGAAGCGAGGTCGAACACGAGGAGCGGCACGGCAACGAGGAGGGTGACGAGCACGGCAGTCCGCCACGGGCTGGCGGTCAGGCCGCCTGATACGCCCATCAGCCGGAGACGCTCGCGCACGCGGGCGCTGATGCGCCCACTATTCATCGACACGGTCAAACGGTACTGTTCGTTTCGGCAGATGGAAGGTCTACGTAGGTATACCGAACGGCTTCAGCTCCCGCCGACTGGGGTCGGGAGGCCGCATCTGGGCCCGGCGGGTCGTCGTACCGCGCAATGACCGCGTGGCCGCGGCGCTCTCCGGCACGGCACGGCGGCCGCTGATCCCCGTGGGGTCCGCGCCCGAGCGACGCCGTGAGCAGCCCGGGCGCCGGCATGCCGACCTCTGGCTCCAGCTCACGCCGCGGCAGCGTCTCGTGCTCGACCGCGTGACCGCCGGTTCGTCGAACAAGGAGATCGCCACGCAGCTCGGCGTGAGCGAGCAGGCGGCCAAGCAGCAGGTTTCCAAACTGCTAACGCGATTCGGCGTCGAGAGCCGCACGGCGCTCGCGCAATCGGCGCTCGCGATCCGCATCACGGGCCAGCGCGAAAGCGATCTGCCGTTGGAGTACCTCTTCGACCTCGCGCCGGTGGCGATGGCCATGACGAGTGGGCCGGAGCACGTGTTCCGGGCAGTCAACCGCACGTTCACCCAGCTGTTCGGGGATCGGGATGGCTGGATCGGCTACCGCCTCCGCGACCTCCTCATGGAGGCAGAGCCGGCCTTGCTGCCGCTGGTCGACGCCGCCTACCAGGCCGGCACGGGCACCCAGCAGGGCGGCGTTCCAGTGAAATGGACCGGTCGGGATGGCGCGACCGAGCGCTCGCTGATGATCACGGTCGAACCGACCCGCAGGGCGGCGGGTGCGGTCAGCGGGCTGGTGTTCTTCGGCGTCGATGTGACCGAGGAGATCGACCTCCGGGTGCGGCTCCAGACCGCGCAGGCCCAGGAGCAGGCGATCGTCCAGCGGCTCCCGGGCCGTATCGCGGTCATCGTCGTCGACCGGGCCGGCCTGCCGGTCACGACGACCGGCCCACTAACAGAGATCCTGGGCGAGCCGCTGCAGCCCGACGTGGTGCTCGCTGCACAGGCGCCGCGGTACGCCCTCCGGTGGGCGGACACGGGTCTGCCCCTGAGCGCGGCGAACAGCCCCTCGGTGCGGGCACTCGCCGGTGAGGACGTCACGGCCGAGCTCGTCGGCCGGGTCCACCGCGATGGCCCAGCGATAAAGCTCCGGGTCTCAGCTCGGCCGATGCGAGGCGCGAACGACGAGATCGTCAGCGCGGTCCTCGTCCTCGAGGAGCTTCCGGCCGATTAGTCCGGCAACAAGCGGACGAAGACGTCATTCGCCACGAATCGACCGCGATCGGTGAGCGCAATGACCTCACCGTCGCGGCGTTCGATCACGCCGGTGCCGTCGAGCCCGCGGAGCGCGGCATCGACGCGCGCGCGGGCCGGCGCGCCGAACCGCGCGCCGTACGCCGCGAGATCGAGGCCCTCGTCGAGCCGCAATGCGAGGATCGCCGTGTCGACAGCCGGATCCGCGGCGTCATCGTCGATGCGGCCCAGGCCGCGCTCGACGCGCGCCAGATAGTCGAGCAGGGCACCGGGCTGGCGCGTGCGCCGGCCACCCAGATGCGTATGCGCGCCCGCGCCGACGCCGAGCCAGTCGCCATTCCGCCAGTAGACGAGGTTGTGGCGGCACTCCTTGCCGGGCTTCGCCCAGTTCGCGATCTCGTAGTGGCGATAGCCCGCGGCGCGCAGCATCTCCGCGGTCACCTCGTACCGATCGGCGAGGCCGTCGTCGTCCGGCTGCGCCGCGGCCGCGTTGCTCCGCCACCGCTCCACGGTCGGCCACCCGCCGCCGCCCCAGTTCGCGCCGCCCTCCTCGCGCTCGAGCGCGAGCTCGAGCGGGTACGCCGAGAGATGTTCCGGCGCGAGCGCGAGCGCCGCGTCGAGGTCGGCGCGCCATTCCCCATCCGGCTCGCCGGGACGGCCGAAGATGAGGTCGAGGTTCACGTCCAGTCCGAGCGACCGTGCGGCGGCGACCGCCGGCGCGATGTCCTCCGGCGCGTGCGTGCGGCCGAGGGACGCGAGAGCGCGTTGCGAGAACGACTGCGCGCCGAGTGACACGCGGGTCGCTCCGAGGGCGTGCCACGCCTCGAGCCGGGCGCGGTCGAGCGTCGCGGGGTTCGCCTCGAAGGTGACCTCCTCGGGCGCGAAGTCGAACCCGTCCCGGATCGAACGGGACAGCGAGGCGATCTCGTCCGGCTCGAGCAGGCTCGGCGTTCCGCCGCCGAAGAACGCCGTCGTGATGCGCGGACGGCCGAGGGCCGCGCCCTCGCGCGCGATCTCCGCGCCCAACGCCGCGAGGTAGCGCGCCCGAAGGGCGCTCGTCGCCGGTGCCGTCGCGAAGTCGCAGTACGGGCACCGCGACGCGCAGAACGGGATGTGGACGTAGAGCGACGTCACCTGATCAGACCCAGCGGATCGGGCAGCTCGGCGTCGGCGGAGAGCTCAGCGGTACGACCGAGGTCGACAAGCCATTCGCGTGACTCGTGGACGAACGCAAGGAGGTACGCCGGCCGCCACTCGGGCTCGGCGACGATCCGTTCCTCGCCGAAATCGGGCAGCAGCAGGACGTACGCGAGACCACGGTCGACGAGGCGCGCGGCGGACACGCCGAGCGAGAGCAGCTGCTCCGGCCCGCCGAGCACGCCGAGCGCGGAGGCGCGCACCGGCGCCACGACCTCGGCGAGCCGCGCGTCGCCGTCACCGGCCTCGATGGAGGCCGCGCGATGCAGCGCGATGCGGGCGGCGGCGGCATAGCGCCCCTCGAGCAGCCCGCGCGATTCACGCGACAGCCGCTCCCACACGAGCCCGCCATCGTTCTCCGCGAGCGCGCGGAGGAACGTCGACGCGAGGAGCTGCGTCGGATGCTCATACGCGACCCGATACGGACGGCGCTGGCGCATCACTCCTGCGTGATCCTGAGCACCGCGAGGAAGGCCTCCTGCGGGATCTCGACCGCTCCGACCATCTTCATCCGCTTCTTGCCCTTCTTCTGCTTCTCCAGGAGCTTCTTCTTCCGGGTGATGTCGCCGCCGTAGCACTTCGCGAGCACGTCCTTGCGCTTGGCCTTCACCGTCTCGCGCGCGATTACCTTCCCGCCGATGGCCGCTTGGATCGGCACGTCGAACATCTGCTTCGGGATGAGCTCGCGGAGCTTCGCCGTGAGCGCACGGCCGATGGCCATCGAGCGCTCGCGATGGACGATCATCGAGAGCGCGTCGACGACGGTACCGGCGACGAGGATGTCGAGCCGCACGAGATCCGCGGCGCGGTACTCGCGCAGCTCGTAATCGAGCGAGGCGTAGCCCTGCGAACGGCTCTTCAGCTGGTCGTAGAAGTCGACGATGACTTCGGCCAGCGGCATGTCGTACGTGAGCATCGCCCGGGTCGGGTCGACGTAGCTCATGTCCGTGAGCACGCCACGCTTGCCCTGGCTGAGGTCCATGATCGGGCCGACATAGCCCTGCGGCACGATGATCGTCACCTTCATCCACGGCTCACGCACCTCGACGATCGTGGCCGGGTCGGGCAGCTTGGCCGGGTTATCGATCGCGACCTCACCGGTGTGGGTGATGACCCGGTATTCGACCGAGGGTGACGTCGCGATGAGGTCGACGTCGTATTCGCGCTCGAGCCGCTCCTGGACGATGTCCAGGTGCAGGAGGCCGAGGAACCCGGCGCGGAAGCCGAAGCCGAGGGCCTGCGAGTTCTCCGGCTCGTACACGAGGGACGCGTCGTTCAACCGCAGCTTCTCGAGAGCGTCACGGAGCGCCGGATACTCCTCTCCAAGGATCGGATAGAAACCAGCGAAGACCATCGGCTTCGCCGGCCGGTACCCGGGGAGCGGCTCTCGGGCCGGGTTCGCAGCGAGCGTCAGGGTGTCTCCCACCCGGCAATCGGCCACCGCCTTGAGGCCGGTCGCGACGTAGCCGACCTCGCCGGTGGCAAGACGCTGGATCGGTACGGCGTTCGGCGCGAAGACGCCGAGCTCCAGGAGGTCGCTCTGCTTCTGGGTGGCCATCAGGAGGATGCGGTCGCCCTGCCGCACGGCGCCGTCGACGATCCGCACGTGCGCGACGACACCCTTGTACGCGTCGTAGTGCGAATCGAAGATCAGGGCTCGGAGGGGCGCGTCCTGGTCGCCGCTCGGGGGCGGGACGCGGTCGACGACCGTGTTCAAGATCTCCGCGACCCCGAACCCGGTCTTGCCGGATGCGAGGAGGACCTCCTCGTCCTTGAACCCGAGCGTCGTCCGGAGGTCCTCCTTCACGAGCTCGATGTCGATGTTCGGCAGGTCGATCTTGTTGATCACGGGGACGACCTCGAGGCCCTGCTCCACGGCGAGGTACGCGTTCGCGAGGGTCTGCGCCTCGATGCCCTGCGAGGCGTCGACGAGCAGGACCGCGCCTTCGCACGCCGCGAGCGACCGGCTCACCTCGTAGTTGAAGTCGACGTGACCGGGCGTGTCGATGAGATTCAGCTCGTATGACTCGCCATCCTTCGTCCAGGCCATCCGGACCGCGCGGGCCTTGATCGTGATGCCCTTCTCGCGCTCGAGGTCCATCGAGTCCAGGAGCTGATCGCGCATCTCCCGCATCGCGACCGTGCCGGTCAGCTCGAGGATGCGGTCGGACAGCGTCGTCTTCCCGTGGTCAACATGGGCGATGACGCTGAAGTTGCGGATGCGCTGCCGCGCGTCGGACATGCGAGGAGCCTAGGTGACTGCGCTCACCGGCGGCCGAGCCGCGCGCGCACCGCGGCGGTGATCTCGGCGAGCTCGCTCACGCGGAACACCATCGCCGCACCGACGTACGCGACGACGCCGACGGCCATGGCCACGGCGGTCTGGAGCAAGAGCCCGACCTTCGTCTGCTGCAGGTCGACGGTGATGTTCGTGGCCCGGATGAACGCGAACATGGCGATGCCCATCAGCAGGCTCGCGGCGATGACCTTCAGCGACGAGGTGCCGAGGCCAACGACCTGGAGGCGCGCCCGCGGTGCGAGCAGCACGAGGAACAGCACGGCTTCGGCCAGGGTCGCGATCGAGTTCGCGAGTGCCAGGCCGTTGATCCCGTACGACGGCGCCAGCAGTACCGACAGGACGATGTTCGTGCCGATCGACACGAGCGTCAGCGCCAGCGGCGTACGAGTGTCCTTCGACGCGTAGTACGCGCGGGCGAGGATCTGGATGAGCGCGTGGCCGACGAGGCCGAGCGAGTAGAACAGGAACGCTTCCTGCGTCGCCTCGCGGGCCTCGGGGCCGAACTGGCCGTACTGGAACAGGAGGTTCACGATCGGGCGGCGCAAGACGATCATCATCACGATCGTCGGCACCGTGAGGAACAGGATCCAGCGGATCGCCGTCTGGAGGATGTCGCGCATCCGGGCCTGCATCCCCTGCGCCGCGTAGTGGGCGAGGGTCGGGAACACGGCCGCGCTGATGGCGATCGAGAACACCCCGAGCGGCAGCTGCATGAGCTGGAACGCGTAGATGAGGGCGGTGAGCGAGCCCTCCGGCATCTTCGCCGCGAGGTACGTGTCGACGATGAAGATCAGCTGCACCGCGCCCAGCGCCAGCGTGCGTGGGAGGGTGAGGCGCACGATCTCGCGGACGCCGGGATGGCCGAGATCGAGGGTGAGCTTGTAGCGCGTGCGCCGGAACGTGAGCTCGGGGATCTGGACCAGCCACATCATGAGCGCGCCGGCGACGGTGCCCCACGCGAGGGCTTCGATACCGAGGAACGGCGACGCGAAGAGCGCGAACAGGATGATCACGAAGTTGTAGACGATCGGCGCTGTCGCGCCCGAGAGGAATTGCCGGTACGAGTTGAGGATCCCGGTGAAGAGCGCGGAGAGGCCCATGAAGATCGGGCTGAGCAGCATGATCCGTGAGAGGTGGACCGCGGTCTCACGTTGCGCCGGGTCGGGGAACTGCGCGAGAACGGGCATGATCCATGGCGCGAGGACCCAGAGGATCGCCGAGAACGCGACCAGCGAGATGACGATCGCGTTCAGGACGCTCGATGCGACGCGCCAGGCCTCGTCCTCGCGCTCCTTGGCGAGATACCCGGTGAAGACCGGGATGAACGCGCTCGCGAGCGCACCGGCCACGAGCAGGTTGAACAGCGTGTCGGGGATCCGGAACGCGGCCCAGAACGCGTCGAGCTCCGGCGTCTGCCCGAACTTCGCGCCGATCACCGACAGGCGGAGCCACCCGAGAAGTCGGCTTGCGATGAGCGTCGCGATCATGAGCAGCGACGCCCGGCCGATGCTCATCTGCATGTGCGTCGAAGTATGAATAGACTCGCGCGCATGGCAACGAAGAAACGCTCGGCGCTCAAGCGCATCCGCCAGGCGCCCCGCCGGGCCGAGGTCAAGGTCCTGACCCGCTCGGGCGCGCGTACGGCCGTGAAGAACGCCCGCGCCGCCATCGACTCCAAGGCCGAAGGCGCGGCCGATGCGGTCCGCGCCGCGTCGAGCGCGCTGGACAAGGCCGTGAAGCGCGGCGGCATCCACAAGAACGCCGCGGCCCGGAAGAAGAGCCGCCTCGCGAAACGCGCGGGTATGAAAAGCAGCTAGGCCTACGCCCGCGCGAAGCGCGGGAACGTGTCCGGCCCGGGATAGCGCGCCGCGTCCCCGAGCTCGATCTCGATCTCCATCAGGCGGTTGTACTTCGCTACGCGCTCGCTCCTCGAGAGCGAGCCCGTCTTGATCTGTCCGGTGTTGAGC
Organism: Candidatus Limnocylindria bacterium; assembly: GCA_035937095.1. Classification (GTDB taxonomy): domain Bacteria; phylum Chloroflexota; class Limnocylindria; order P2-11E; family P2-11E; genus UBA4735. Next base: position 16,869 of record DASYVN010000003.1, read on the forward strand.
GCGACGCAGAGGTCGGCGATGGTCGTGTCCTCGGTCTCGCCAGACCGGTGGGAGATGACCGCGGCATAGCCGGAGCGGTGCGCGAGCTCGACCGCCTCGATCGTCTCGGTGAGCGTGCCGATCTGGTTGAGCTTGATGAGGACCGCGTTCGCGGCACCTTCGCTCACGCCACGGCGGATGCGCTCCACGTTCGTCACGAAGAGATCGTCACCGACGAGCTGCAGGCGATCGCCAAGCGCTTTCGTCAGCGCCTTCCAGCCGTCCCAGTCGTCCTCGGCGAGGCCATCCTCGACCGACACGAGCGGGTACTTCCCGCGCCACGCGGCGTACTTCGCGATCATGCCGGCGCTGTCGAGCGTCGCCTTCTCGCGCGCGAGGCGGTACTTCCCGTTCGCGAAGAGCTCGGTCGCGGCCGGGTCGAGTGCGATCGCGCAGTCGGTCCCCGCCTTGTAGCCGGCGGCCTCGATCGCGGTCAGGATCAGCTCGATGGGCTGCTCGTTCGACACGAGGCCGGACGGCGCGAAGCCGCCCTCGTCGCCGACACCGGTGCCCATCCCCGTGTCGTGCAGCAGCTTCTTCAGCGCGTGGAAGATCTCCGAGCCCATCCGAATGGCTTCCTTGAATGACGGCGCGCCGAGCGGCGCCAGCATGTACTCCTGCATGTCGGCCGAGTCGGTCGCGTGCTTCCCGCCGTTGAGCACATTCATCAGCGGCACCGGCAGCGTGCGGGCGAGCGGACCGCCGAGGTAGCGGTACAGCGGCTGACCGACGTCGGCCGCGGCGGCACGGGCACACGCGAGCGACACGCCGAGCATCGCGTTCGCGCCGAGGTTCGACTTGTTGGGCGTCCCGTCGAGCTCTCGCAGCAGCGAGTCGATCGCCGACTGATCCGAGGCGTGCTCGCCGATCAGCTCCGGCGCGATGATGTCGTCGACGTTGCTCACGGCCTTCAGCACGCCCCTGCCGCCGTAGCGCTTCGTGTCGCCGTCGCGCAGCTCGACCGCCTCGTGCGCGCCGGTCGACGCGCCGCTCGGCACCATCGCGGTCCCGACGGCGCCGCTGGCAAGAAAGACATCCACGCCAACGGTGGGATCGCCGCGTGAGTCGAGCACCTCGCGCGCGCGGATCATCTCGATCGTCGCGTCAGGCATTGGGTATGGCCTCCACCCCGGGCAGGTTCTTTCCCTCGATGAGCTCGAGTGCCGCCCCGCCGCCAGTGGACACGTGCGTCATCCGGTCCGCAAGCCCGAGCTGCTCGACGGCCTGCACCGACTCACCGCCGCCGACGACGGTCACCGCGGAGCTTGCGGCCATCGCCCGAGCGATGGCCTCGGTGCCGTGTGCGTACTCCGGCTGCTCGAATCGACCCATCGGACCGTTCCAGAACACCGTCCCAGCATCCGCGATGTGCGCGGCGAACTGACGCTCGGTCTCTTCGCCGATGTCGAGGATCTTGTCGCCGGACCAGCGCATGTCCACCGGCAGGAGGACCTCGGCACCGCGAGCCTTCGCCCGGTCCAGGATCTCGCGCGCGTCCGCCTCGCGATCGGGCTCGCCGAGCGACGCCTTGATGTCCGTGCCGGTGGCCGCGAGGAACGTATTGGCCATGCCGCCACCGATGGCACAGACGTCCGCCTTCGCGACCAGCGCCTTCAGCACGTCGATCTTGCTGCTCACCTTCGCGCCGCCGATGACCGCGACGAACGGTCGCGCCGGCGACTCGAGCAGTGACGTGAGCACGCGGACCTCCTTGTCCAGGAGCAGCCCCGCGTACGCCGGCAGGAGATGCGCGACGCCTTCCGTGGACGCGTGCGCGCGATGCGCGGCGCCGAACGCGTCGTTCACGTACGCATCGAAGCCGTCCGCAAGCGCGGCGGCGAACGCGGGATCGTTCTGCTCCTCCTCTGGGTGGAAGCGCACGTTCTCGAGCATCAGGACGTCGCCTGGCCCGAGGTCGCGCACCCGTCGCGCGGTCTCCGGCCCGACGCAGTCGTGGGCCAACGGCACGGGCACGCCGAGCAGCTCGGCCGCGCGCTTCGCCACGAGCGCCAGGCTGAGCTTGCGATCAGCGCCGCTCGGCCGTCCGAGGTGCGAGCAGAGGGCGATCATCGCGCCGTTCTGGCGCAGGGCGGTGATCGTCGGCAGCGCGGCCCGGATGCGGGTGTCGTCGGCGACGACCGCCGGCATATCCGGCGGCGTTTCGATCGGCACGTTGAAGTCCACGCGTACGAGGACGCGCTTCTGCCGCGCGTCGAGCGCCGCGATCGTGCGCTTGGCCAACTCCCGTCAGGCGGTCGCGGCGGCGGCTTGTTTCGTCCGGAGCTTGGAGGCCACGAACGACGTGATATCGGCGAGGCGGCAGGCATAGCCCCACTCGTTGTCGTACCAGGACACGATCTTCACCATGTTCCCGAGGACGATGGTGTCCATCGCGCTCACGATCGTCGAGTGCGGGTCGCCCTTGAAGTCCATCGAGACGAGGGGCTCCTCCGTGTAGGCCATGATGCCCTTGAGGCTGCCCTCGCTGGCGCGCTTGAACGCCGCATTCACCTCCTCCTTCGTCACCTCGCGCTTCAGCAGGGCCGTGAAGTCGACCACCGACACCGTCGGCGTCGGCACGCGGAACGCCATGCCGGTGAACTTGCCCTTGAGCTCGGGGATGACCAAGGCGACCGCGCGAGCCGCACCGGTCTCGGCTGGGACGATGTTCTCGGACGCGGCGCGTGCGTCGCGCGGGTCGTTGGCGACGGTGTCGAGGAGCTTTTGGGTCAGCGTCTTCGAGTGGATCGTGGTCAGGAAGCCCTTCTCGATGCCGAACTCGTCGTTCAGCACCTTCGCGACCGGCGCGAGGCCGTTCGTGGTGCACGAGGCGTTCGAGATGATGTGGTGCTTCTCGGGCTCGTACGTCTCCTCGTTCACGCCGAGCACGATCGTCTTGTCCTCGTTCTTCGCGGGCGCCGAGATGATGACCTTGCGGGCGCCGGCATCGATGTGGGCCTTCGCCTTGGTCGCGTCCGTGAAGAACCCGGTCGACTCGATGACGATGTCGATGTCGAGCCCCCTCCACGGGAGCTTCGCCGGATCGCGCTCGGCGAGCACCTTCAGCTTCCGGCCGTCGATGACGATCGAATCGGCCGACGCTGAGACCTCGCCCTTGTACGCGCCGTAGTTCGAGTCGTGCTTGAAAAGGAGCGCGTTCATCTTCGGATCGGCGAGGTCATTGATCGCGACGATCTCGACCTCGGGATGGCGCTCGATGATCGCTTTCAGGAACTGGCGCCCGATCCGGCCGAAGCCGTTGATGGCTACACGTGTCATCTCGCTTCTCCCCCTGTTCAACGCGAGACTAGAGGAACCACTGCCCCTTGCCCGCCGCACGGTCACGCGCGGCAAGTGCCGAGCCAACGATCGAGACGTCACCGCCGAGCGCCGAACGGACGACCCGTACCGCGGCCGCCGGCACCTTGAACGCGCGTTCGGCGATGGCCTGGCGCATCGGCTCGAGCACGTGAGACGGCTCGTGCTCGGCGATCGACCCGCCCACCACGATGCGCTCGGGATTCAAGGCGTTCACGATGCCGACCGCGAGGTTGCCGAGCGCGGCTTCGGCGCGCGCGATGAGCACCGCCGCTCGCGCATCGCCTGCCGCGGCCTTCGCGTACACGACACTCGCCTCCGCGGCGCCGTAGGCCTCGGCGAGATTGCGTCCGGCGGCGTACGACTCGACGCAGCCGTGGCCGCCGCATCGGCACCGCATGGTGCCGCCGAGCCCGACCGGAAAATGCCCGAGCTCACCCGCGGTATTCGAGGCTCCGCGCAGCATCCGTCCGCCGGACACGATCGCGCCGCCGAGACCCGTCGAGACGGTGATGTACACGAAATCGCGCGCGCCTTTCGCCGCGCCGGCGATCCCCTCGCCGATCGCGGCCATGACCGTGTCGCGGTCGAGAAAGACCGGCGGACCGCCAAGACCCGCCGCCACACGCGCGGCGAGCGGAAAGTTCGCGTCGGTGAACCCGGCGATGTTCTGGGTCGTGAGAATGACCCCGGTCTGGTGATCGAGCGGCCCGGGCGCCGAGAGCCCGGCGGCCACGATGTCCCCGCCGGCGACGGCCGCGGCGCCGAACGCGGCCTGCGCGCTCGCGACGAGCGCCGCGACGACGGCGCCAGGCCCGGTCTGTGGCGTGGCCCGTGCGTCACGGCCGATGAGCGTGACGTCGTCGCCCTCGATGCGGGCGACCGCGGTGCGGACGTTCGTCCCGCCGAGATCGAATCCGAGGTAGAGCGCGCTCAGACCTTGGGCAGTCGCCCGGCGACGTCCGGCTCGCTCAGCGCGGAGGCATCGGACCCGAAGACCTGCTGCTGTGCCGCCCTGTAGCCGCGCTTCGCCTTGTCCTTCCCGAAGGTATGCGCGGCATCCTCGTAGATCTGCGAGACGAGGATCGCAAGATACGGGAGCGCCTGCTGCTCGGGCATGTTCTCGCGATCGAGCGCTTGCGCGTCGATGCGGTCGTCGACGATCGGCAGTGGCCGGTCGATCGGGTCGGCCTGCTCGTCGACACGCATGAGGAGGTTCGCCATGCGGTCATCGAGGCGGCCCTTTCCGTACTGGCCGCTGTTGTATTCGGCAAGGAGCGCGTTCGCGAGCGAGGCGAGCTGACCGGCACGGCCGGCCGCAGCCGCGGTCGCGGCTGTGCCTGAGGTCGCCGCGTCGTGGGCCGGTTCCTCGCGCTTGAGGAAGCCGAAGAGCCCTTTCTTCTTCTCCTCCGGAGCGGGCACGGCCTCGACCTCGGGCTTCATCCGCGCCCACTCGTTGATCCGCTCATGCGCCGGTGGGGGCGGCACCACTGGGGCCGGCCCGAAGACGCCGCTCAAGGCGGCCAGCCGCTCGTCCTGCACCGGTGGGATCTCGGTCGGCGTGGCGGCCGGCGCCGGCTCGGGCTCGGGCTCGGGCTCGGTGGCAGGCGCGCTCGGAATCACGCTCATGCGCGCGTCGAGCGCCGCCGCGAGGTCGTCACGGATATCTGTCTCCGGCGCGGCCCACTGCGGCGGGCCCGGCGGCGGCTCGACCGCGTGGGGAGCGTGCGGCTCCGGCGGGGCGACCTCCCAGCTCTGGGGAGCGGGCGCCGACTGCTCCCAGCTTTGCGGTGCGGGTGCGGGCGCCGGCGCCGGTTGCTCCCATTGGTATGGCGGAGCGGACTGGTCCCAGCTCTGCGGTGCGGCTGAGGACTGCTCCCAGCTGTGGGTGGGGCTTGGACTCGGGTCGTCCGCAGGCGCCTCGGCCGGGGCCACGGCATCCCACTGCTGGGCTGTCGCCGCGTGCGTTTGGGGTGGAGCCCAGGGCGGTGCTTCCGGCGCCGGAGCGACCCGCTCGGAGGCGGGCGGGCTCCACTGTTCCGGCGCCGGGGCGGCCTCGAGAACGTCGATGAAGCCCCGCTCGACGAGGGCCGCGAGCGACGCGCGGGTCGCGAGCTTGCCGGCCTTCAGATGTTCGGCGACGCCGGTGACGTCGCGCTCGCCGTTCACCGCCAGCAAGGTCCGCCACTGATCGGACGAGAGCGTGATGTCCCCTTTGTCGGCCGCTCGCTCGGAGAGCCGGAACCGCGAGCGGTCCTCGGGGATGACCTTACGGATCGCGATGATGCGATCGCGCTCCTCGACGGCCTTGTCGAGCAGCTGGTCCAGATCGCCCGCGAGATTCGCCGCCGGAGCGTCGGCCCAGGGGATGAACTCGAACCCACCGTCCGCCACCGCGAACACCGCGCCGAGCGCCGGCTCGCCGGCCTCCTCACCGGCGATGGCGGCAATCAGCCGCCCACCGTCGAATCCGAGCGTGCCGCCCGCGCCGTCGGCGCCGCGGACCTCGAGTTGGCCGGTCTTGCTCGTCGAATGGATGAGCTGGACGACCGTCTCAATCGGGAATGACTCGATCTCACCGCGCAATGTCATGCGATGGCCTCCTCGGTCTGCTTATCGAAGACGTGGAGCTTCGACCGATCGAAGCCCACCCGGATGGCATCGCCGGGCTGGTTCTGGGTGCGGGTGTCGACGCGCGCGACGAAGGTCTGCCCGGCGGATGAGAGATGCAGCTGGAACTCGTTCCCGAGGAACTCGACGACCTCCACCTTCGCGTCGACTGGAATGTGCCCGTCCTGTCCCGCGAGGTCCCCGGCGTTGATGTCCTCGGGGCGGATCCCGACGACCACCTCGCTGCCCATCGCCCCGCCCTTGCCGGCGGCAAGCGGCGCCTGGAAGAAGCCGGCGTCCGCGACGGGCGCCGCCGCGCTGCCGGTGAGCTTGGCGGGAAAGAGATTCATCGCCGGCGAGCCGATGAACCCCGCGACGAAGATGTTCGCCGGGTGGGCGTGGAGGTTCTCCGGCGTGTCGATCTGCTGGAGCAGGCCGTCGCGCATGACCGCGATGCGGTCGCCCATCGTCATGGCCTCGACCTGATCGTGCGTCACGTACACGGTCGTCCGCTTGATGCGCTGATGCAGCTTCGAGAGCTGGGCGCGCGTCTCGATGCGAAGTGCGGCATCGAGGTTGGACAGCGGCTCATCCATGAGGAACACCGCTGGCTCACGAGCGATCGCTCGACCGACCGCGACGCGCTGACGCTGACCGCCGGACAGCTCCTTCGGCTTCCGCTTCAACAGCTTCTGGAGGCCAAGCATCTCGGCGACCTCGCCGACGCGCCGATCGATCTCGACCTTCGGCATGCCGCGCAGCTTCAGACCGAAGGCGATGTTGTCGTAGACGCTCATGTGCGGGTAGAGCGCATAGTTCTGGAACACCATCGCGATGTCCCGATCTTTGGGCGCGACGTCGTTCACGAGGCGCTCGCCGATGAGGATGTCGCCGGTCGACTGCTCCTCGAGCCCGGCGATCATCCGGAGCGCCGTGGTCTTCCCGCAGCCGGAGGGTCCCACGAGGACCAGGAACTCCTCGTCCTTGACCTGCAGCGACAGGTCATTGACGGCGAAGACGTCTCCGAACTTCTTTGTCACGTGGTCGAACGTGACCGTAGCCATACATCCCCTCCGACGTGTCTGAACGGCCAAAGTATGTCATGGGAGGTCGGTCTCGAGTCGCGTGAGCGCGGGCCGTGGACCGCCTCGGTCGGCCGCTCCGACATCGGGCCGTACGCGGATCGCGTCGGCGCGGGAGAGCGTCGCACCAGGCGCGAGCCGCCCGAGCACCCGAACGCGGTACGCGACCGCCCCCGGTGGTGGATCGAGTTCGACCACGATCCGCCGATCCGCGCCGACGTGCACGAATGGCGAGTCGCGCGTCGCGAGCTGCCGCGAGCGCGCATCCCCACGCGCGTAGTACGCGACCCGAACGAAGGCCTCCGCGACGTCCGGGTTTATCCACGGCCACCGTCAGCACGACGCCGGCAGCGCCGTCGAGCGGTCGCAGCCCGCTCTCGATGCCCCACGCCCGGCCGGTCGGGATCCCGAGGATGAGGCCGCCGACCTCGCGACCCAGGTAATCCAGGAACGCCCGCGGCGTGGTGCGGCGGAACGGACCAGGGTCGGCCGATGCGGACGATGCAACGAGGACGAGCGCCAGCCCGACCGGGGCGAGCCAGACCACACGGTGCAGTGGCGATCGACCCACGGTCGGACCGTACCGGGCACCGGACGTCGTGTCGTGTCCTCCGTTCGGCCACCGGCGGGGGTCATTCGGTCACCGTGAGCGGCTACGGGGTAGCCAAGTGCGTGGTCAGGCGAAGTCGATCTCCCAGGTCCCGATCTCGAACGCCTCGAGCGTGACGGCCGCGGCGCCGTCGTGAAGCTCCAGCGGCGCGGCGGTGCGCACGATGTCGAGCCCGGTATTACCGAGCGCGAGATCGCCCTCGCGCAGGTCGATCGGACGCGACGCCCCGACGGGCCGCGCGAACCGCAGCGTCGCGCGCGCGACGTCCTTGCTCGGGTTCACCAGCCGAACGACGAGACCGTTGCGTGATCGCGCTCGCAGGGCCGACAGGGTGATCGCGGCATCGCCGTCGAGGGCGCACAGGGACCGCTCCTCGCCCGAGCCGGCCGCGAGCCAGGCGGGCGAGAGGAACTCGCGGATCGCGCGCGCGGCCTGGGGCAGCCGGACCGTGGCCGAAAGCGGCACCACGCAATAGCGGAAGTTCATGTCGCCAAGGCATTGCGCGGACGGTGTCTCGATCTCCGGGCCGGCATGGCCGCGCCGCTCCGGCAGATCTCCGCGGGATAGGAAGCCCACCGCGCGGAAGAGCGTGATGGCGATCGCGCCGCCGTCGCTCTGCACCGAGTACTCGCGCAGGCCGTCGGCTCCGACGGCGATCCCGCCCACGGTACCTTCCACCGCCACGATCTCGTGGAAACAGCGCTCGGGCGTGGGGGGTTCGACCCATCCGCGCTTGCGCGGCACGCGGTTCGGCCGCTCGAGCCACGCGAAGCCGGCGCCCGCGGCGTGGGTCGCGGTGCGGAGGCCGGTCTCGCACACGACCTTCAGCCGGTGATCTCGCGACGCGTTCGTGACCGTGGCCGCGACGTCGACGTGCGACGCGCTCGCGTCGAGCGAGATGGCGAAGCGGACGCGGTTGTCCACCAGCTCGGGCCGGCGGGCCAAACGGTCCTCCCGCAGCGACGATGGCAGGCGCAGCGCGAGATCGACCGTCACGATCGCGCGGTCGCCATCCACGCGCGTCGCCGTGTGGCCCGCGACCCCCTTCGACCCGATGGTCGGCCCGGCATACGAATACGTGTACTCGTCGCCACGGTCACCTTCGTCGATCAGGACGTTCATCCGCGCGGACCGCGTGCCGGTCCTTCGGTCGATGACGATGAAGCTCCCGTCATCGTCCACCTCGACGCGGAGCCGCTCGTTCACGATGACGCCCGGCTCCGGCGCGCTCACCCCGTCGGTGCGACCGCGCGCCGCGGCCGCGACCCCGAGCGGGGCACAGCGCACGACGGTCGGGCGGCCCGCGACCGTGATGATGGCGTCGCGGGCCCAGGGGATGGCGCTCCAGGCGACCGGAGCGTCGCCGACCCCGGCGAGCGCCGTCGAGAGCTGTGTGACGAGACGCTCGCCGCCCGCGCGGACGCGAGCGAAGCGCGGTCGCATATCGAGGTCGTGCACCGCATCGATCGAGCAGCCGCAGATCGAATCGTGCGGATGGTTCTCCAGCAGCGTCCGCCAGAGGGACCGCAGCGTGCCGCTGGCGCCGCCACCGCTGAGCGCATCGAGCGGCTCGCAGCGCTCGAGGAGCAGTCGCTCGCAGGTGGCGTTCTCCTGCTTGATCCAGACGCGCGTGGAGTTCACCCCGCGGAGGATCGGCCGGTACTTCCCGGCGACCATCTCGCCGTGGAACACGCCTCGCGGCGCGGGCAACGCGGCGACGAAGTCCTCGAGCGTCGCGATCTGCGCCTTGGTACGCGGCGCGACGCGCGTGATCGCATCGACCGCGTCAGGCAGCTTCTCGAACGCGGGGGTGTGGTCCGTTCCCACCATGAAGAGGACCGCATCGCCTGCGGCGTACGGCGCGGTCTGATCCATGATCCGCGGGAGCGTCGCACGCACGCGACGCGGCACGTCGTCGACGGGCTTCACGCCGACGGCCACCAGCGGCAGCGCGTTGTCGTAGTGCGCGACCTGATGTGACGCGAGGACCCGATCGCCTGACGGCGCCTCCCAGTGGAATTCGCTGCCGAGCTCCTCACCTTCGTCCCCCACCCCGCGCGCGAACACGTAGGAGCCGTAGCCAAAACCGCGAAGGACCTGAGGCATCTGGGCCGGGTGGCCGAACGGGTCGGCAGCGTACGCGACCCGCGACGCTCGGCCGAACGAGCCCGCGACCCGCAGCCCTTCTTGCAGGTTGCGGACGATCGACTCGCCCGACACGAGCAGGAGATCCGCGAGGACGTACCACGGGCCGATGAGCAAGCGATCCGCGCGGACGAGCGCCTCGATACGCGGTCGGTCGGCGGGGCGCACGGCGAGGTGGTCCTCGAGCGGGATCGTTTGCCCGTCGAAGGTGAACGAGCGGAACCGCGGCTCGCGCTCGAGGAGGTCCAGCAGCGAGCCGACCATCGGCACGAGCTGCGCGCGGAAGCCTTCGAAGCGCTCGTACCACTCGCGATCCCAGTGCGTGTGCGGGACGACGAACGCCCGCCACGGGTAGAAGCGGAGCACCCAGGCGACGATCGGCGGCGCCAACAGACCCCAGACGATCCCGACGATGGCGCCACCGAGCGCATCAAGCGGGTAATGCACGCCGACGAAGACCCGCGAGAGCCCGACCGCGGAGGCGAGCAGGAGCGCGAAGGGCCGGAAGCGCGGGAAGCATTGGCCGAAGGCGACGGCCGCTCCGAAGGCCAGGGCGGTGTCCCCCGAGGGGAATGAATAGGAGGACGGCTCGGGGATGATCGCCGGCAGTGCCTCCGGGATCGCGAGGAACGGCCGCGGTCGCTGGACGAAGCGCTTCACCGTCTCGGCCGTTGCCCAGGCGAGGACCATGCCGATGACGATCGTGAGCGCGACCCAGAGGCCCCGCCGGCCCCCGCGGGTGCGCCACATCAAGATCCCGAGCAGCCACCACTGCAGACCGAAGAAGTTGAGGTACGTGATCACCATCGCGACGACGGCAATCAACGGATTGCGCGCCGCGATGATCGCGGAATACAGCCGTTCGTCGAACGCGAGGAGCTGATCCATCAGTGCGTGCGGACGTGGCGCCAGATGAACAGGCCGACGCCCGCGACGATGACAGCGGCCACGAGGTAATCAAGACCCTTCAGCGTCTGCTTGATATCGGTCCAGTGGTCGCCGAGCACGACGCCGCCCCAGACGAGGAGCATCACCCACGGGATCGCGCCGAGCACCGAGAACGCAATGAACCGCCATAGCGGCATCCGGGCGATGCCCGCGGGCACCGAGATGAAGGTGCGCACGATCGGCAGCATCCGCGAGAAGAACACGGTCGCGTCGCCCCATCTCGCGAAGTGCCGCTCGGCGGCGTCGAGATCGTGGCTGGAGATGAGCACGTACTTCCCGAAGCGCTGGAGGAGCGGCCGGCCCCCGTACGCCCCGATCGCGTACGCGACCAGCGATCCGATCGTGTTGCCGGCGACGCCCGCGATCACCGCGCCCCAGTACAACCACGGTGCGCCGGTGAGCGGCTCGGAGACGCCGCGGGCCACCGAGAACCCGGCCAGCGGGAGGATGAGCTCGCTCGGGAGGGGGATCGCCGCGCTCTCGATGGCCATCGCGACGACGACGCCGAGATAGCCGAACGCCGCGTAGGCGCGTTCGAGCAGTGGCAGGACATATCCGTCGATCGCCTCCAGCACCACCGGTATCATCGGGCTTGAGGAAAGTGGCTGGGCCGGAAGAAAAACGGTCTGGAGAGGCCCCATGCGCCAAGCAGCCGATTCGGCGCTCGACGAGCGACTTCGCGACGGTGTCGCGCGGGTCGGTAGCGCCGACCTGCTCGTCGGGATCCCGAGCTTCAACAACTCGGCCACCGTCGAGCACGTGGCGCGGACGGTCGCGGCCGGCCTGCGCACGTATTTCCCGGACGCGACGCCGGTCATCGTCAACGCCGACGGCGGCTCGAAGGACGGCACGAGCGACGTGATCGCGGCCTCGACGGACGGCCTGCCCACCATCACCGGCGCCTACGTCGGTCCGCCGGGCAAGGGCTCGGCATTCCGCGCAATCTTCGAGGTCGCCCTCGAGCTCGGCGTTGAAGCGTGCGCGGTCGTCGACAGTGACCTGCGCAGCATCACCCCCGCATGGATCGATCGGCTCATCTCGCCGATCCGCGGCGGGACGGCGGACTACGTGACCCCGCTGTACGCCCGTCACAAGTTCGACGGCACGATCACGAACAACGTCGCCTATCCTCTCACCCGCGCGCTCTACGGCCTGCGGCTGCGCCAGCCCATCGGCGGCGAGTTCGGGTTCAGCCCCGAGCTCGCGCGCGACTTCGTCGCCGGAGCGGTCTTCGGTGGCCCGAACGTGTGGGACACGGACGTCGCGCGGTTCGGCATCGACGTCTACATGACGACCACCGCCCTCGTGCGGCGCAAGCGGATCGTGCAGGCCTTCCTCGGCGCGAAGATCCACGACCCGAAGGACCCGGGGGCGGACCTCGCCCCGATGTTCACGCAGGTCGTGAGCACAGCGTTCCGGCTCGCGGTCGCGAACCCTGAGAGCTGGAGGTCCGGGCGGGGTTCCAAGGCGACGGAGATCGTCGGATCCATCGACCCGGTCGAGCCGGAGGCGGTGAGCGCGAGCGTCGAGATCCTGCGGCGCAAATACGCCGCAGGCCGCACGGAACACCAGCGGACGTGGGACCAGATCCTCTCGCGGCCGGTGCCCGGCCGCATCGATGACCGCACCTGGGCCGGCATCGTGTACGACTTCCTGCTCGCCTCGAAGCAGCGGCCGGAGGAGACCCAGCGCTACGTCGGCGCGCTCGTCCCGCTGTACTTCGCCCGCGTCGCGAGCTTCATCGAGGAGGCGAAGGACCTCGACACCGAGAAGGCCGAGGCCCTCGTCGAACGACAGGCCGTCACCTTTGAAGAGCTGAAGAAGGCGCTCGTCGACCGCTGGTGAGCGTCAACATGAAGGAGGATGGCCTGGTCCTCGTGTCCGAGGACGACGGCAGCCTGCCGATCGGTGCGACATCCGCCTTCGGCCTCTACTACCACGACACCCAGTTCCTCTCGGGCTTCGCCCTGCGCATCAACGGACAGCCGCCGGCCCTCCTCTCGGCGAATACCGAGCAGAACTACGTCGGGGCGTTCCAGCTCGCGAACCGCGCGGCGACCCTGGACGACGGGGCGATCCTCCCGTCGCAATCGCTCTCGGTGCGGCGGACCCGGTTCCTCGTCGACGGCCTGCGCGAGCGCGTCGGCATCCTCAACTGCAACCCCGGGAAAGTGCGACTGCGCATCGAGCTCGAGTTCGACGCCTCGTTCCACGACATGTTCTCGGTGCGCGGCTACCGCGGCCTGCCCGCCAGCGTCGAGGTCACGCCCGTGGCCGCGATCCCGAACGGCATCCGGTTCGAGCGCCTCGGTCGTGATGGGGTCCGCCGCACCACCGACGTGACGATGCGGCCCGCGCCGGACCGCATCGAGGGCCACACCTTCATCCTGGAGCGCGAGCTCGCGCCGCAGGAGATCGTCACCTACGAGCTTGCGATCGTCCCCCGGGAGGATGGCTCGGGGGTCGCGCCCGCGCCGCGCGATTTCGATGAGGCGCTCGACGCGCTGAACGCGCGCTACCGCCGGTTCCTACGGACCTGCGCGGACTACTCGACGAGCTCGGAGTCGCTCAACGACGAGCTCCTCCTGCGAAGCGCCCTGGACCTGCGCGCGCTCATCGACGACGAGGACACCGGGCTCTACGTCACCGCAGGTATCCCCTGGTACGCCGTGCCGTTCGGCCGCGATGGGCTGATCGCGGCCTACCAGACGCTCGCGTGGAACCCGGACATCGCGCGCGGGACGCTGCGGCTCCTGGCGCGCTACCAGGGCACGAAGGTCGATGCGTTCACGGAGGAGCAGCCGGGCAAGATCCTCCACGAGCTGCGACGGGGCGAGCTCGCGCGGCTCGGCGAGGTCCCCCACCGGCCGTACTACGGCACGGTCGACGCGACGCCGCTGTTCGCGATGCTGTTCGCGGAGACGGTGAAGTGGACCGGCGACCGGGCGTTCTGGCGGGAGCTGCTCCCCGCGGCCGAGCGCGCGATCACGTGGTGCGACACGTTCGGCGACGCTGACGGCGACGGCTACATCGAGTACGGCGCGAGCCCGAGCGACCTCCGGAACCACGGATGGAAGGATTCTGCGAACTCGCTCTCCGACCCGGACGGGCAGCCCTCGGTGCTGCCGGCCGCGCTCGTCGAGGCGCAGGCGTATGTCTACGCCGCGAAGCGCGGGCTCGCGGATCTGTATGCGATGGACGGCGAGGCCGAGCGCGCCAGGACGCTGCGCGCGGAGGCGGCCGCGCTCGCCGAACGGTTCGAGCGCGATTTCTGGATGGACAACGAAGGCTGCTACGCCCAGGCCCTCGATGGCAACAAGAAGCAGGTGCCGGCGGTCACGAGCAACGCCGGACATGCGCTGTGGGCCGGCATCGCTCGGCCGGACCGGGCGCGCCGCGTGGTCGAGCGGCTCATGGCCCCCGACATGTTCAGCGGCTGGGGCGTGCGGACGCTGTCGAGCACCTACCCGACATACAACCCGATGAGCTATCACAACGGCTCGGTGTGGCCGCACGACAACTCGCTCATCGCACAGGGCTTCGTGCGCTACGGCTTCCGCGAGGAGGCGAACGCGATCATCGAGGCGCTCATCGAGGCCGGGAAGCGGTTCCCGAACGCGCGGCTGCCCGAGCTCTTCTGCGGCTTCCAGCGGGACCTGCGGTTCTCTTCGCGGCCCGCGGACTACCTCATTTCGTGCATCCCGCAAGCGTGGTCGGCAGGCATGGTGTTCCTCTGCCTGCGCTCCCTCCTCGGGCTCGAGCCGGACCTCGAGCGGCGCCGCATCGTCGTCGACCCCGCGCTCCCCGTCTGGCTCGACCGGATCGAGGTCCAGCACCTGCGGGCGTACGACTCGCTCATCTCGTTCCGCGTCCGTCGCTCCGGCCGGAGCGTCACCGTGACCGGCGGCGGCTCGCGCGTCGCGCGCGCCTCGGCGCCGGTCATCGGGTGAGCCGCAAGAAGCAGCGCGTCCTCCTCGTTCACTACACCGCGCCGTCGATCCTCGGTGGCGTCGAGCGCGTCATGGCCGTCCACGCGCGGGCCCTCCGCGAGGCGGGCGACGACGTCGCGATCGTCGCGGGTCGCGGCAGCGCCCGGCCAGTGCGCCTCATTCGGATCGCCGAGCTCGACTCGCGGCACCCCGCGGTCCTGCGCGACTTCGCGGCCCTCGCCCAGGGAGAGATCGCGCCGGCGCACGAGCGGCTGGTCCACACGATCGAGCGCAAGCTCCGCCTGCACGTCGCGCGGGCCGATCGGGTCGTCGTGCACAACGCCTTCACCCTGCACAAGAACGCGGCGCTCACGGAGGCTCTGGCGAACCTCGCGAGCGAGCTGCCCGGCCGCTTCGTCGCCTGGACCCACGACCTCGCGTGGACCGACGCGCAGTACGCCGGACAGCTGCATGAGGGTCGTCCGTGGTCGCTGTTCCGGACAGCGCTCACTGGAGTCCGCTACGTCGCCGTGTCCGAGAAGGCGCGCGATGAGCTCGTCGCCCTCACCGGGATCCCGAAGTCGAAGGTCGCCGTCGTGCCGAACGGCGTCGATCCCGCAGGGCTCCTCGGCCTGTCGAAGCCGGGCATCGCGCTCGCCGAGCGCCTCGAGCTGTTCGATGCCGACCCGCTGCTCCTGCTCCCGGTGCGGATGACCCGCCGCAAGCGCATCGACGTCGCGATCGACGCGCAGGTACGGCTGCGTCGCACGTTCCCGAACGCCGCGCTGGTGGTGACCGGCGGGCCCGGAGCGCACAACCCCGCGAACGCGACGTACGCGCGCGAGCTCGCGACGCGGGCGGGTGCCGGCGTCCACCTGCTCCACGACAAGAAGGTGCGCGTCAGCGACCGCGTGCTCAGTGACCTCTACGCGCTCGCCGACGCGCTCGTGCTCCCGTCGGCGAACGAGGGCTTCGGGATCCCGGCCCTCGAGGCGGGCTGGCACCGCCTGCCGATCGTCTGCTCGGACATCCCGGCGCTCCGGGCGGTCGCCGGCGACGACGCGACGTACGTCCCGGCGGACGCCGACGGCGCCACGCTCGCGCGGGCCATCGCGCAGCGGCTCGGGTCCGATCCGATCGCGCGGCTGCACCGCCGCAGCCGCGAGCATGCGTGGCCGCGGGTGCTGGCCGAACACGTGCTACCTGCCATCCATGGATAGTTGGGGATGAGCTTCATGAAGTGCCTCGTTGCCGTCGTCGATGCCACCCATGACCGCGGGCTGATCGAGGTCGCCGCGGCCCTCGCCGGCGATGACGGCGAGATCGTCGTCGCCTCGGTCATCGAGGTGCCCGAGGGCGACACGCTCGCCTCCGCGCAGCCGCATGCCCGCACCCGGCGGCGCGAGCTGATGGCGCTCGCCGCGCCGCGCACCGTCCGACCGCTCGTAACCGTCGCCCGGCAGGGCTGGGCGGCGATCGCCGACGCCGCCCGCGAGGAGCGGCCCGACCTGCTGCTCGTCGGCTGGCGCCGGCCGGGCTGGGACTACCTCGGCACGACGATCGAGGACCTCCTCCGCGATCCGCCATGCGACCTCGCGATCGTGAAGGGGCCGGCGGGCCGCGCCCGGCGGATCCTCGTGCCGGTCCGCGGCGGCCGCTACGCCGAGCTCGCGGCCAAGCTCGGCGTCGACCTCGCGCGCGCGCGCGGCGGGACCGTCACCCTGCTGCACGTCGCGCCCGAGGACCGGGCATCGCGTCGGACCAGCGCGACGCTGTATCAGCTCGTCGGCGAGCGGGCCTTCGACGAACGGGTCGACGAGCTCCTCACGCGCGTCGGCGACGCCGAGCCGATCATCACCGCCGAGCTCGCTCGCCACGACCTCGTCGTGTTCGGCGCGAGCGGCGGCGCGGAGCCGCTGGGACCGATCGCGCAACGGATCATCGGCGGGGCGAAGGCCGCGATGATCGTGCGCACCCGCACGCCGGTGGCGTCGAGCGTGTTCCTCGCCCCGACCCCGCTCCCCACGGATCGGACGGAGCGCACCGCGGCCATCGGCGAGCTCGTCGACAAGTGGTTCGTCGAGAACACCTTCACGAGCGCGGAGTTCGCGGATCTCGCCGCGCTCCGCGCGCAGAAGGAGAAGCTGGGCCTGAAGATCTCGGTGGGCCTGCCGACGCTGAACGAAGAGGCCACCATCGCGAAGGTCATTCAGGTCATCCGCAGCCGGCTGATGGAGCGCATCCCGATCGTCGACGAGCTCGTGGTCATCGACTCGGACTCGACCGACCGCACGCGCGAGATCGCGCGCGAGCTGGGCGTGCCGGTGTACCTCCACCAGCAGCTCCTGCCGGAGGTCGGTCCCGGGCGCGGGAAGGGCGAGGCGCTCTGGAAGAGCCTGGCGGTCCTCAGCGGGGACATCGTCGTGTGGGTGGACACCGACGTCTCGAACTTCCACCCGAAGTTCGTCTACGGGCTGCTCGGACCGCTGCTCTTCCGGCCGGACATCGCCTTCACCAAAGCCTTCTATCGCCGGCCGCTCGACGTCGGTGGCGAGCTGCAGGCGACCGGCGGCGGGCGCGTGACCGAGCTCATGGCCCGGCCGATCCTGAACATGTTCTTTCCCGAGCTCTCCGGGATGATCCAGCCGCTCGCCGGCGAGCAGGCCGGGCGCAGGAGCCTGCTCGAGCGCCTCCCGTTCTTCTCGGGCTACGGCGTCGAAACCGGCCTGCTCATCGACGTGCTCCGGATGGCCGGGCTGCGGGCGCTCGCGCAGGTAGACATGAAGCAACGGATCCATCGCAACCAGTCGCTCCTCGCGCTCTCGAAGATGTCGTTCGAGATCGTGCAGGTCGCGATGAAGCGGTTGGGCGACGGGCGTGGGGAGCGGCTCCTTGACGACGCGAACCTGACGATGAAGCTCATCTCCCCAACGGCCGAAGGCTTCCACCTCGAGGTCCAGGACATCAGCGAGATCGAGCGGCCGCCGATGATCAGCGTGCCCTCGTACCGGGAGCGGTTCGGCCGCTAGTTGAGGTTCCCGGCCATTTCTGGCACTGCTTCAGATCCGGTCGCGGAGGTCGTCGGGCCAGCTCCAGAGATCGTCGCGTGCGGGCACGCCGCTGAGCGTCCTCGTGATTCGCCCACGATTGCGGCTCGACACGTCGAGGGATGCCGTCCGCGAACCGCCTCGACAACGGGTCGAGCACGAGTGCCAGAAACCACCGGGAATCTCAGCTCGTTGAACTCCTCCCAGCGGTCCGTCACAGCCCGAGCACGGAGCCAGTGGGCTGGGCTGCGGTCACCGCATGCGATATGCAGTCGGTCGGCAGGATCCGCAGCCGCCCGGAGCGCGATCGCGGCGCGCCTGGTCGCTCGTGAAAGAGGCGCCGCGTCCGCGCAGGCACCCTGGCGCATCCGGGTGCGGCGATCGACCCGGCCGGTGGTCGAGGGGTGCCGTGGCGTGGTCCGGTCCGCCGGACTCCAGGCGCGGGGCAGGCCGCGGGCCAGGCGGCGTCGACGGGCGCGCTCCAGGAGCGGCTCGCGGTCGCACTGATCCGAACGGGCGCGCACGTACATATGTCGGCCCAGGAATCCGCGGTTTCACTGAGCATTTGCGGCGATTCACTGTTCCCGTAGAGGAACGCGTACGGGAACACGTACGGGAACACCGCAGGCGGACCCGATTCGCCTGGCGCTCGGCTGGCGGTGTCGGGGCGACCGGACCGATCGGCGAGCGCACCGCGACGCCGGCGCCAGCGGTACCCGGTGGTGCGGCTGACCCCGATGGGCGTGGCTGCGCGGCGCACCCCGACCCGCTCCGCCGCAGCCAGCAGCACCGTGCGGCCCCACTGGTGTCGTTCGAGCGCGCCGGACCAACGACTCCCTCCGGCTGGTGGTGTGTTGTCAGCACCGCACACGTGAGTCGGGGCCTCTCCTTGTGACGACGGTCAGGAGGAGTGCAGCTAGTGCCGCGCGGTCGAGCTGCCGTTCGCGCCACAGTGGTGGCCGGCGGGCTGTGGGGTCCGCTCGCGGTGCCATTTCTCTGGCAGAGATCGCGGCGCTAGACCGTCGGCGAATGCGCGGTCCGGCTCGTTAGCTGACCGCGGCCGCCTTCTTCATCTGGCCGAAGGCGCGATCGCGATCCTGCTTCGCGAGCACCCGCTTGCGCAGCCGGAACGCCTTCGGGGTCACCTCGAGCAGCTCGTCATCGGCGACGAATTCGATGGCGTCGTCGAGCGAGAGCGTCCGGATGCCATCGAGCTTCGCCGCGATGTCGCTGTTGCTGCTGCGCATGTTGGTGAGGTGCTTCTTCTTGCAGACGTTGATCTCGAGGTCGCGCTCGCGGATGTGCTGGCCGACGATCATCCCCTCGTAGACCTCGACGCCCGGCCCGATGAACAACGTTCCGCGATCCTGCGACGCTGCAAGGCCGAACGTGCTCGTCTCCCCTGCCTCGAACGCGATCAGCGAGCCGAACTCGCGCGCCGCGATCGGGCCCGCATGCGGCCCATACCCGGCGAAGAGCGTGTTCATCACGCCCTGGCCACGCGTGTTCGTGAGGAACGCCTGCCGGAAGCCGAGCAGACCGCGGGTCGGCACCTTGTAGACGCAGTGCACGTTCCCGTCGTCGCGGTACTTCATGTCCTGGAGGATGCCGCGCCGCTGGCCGACGAGCTCGACGACTGCGCCGAGTCCTTCCTGCGAGACCTCGACCTCGAGCTGCTCGTACGGCTCCTGCATCTCGCCGTTGACGACCTTGCCGATGACCTCGGGCTTCGACACCTGGAACTCGTACCCCTCGCGACGCATGTTCTCGACAAGGATCGCGAGGTGGAGCTCGCCCCGGCCGGACACGAGGAGCGTGTCGGGGGTGTCGGTGTCCGCCACCTTGAGCGCGACGTCGCGCTCGAGCTCCGCGTAGAGGCGCTCTCTGAGCTTCCGACTCGTCACGAAGGTGCCCTCGCGGCCCGCGAACGGCGAATCGTTCACCTTGAACGTCATGCGCAGCGTCGGCTCCTCGACTCGGATCGGCGGGAGCGGCCGCGGATCGTTGGCGTCGGCGATGGTCTCGCCGATCGTGGCGTCGCCCACGCCGGCGATGGCGACGATGTCGCCGGCTTCGACCTCCTCGACCTCCTCGCGGTCGAGACCGTTGAAGGTGAACACGGCCGTCACCTTGGTCGGCAGCAGGACCTTGCCGTCGTGGTCGATGCGGACCACGGACTGGCCGCGCTTCACCCGCCCGCTCTGCAGCCGGCCGAGGACGATCTTGCCCTTGTAGTCATCGAGCGTCGTCATCGTGGTGAGGAGCTGCGTCGGACCATCGGGATCGACGTCGGGCGGCGGGATCTCTCCGATGATCGCGTCGAACAGCGGCTCGAGCGTCGTGCCGACGTGGCGATGATCCGTGCTCGCGGCCCCGATGAGGGCGTTCGTGTACACGGTCTCGAACTCGGCCTGCTGCTCCGATGCGCCGAGGTCGAGGAACAGATCGAACGTCTCGTTCTGCACGTGGTTCGGCCGCGCGTTCGGGCGGTCGATCTTGTTCACGACGAGGATCGCGCGGTGCCCGCGCTGCAGTGCCTGGCGCAGCACGAATTTCGTCTGCGGCATCGGACCGTCGACCGCGTCCACCAGCAGGAGGACGCCGTCGACCATGTTCATGACGCGCTCGACCTCGCCGCCGAAGTCGGCGTGACCCGGTGTATCGACGATGTTGATCTTCGTCCCGCGGTACACGATGGCCGTGTTCTTCGCCATGATCGTGATGCCGCGCTCGCGCTCGAGGGCGTTGCTGTCCATCACCCGCTCCGCCACCTGCTGGTTCTCGCGGAAGATGTGGCTCTGCTTGAGCATCGCGTCGACGAGGGTCGTTTTCCCGTGGTCGACGTGGGCGATGATCGCGACGTTGCGGATGTCATTTCGGGCTGTCACCGATCAAGCCTAAGGGCTTGGCTCCGCCGCTACGGTCGCGTCTCGGTCTCGACCTCCCACAGTCGCCGCATCTCATCCGAGCTCGCGAGCAGCTCATCGAGCGAGCCCTGGGCCTCGACGCGCCCGTCCTTCAACACCACGATCCGGTCGGCACGACGGAGCGCGGGCCGGCGATGCGAGACCGCGAGGATCGTCGGCCATTCGGCGGGCGGCTGCGCCGGATCGACGAGCCGCTCCCACAGCGCGCGCTCGGTCTCCACGTCGAGCGCGCTCGATAGATCGTCGACGACCAGCAGGTCCGCGTGACGGACGAATGCCCGGGCCGCCGCGACGCGTTGGACCTGCCCGCCCGATAGCCGAACCCCGCGCGAGCCGACCATCGTGTCGATCCCCTGGGCGAGCTCGGGGATATCCCGCTCGAGCACCGCGGCCCGCACGGCGTCGGCCAGGCGCGCATCGTCCGCGAGGCCCAGAAGGATGTTCGCCCGCACCGAATCACTGAACAGCCGCGGGACCTGCGGGACGTAGGCCGACCGAGGTGGCCCGAAGAACGCGCCCGGATCGACCACCGGCGCGCCGTTCCACAGGATGACGCCGGACTCCGCGGGCAGCAGTCCGAGCAGCACGCGGAGCAGCGTGGTCTTGCCGGCGCCGATCCGGCCGGTGATGACCGTGAAGCTGCCGCGCTCGAGGCGCAGCGACACGTCACTGATGCCCGGGGCAGCGGCATCATCGTGCGATCGGCCGAAGCGATACCAGAGGTGTGCCGCCTCGATCGCGCGCAGGTCGCCGCCCGACCGCATGACCGGTGTCGAGAGCGGGCCGCGCAGGAACAGCGGCGTGCGCGCGACGAGTCCTGCGGCATCCACGCCCGATGACTCCCCACGCATGAGCGCGAGCATGCGCCGCACCGAGACGTTGAGCTGCTTCCATTGCGTGAGGAACAGTCCGGCGAAGCCGGTGAACTCGGTCACGAAGCCGAGATACGACACGAACAGCGCGAAGTCACCGACGGTGAAGCTGCCGCTGCGCATCGACTGGGCTCCGAGCAGCAGGATCAGCCCGGTCCCGAGATTCACGGTGTTCCAGTAGATCGACTGGGTGACCAGCTGCACCCCGCGCTCGCGCAGGAGCGCGCGGCGGCGTACGTCGTTCAGGCGGCGGAAGTGCTCGACGACGCCGCGCTCGGCGCGCGCGAGCTGAACCGCCTGGACCGCGCCGAAGATCTCGCCGAGCGCGCCGGTCACGCGGCTCGTGGCTACCTGGCTCGCCGACCGCGTTTGCCGCAGGCGGTTGGTCGCGACCTGCGCGACCAGGATGATCGCGGCCAGCGGAGCGAACACGAAGATCGCGATCGTGGCGTTGACCCGGATGAGGATCGTCATCGCCGCGGTCGCGAAGACGAAGTTGCCGATCATGTCGATCGTCCAGTCCGCCCCGTTCTCGGCATGCTCGACGTCGTCGCGGAAGACGCTCAACGCCTCGCCCGGCGTCCGGTCCAGCGATCGGGCTCCGGGGCGACGGAGGACCTCGGTGAGCATGTTGCGCTGCAGGACGCCGGTGACCCCGAAGCGGAATCCCACGTCGATCATCCAGCCGATGAGCATCGCGGCCGCGTGAGCGATTCCCGCACCGACGAAAAGGGCGGCGAGCCAGAGGATCGCCGGGACGTCAGCAGTGCCGCGCTGCAGCGCGTCGAACGCCCGCTGCGCCACCAGCCCCGGGAGAAGCTGCGACGCGTAGACGCCGATCCAGGCGACGGCGTCGGCGAGATAGTTCCCCTTCCGGTAGGTCGCCATCCGCCAGAGGAACCGACCCGTGCCGATCGTGTCCTCTTTCATGAGTGGGTCATGTAGCGAGCACCGGCTCCAGGCCGCTCCGGAGGAGCGCGGAGAACCGCGAGGCCGGGTCCGCCGCAAGCGCCACGCGTGGTCCGTGTTCGACGATCCGACCCTCCTCGAGGATGAGGATCTCGTCGCAGCGATCCACCGTCGCCAGCCGATGCGCGATGACGATCGCCGTGCGATGCGCGAGCAGCGCGTCGATCGCCTGCTCGACATGGCGCTCCGTGACCGGGTCGAGCCGCGACGACGCTTCGTCCAGCACGACGAGCCCTGGATCGCGGAGGAACGCGCGCGCGAACGCGAGAAGCTGAGCCTCGCCGGCCGAGAGGCCGCCCCCTGTCATCGCCGCACCGAGGGGATCCGTCGGCGATTGGTCTCGCAGCCACGTCCCGAGCCCGATGCCGTCGACGACGGCCTCGAGGCGGGCGTCATCGATCGTGTCATCGAAGAACGTGAGGTTGTCGCGGACCGAGGCGCTGAAGAGCTGCACGTCCTGACTTACCAGCGTCGCGCGCGTACGCACCGCGCCGAGCGAGGCGTCGCGAAGGTCGACGCCGCCGAGCCGCACCGCGCCGGTCGTCGGGTCGTAGAACCGGAGCAGCAGCCGGGCCAGCGTGGTCTTTCCGCTCCCGGTGCGGCCGAGGATCCCGAGCACGCGGCCGGGCGCGACACGCAGCGACAGGTCGTGAAGCACGAGGTCGTCGTCGTAGCCGAATGACACCGCATCCAGCTCGACACCGAGCGGGCCATCAGGGAGCGTCTGTTGCCCGTCGACGAGCGCCGAGCCGGTCCGGAGCAGCTGGTCGACGCGCCCAAGGCTGGCGATGGCCCGCTGCATGTCCTCGAGCTCGCGGCGGAACGACTCGATCGGCCGGCGCAGCAGCTCCGTGTAATAGAAGAGCAGGTAGACGGTCCCGACGGTGATCGCGCCGACGGTCCAGAGGTAGCCGCCAACGGCGAACGCGACGGCGTTGCCGACCGCGAACGTGAGGATCGTCGACGCCCAGATGACCCCGACGCCGAACATCGCGCGGCGACGCGACGCGAGCCACTCGCGATGGTGGAGGGCGAGGCCGTTGAGGATGTGCGTCTCCGCCCCGCTCGAGCGGATGTCCTCGGTGCCGCCCAGCCGCTCGCCGAGGAACCCGTAGATCTGCGCGGACGTTTCGCGCACGCGGCGCCATCCACCGACCGCGATCGTCCGCAGCGGCCCGAGGAGCAGCCCGACCGCCAGGACCGCGAAGCCCGTCAGCGCGACGCCCGCGCGCCAGTCCTCGATGGCGACGACGATGAGCACGCCCACGAGCAGTACGAGATTTCCGAGCACGTTCACGATGAATCGAGAGAAGAACCCCGCGAGCGCGGTGACGTCGCCGTCGATCCGCTCGATCAGCTCACCCGGCGTCCGGGCCTTGTGGAAGCCCAGATCTAGGTTCAGGCAGTGCAGCGCGAGGTCCGCCCGCAGCGCGTTGGTCGCGATCCAGCCGATGCTCTCGCCAAGGTACGTCGCGAGCGCGGCCGCGATCTGCTGGCCCAAGGCAAAGGCGACGAACAGGATGGCGATCCGCACGAGTACGTCGAGATCGGCGCCACCGATCGCGCCGTCGATGAACGAACGCAGCAGCTGCGGGGCGATGAGCTGGAGAGCGATGCTCGCCCCGACGAGGAGTCCGAGGACGGCGAGATGACGCCACTGCGGCCCGACATACCGCGCGAAGAGATCGAGGGATCGATGACGCGTTCGCATCGGCGAAGTTTCTCACTCGAGCGCGGCGATGGTCTCCGGAAGCCCAGAAAGGTCGCGCAGGATACGGTCCGGCGTCGTCGTCAGCCCCTCGCCGTGCCGATCGATGAACACCGTGCGGTAGCCGAGCGCGGCCGCCGGCAGCATGTCGTGGTACTGGCTCGCGCCGACGTGCACGGTCTCGGCCGCCGTCGCGCCGGTCAGCTCGGCGAAGCGCGTCCAGTGACCCGCCGCCGGCTTGTAGCTGCCGACGTCCTCGGCGGTGACGACCAGGTCCGGCGTGATCCCGAGCTTCGGGATGGACGTCGCGATGAGGTCACGATCCACGTTCGAGAGGATGGCGATCCGCCGCCCCGCCGTCCGTAGCGCCCGCAACGCCCCAGGGACCTCCGGGAACGCGGCCCAGCGGGGCAGCGAGGCCGGCAGCGGCGACGGCCGCTCGATCCCGTGCTTGCGCAGGAGCGCCGTGCCCGCGCGGTCCAGCACGTCGTGATACCGCAGGTACGCTCCGCTCTCCACCGACGCCTCGGTCTCGATGTACTCGCGCGCCAGCGCGTCGCGGTCCACGTCAGCCGCGAGCAGTGGCAGGAGGGCATCGGTGATGCCGCCCTCCCAGTCGATGAGCGTGCCGTAGCAGTCAAATGTGCACCAGCGGATCGCCATGCTGGCAAACGATAGGTCGAGCAGGCCCCAGAATCAGCCGCGTGGAAGCGAGGCTCTGGCCTCTAAACGCCCTGATCGCTCTCCTTAAGGGTGACGGCGGATGGCCGCGGCCTCTGGGCGACTTGGGCTTCGCGCTTCATCGAATTGAACTCCCCGTTGTCACTTCGGCGGGCGGGATCGTGATAGATGTCGTCGCAAGCCGAGACCATCCGGCCGCGTTGCTTGCCTGTGAAGGCAAGAGCGGCAATAACGTAGAAGAACCGCAGGCAATCAAGTACAAAGCGTTGACTACAGACGACGTACGGCGGCTCACCGGGCGCGTCAGCGGGCCGACCCACGTTGTCTACGCATGCTTTGAGGCATCGCTTGCTCGGATCCGGCTGGGACTTGCGAAGGTTGGCCTCGACGCGAACATTCTCACCATCAGCGAGCGACGGGCGCAGCTGATTCCGTCAGAAACCGGGGCAGAGTTGGCGTTCGAGGAACTACTCCCTGGCACGCCACCTCCGCGGTACATCCCTGTCGATGGCGACAGTCCGGACGAGGAGTATCGCGAAGTTCTGCTGCCCGCCATTGTCGCAAGCGCGGCGCGCTCCATCGATCGACTGACGGTTCAAACGCTATGCGAGAGCACCATGCCTATGTGGACGCATGTCGGCCGCGACCAAGCCCGTCGTGTGCACGAACGCTCAGTCGACGTGCTGACTCGTTTGGCCGCCACGGCTGAATTCCGAAATTTCTTCTCGATCGAACCAGGCGGCAGAGACCTATCGGCCGCGGTCGTACGAATTCTCAGAACGCCGGCCGCGTTCGATCCGCGTGGGGAGACCCAGGGCTGGCAGGGAATACAGCGCCGGGCAACCAAAGTCATGCGCGGACGCGGAATCCCGGTGTCGCCGGGCCAACTATCATTCGAAGACTTGGCGCAAGCAGAAGGCGTAGGACCGGACGAATGAAGAACATGCGCGCCATGACCCGTGACGACGTCACCGAACAGTTCAGCCTCGCTATGTCTGGTCAGCCACGCGAGTACGCGCTTGGGCGCTCGACCGGGACAATCAAGACCTATGCGATTGAAGCAAACGTGGGAGGCACAGTCGAGCACGCGCTGAAACGCGTCTCTGCGCTGGCGAAGGCAGTCGACCTCAAGTTTGCGCAACTCCAGGACGAGTCCCTAGCGGTGATTCATTCCGACGACGAAACACTCGTCGTAGATGTACTCGACAGCCGTTTCTGGCTGGTCCATACGACAGCGAAGGCTGATTTTGCGAAGTCCATCCTCCGTAACGCGGTCTGGGCCGATCGTGATCTCGACTGGTGCTGGCTACCTAAGGACCTAGTCGCAGCCATTGGTAAAGCTGGCGAAGTCGCTTGGTTTCGGTCTGACTT
This sequence comes from Candidatus Limnocylindria bacterium, assembly GCA_035937095.1. GTDB lineage: Bacteria > Chloroflexota > Limnocylindria > P2-11E > P2-11E > UBA4735. The sequence continues at coordinate 43,125 of DASYVN010000003.1, forward strand.
CGCAAGTGACGAGTTAACCCCTGGGCGGGGACAACGGGCTCGGCGCTTGAGAGTGCAGTTGGAGGGGGATCGCGCCTACGAACTCCTTGACGTGATCAGCGACAATCCGGATTACCGCCACGCCGCCTCACTCACCGCCGTCGCCATCAGAACGTCACAGCGCGGCTTTGGTCATCTCGAAGAGATCGCCGACTACAAGGCCCGCTTCGTCGGCCATGGCGACTCGTTTGAACTTCACGTCGGGCTTGTAAGCCAGGTGATTCGTTCGTACTCGCAGATCGTGCGCGATCTCGAGCGGACCTACGCCTTGAAGTGGTCTGCCGCCGATGGTGGCGGTGCCAATCTCGAGGGTCAGGTCATAACCCTGCGCTTCAAGAAGCAGATCGAAGACTTCGATCGCTTCTTGAGCGGCCTGTTCTCTTGCCGCGAGCCTTTCCGCCTCTGGGGCGTTCCGAAACGCATAAGTGACTCGGCAGCCATAGTCGACGCAGTCGACTTACATGTCGGATCCGTTCTCCGAATGGATGTCCTTGCTGATGGTCTGCGGGTCTACCTCAGCGACGACAACTGTGGAAACAGCGTCACTCGGCTGCTAGCCAATTTGCAGCACCGGTATGACGCCACGATCGAAAGTCCGGTGAAGGCAAACTAGCTTTGTAGACGCTCCGCGATCTTCGCGATGAGCCGGCGCGCGACCTCGCGCTTCGACAGGAGCGGCAGGGCCTCGGCCCCGTCCGCGCTCACGAACGTGACCTGGTTCGTGTCGCCGCCGAATCGCGAGCCGTCGGCCGTCACGTCGTTGGCGACGACGAGGTCGAGCCCCTTCTCCCGCAGCATCCGCGACGCCTCGGCGACGGCATCGCCGGTCTCGGCCTTGAAGCCGACGACGAGCGTCCGCGGATCGCGCTTGGCGATGACCGTCTGAAGCACGTCGGGGTTCCGCAGGAGCGTGAGCCCGACCTCGTCGCCCTGCTCGTGCTTCTTGAGCTTGCGGTCCGCCGGGTGTGCCGGGCGATAGTCGGCGACGGCGGCGGCCATGATCACCGCGTCCGCGCCCGGGAGGGCGGCGAGCACGGCATCGCGCAGCTCGGCGGCCGTCTCGATCGCGACCATCGTCACCGCGGCCGGGGGTCGAAGGGCCGTCGGCCCGCTCACGAGGGTGACCTCGGCGCCGGCACGCTGCGCGGCCGCGGCGATCGCGTAGCCCATCTTCCCGCTCGACCGGTTCGTCAGGACGCGCACGGGGTCGATCGGCTCGAGCGTCGGGCCGGCGGTGACGATGACGCGCTTGCCGGCGAGCGCCGATGAGGTCGTGAGCGCGTCCTTGATGGCGGCGCCGATGGCCTCGAGCGACGCGAGCCGGCCGTGGCCGATGAGTCCCGACGCGAGCTCGCCGCTCTCCGGCTCGACGATCGCCGCGCCGCGATCGCGGAGCGTGTCCACGTTCGCCTGCGTCGCGGGGTTCGCCCACATGTGCGTCTCCATGGCCGGCGCGATGACGAGCGGCGCGTGCGCGGCGAGCACGGTCGTGCCGATGAGGTCGTCGGCGAAGCCGTGCGCGAGCCGCGCGATCGTGTGCGCGGTGGCCGGCGCGATGACGACGACGTCGGCCTGCTGCCCCATCGCGACGTGTCCGGCCGCCCGATCGTCGAACGTGCCGAACATCTCGATCTCGACGGGGCGGTACGTGAGCGCTTGGAACGTGAGCGGCTGCACGAATTGCGTCGCACCGGGCGTCATGACCACCTGCACGGTCGCGCCGGCCTGGGTCATCCGACGAGCGAGCTCGACGACCTTGTAGACGGCGATCGAACCGGTCACCGCAAGGACGATGAACTTGCCCCGCAGCACTTCGGCGTTCACGCGGCGTTCAGCTCCCAGAGCAGTCGCAGCCCCTCGAGCGTCAGGTCGTCGTCGACGCGCTCGATCTTCGTGGTGAGGGGCGCGATGGTCGAGGCGAGCCCACCCGTCGCGATGACCTTCGCCGTGCCGCCCGGCAGCTCGGCGACGATCCTCGCCAGGAGCCCGTCAACGAGACCGACGTAGCCGAACATGATCCCGCTGCGCAGGCAGTCGGCGGTGTTCTTGCCGATCGCGTCCTTCGGCGCGATGAAGCCGACGGCGAAGAGCCGCGATGCGCGCGAGAACAACGACTCCGCCGAGACCTCGAGACCGGGCGCGAACGCGCCTCCGAGGAAGTCACCGTCGGCGCTCACGACGTCGAAGTTGGTCGTGGTACCGAAGTCCACGATCACGAGCGGGCCGCCGTACCGGCGATGCCCGGCCAGGGTGTTCGCGATCCGATCGGCGCCGACCTCCGACGGATTGTCGACGCGCAGCCGCACGCCGGTCTTGACGCCGGGCCCGATGACCACGGCCTTCCCTTCCATGTACCGGTCCGCGAGGCGGGTGAATGCTTGCGTGAGCGGCGGGACGACGCTGCCGAGCACGAGCGCGTCCATCGCCTCGAGCGACAGATCCTTCTGGCCGAGGAGCGCGTCGAGGGTCACGGCAAGCTCGTCCTCGGTCCGATCGTGATCGGTCGCCGTCCGCCACGTGGCGATCAGCTGCGATCCGCGATACGCGCCGATCACAACGTTCGTGTTCCCGGCGTCGATCGCGAGAAGCGTACCCATGGTGGCCTAGTCCTGTTCAATCTCGCGGCTTCGCCGCGGAGACACGCGCAGGGCTGGTTGAACTCGCTCGTCGCGGCGACGCCGCTCCTCGCTCGTCAATCTGAAGGCTCGGTCGCCCCGGTACGCAGGCCGTGCTTCGCCTTCTTCGCGAGGGCCTTCGCGACGTTCGCCGGGACGAGGCCGTCGACGGGCGCACCGAACGCAGCGAGCTCCTTCACCCGCGACGCGGACACGAAGAGGTACTCCGGGGCGGTCATCAGGAAGACCATCTCGAGGTCCACGGCGAGGCGACGGTTCATGTTCGCCATCTCGAACTCGAACTCGAAATCGGACAGGGCGCGGATCCCGCGGATGATGAACATCGCGCCGACCTCGCGCGCGAACTCGACCTGGAGGCTGTCGAACGTGCGGACCTCGACGTTCTTCAACTTGACGCAGGCCTCCTCCATGAGGGCGACCCGCTCGTCCGCCGTGAAGACCGTCTTTTTGGAGAGATTGCGGCCGACGCCGATGACGACACGGTCAAAGAGCCGTGCCGCACGGCCGACGATGTCGAGATGCCCGTTCGTCGGTGGGTCGAACGAGCCGGGGTAGATGGCGACGCGTGGTGTGGTCACGTGGTCGCGCCTCCTTGTTATCGGTAGTGCACGCCGCGCGATAAGCCTACCTCTTGGTCAGCGCGACTCCGGAGAGGAGCAGTCCGGCAGCGAGCGTGATCGCCGCGGCGATGGTGGCAATGTCGGCGGCGATGCCATGGACGGCGATGCCGGCCAAACCCGAGCCCACCAGGCCGCCGGCAATGGCGGCGCCGGCCCGGCCGCGCGCAGCGGCGAACGGGAGCACGAACACGAGCCCGAGCACGATGCCGCCGAGGGACGCGAAGAGGCCACCGATGAGCGCGCCGGCGATGGCGCCGCCCAGCCACCAGGGGAGCCGGCCGGTTAGATGCCCGCGCTGAAGATCTGCCACTCGTCGGGTACTCCCTTCAACTGTCGGGCGCCCCGCGGCTCGAAGTGCAACCCCGACCCTGAGACGAGATCGCGGACCGTGCTCGTGACGAGAACCTCGCCCGGAGCCGCCTGCTCGCGCACCCGCGATCCGATGATCGTGGCGATCCCCCCGATCTTGCCCGCGATGATCTGACATTCGCCGGTGTGCACGCCGGCCCGGATCGCGATGCCGAGGTCCCCGACCGCATCGCGGACCGCGATGCCACAGCGCACCGCGCGTGCTGGACCGTCGAACGACGCGTAGAAGCCGTCGCCCGCCGTGTCGATCTCCTGACCCCGGAAGCGGGCAAGGTGGGTGCGGACGACCTGATGGTGCCGCTCGACGAGCGCACGCCACGCGCGGTCGCCGAGCTCGGCAGCCTTCGCGGTCCCATTCACGATGTCGGTGAACAACACCGTCGCGAGGAACCGATCGGCGTCCGGCGCGGAACGAGCGCCGGTCAGGAATTCCTGGATCTCCCCGATGATCTCGGCTTCATGGGAGACGTACCAGAGGTGATCTCCGCTCGGCAGCTCGACGTACCGCGCGGCCGGAATGTGGGACGCGAGATATCGTCCCTCCTCGACGCGGACGTCCCGGTCGCCGTTCGCTTGCAGCACGAGCGTCGGCACGCGGACGAGCGGAAGGATCGCGCGGACGTCGACGAAGGAGTTCATCCGCATGAGCGCGGCTGCGGCGCCTGGGCTCGCGCTCCGCCGAAGGTACGTCGCGAACCACTCAGCGAAGGGCACGTCTCCCGCGGCGCTCGGCGCATAGAAGCTCATGTCGACCGGGCCGCCCCACTGGCGCTCCGTCTCGCTGACCGCTGCCATCCGATCGTCGAAGGCCGGCGCCCAGGGGTAGTCCTCGGATCGCAGCCGCTTCGCGAACGCGCCGTACGTGATCAACGCCTGGGTCCTCTCAGGGTACGTCGCCGCGAAGACGATGCACATGCATCCACCTTCTGAATGGCCGAAGAGAGCGGCTCGCTCGCTGCCGACCGCGTCCATGACCGCGCGTAGGTCGTCCATTCGGGTCTCGATCATCGGTAGCTCCGTGACGCCGACGCGATCCGAGAGCCCGGTTCCGCGCTTGTCGAAGAGGATGAGCCGGCAGAACGACGCGAGATCCCGGAAGACCTGCGCGAGCCGCGGCTGCTCCCACATCAACTCGATGTTCGAGACGAAGCCGGGCACGTAGACCAGATCGAACGGCCCCTCGCCGACCACCTGGTAGGCGATGTTCAGCTCGCCGCTCTTCGCGTACCGCGTCTCCGGGACGTTCAGGCCACCTGCCTCCCTCCGGCGTAGACCTCGCGCACCAATGGTGCGCCGAGCCGATAGCAGAGGTCGCGCTCGTCGTCGGTCTCGAGGATCAGCAGGTCCGCGCGCCGGCCGGTGACGAGCGCGCCGGTCCGCTGGCCGCGGCCGAGCGCGTGCGCCGCGTTGATGGTCGCCGCGACGATCGCCTCATGCGGGGTGAGATGGCAGAGTGTGACCGCGAGGGCGATCGCCGTGGGCATGCCCTCGAGCGGTGACGTACCCGGGTTGTGATCCGTCGCGATCGCGACCGGCACACGCGCGGCAAGGAATCGCCGTGCGTCGGGCGGCGCGTAGCCCACGAAGAACGCGCTGCCTGGGAGCAGCACGGCGACGGTGTGCCCGATGCGCGCCAGCACGCGCATCCCGTCCGCCGAGACGTTCGCGAGATGGTCGGCTGATCGCGCCTGCAGCCGCGCCGCGAATGCGGCGGCGTTCACGTCGTGCAGCTGGTCGGCGTGCATCGTCACGGCGAGTCCCAGGGCCTGCGCGGCCTTCATCACCGGACGCGCATCCTCGGGCTCGAACACGCCCTTCTCGATGAACCCGTCCACCGCCTCCGCGAGGTGCTCCGCGGCGACCGTGCCGACCATCGCCTCCGCGGCCTTGAGGAAGTCGCGCCGCTCCACACCCCGCGGCAGCGCGTGCAGCGCCAGGTACGTCACGGCGACATCGATCGCGGCTTCGGTGCGGATGCGCGCGATGAGTCGGAGCTGTCGCAGCTCCTCGTCCGGATCGAGGCCGTAGCCGCTCTTGATCTCGATCGTCGTCGTGCCGAGGGACACCGCACGGGCCAGTCGCGCGCGCGTGAGCGCGAGGAGCGTCTCATCGGAGGCCTCGCGCGTCGCGCGCACCGTCGCGTGGATCCCGCCGCCGCGCTCGAGCACGGCGAGGTAGTCGGCGCCGCTGTGGCGCGTCGTGAACTCGTCCCACCGCTCGCCGGCGTAGCAAAGATGGGTGTGCGGATCGACGAGCCCGGGCATCACCACGCGGCCGGCGACCTGACGCTCGACCGCCCCCGCGGTGAGCTCGTACTGCTGCCAACCGTCGCCGTGACCCGTCCCGAGGATGGCGCCATCGCGCGCCGCGACCCAGCCGTCATCGATCGCGCCGACGTCGCCGGCGGCCGGTCCGACCCGCGGCTGCTCCGTGCGGAACGGGGCCAGCGTCAGGAGCCGCGCACCGCGGACGAGCAGATCGGCCTGCGGGCGCTCCATATTCATCACTGCGCCTTCGGCGCATCCGCCGCAGGCGCTCTCACGCGGGAGCTCATTCGAGGAAGCGAGCTTCGATGACCCGATCGCGCGCGAAGCCGTCGAGCTTGAGCGCGTCCTCTGCGGCCGCGAGCGCCGCGTCGAGCGGGATCAAGCCGATGAGCTCGCCGCGCAGGATGGCCACGCCGGCCGCCCTGGCGCGCGTCTCGACCTCGTGCCAAACGCGCGGCAGCGACGTGACCGTGTGGTCGAGCAGGTTCATCGAGACCTGCGCGCGCGGTGGATCCGAGAGCATGAAGCCCTTGGCCTGCACGGCCGGCAGGCCGCCGGATGATTCGCGGATCTCCTTCGCGATGCGCTGCGCGAGCTTCAGGTCCATGGTGTCGAGCTCGATGTTGAACGCGATGAGCGGAGGCCGCGCGCCGATGACGATCGCGCCTGCCGATGGGTGCAGCGCGCGCGGGCCCACGTCGGGCACGTGCGTCGTCTCGAGAAGCTCGGCGAGGCCTTCGTACTCGGGCTTCCGGATGTCGGGAAGCCGAACGCGCTCGGGCCGGGTCGCGGCCATCGCGTAATAGAAGACCGGGACGCCGTGCTTCGCCGCGACGGTCTCGCCGACGCGCCGCGCGATCGCGACGCAGTCGGCCATCGTCACCCCGGCGAGCGGCACGAACGGCATCACGTCGACGGCGCCGAGTCGCGGGTGCTCGCCCGTGTGACCGCGCATGTCGAGGATCCGGTACGTCGCGTCGATGAGCGCGAGGGCCGCGCTCTCGACCGCGTCGGGATCGCCGGCGAAGGTGAAGACCGAGCGGTTGTGATCGGGATCGCTGGTGCGGTCGAGGAGCCGGACCCCAGGTGTCGCGGTGATCACGTTGGCCAGGCCGTCGATCACGTCGAGGCGCCGGCCCTCGCTGATGTTGGGAACGCATTCGACGATGCCTGCCATATCCGCGAGAGCGTACCGGGCGTGGGTCAGTCGGCCGGGGGCGTTCCGGCCTCACGGAGGCGGAGGGTTAGGGCCTTCATGATGCTGTGCGCGATGTCGGTGTCCTGGTGAATGACGTTCTGGAACTCACGGGGCCCGAGCACCAGGCAGCGGCTCGGTGCGGACGTCGTCACGGTCGCGGTGCGCGGGCCGCCATCGACGACCGCGATCTCGCCGAAGAAGTCACCGGGCATCATCTTGGCGATCTTGCGGCCCTTGCGGGTGACATCGGCGGCGCCGGAGAGCAGCACGAAGAAGTCGCCGCCGCTCTGGCCTTCCGTGCAGAGCACGCGGCCCTCAGCGAAATCCATGTCCTCGACCTGGGTGACGATGAAGCTGATCTGCTTGTTCGTGCAGTGCGCGAAGAGCGGGACGGCCTTCAGCCTCGCGGCGCGAGCGTCGGCCACGCGCTAATGCTTCGCGCTCGCCTCGTCCTCGCGTTCGGCGTTGCGTAGCCGTTTCGTGAGCACGGGCAGCAGGGCAAGGGCGATCTGGGGATGGCTCTCGAGGATCCCGCGGAAGTGCCAGCGCTGGATGCCGAGGCACGTGGTCGGCTCGAGCGCGCGGACCGTCGCCGAGCGCGGGAACTCGTCGAGGAGGGCCATCTCGCCGAAGACCTCGCCTTCCTTCATTTCGGCGAGCTTGCGGACATGGCCGCCGCGATCCTGGAACGCCTCCACGCGGCCCTTCTTGATGATGAAGGCGCCCACCCCGGTGTCGCCCTGGCGGACGACGTCCTGTCCCGGTGTGTACGTCTGCTCGACGGCGGCGTTCGCGACCGCCTCGAGCGACTTGCGGTCGAGGTTCTCGAAGAGCCGCACATGCTTCAGGAATTCGACGTTGTCCGCCATGCGGCGGGAGCATAGCCGACGGCCTGACTGGCCCGATACTGGGGCGGCCGTGTCGTTCAAGGTCGAAACAGCGACCGATATCGCGTCCTGTGCGCTCACCGTGCCGATCCAGGACGAGGTCTGGAGCGGCGACGTGGCCGTGCCCCCGCAGCTCATGCTCGCGATCGTCCACAACGGTGGCTTTGTCGGGTTGGGCTACGTCGACGGCGATCCACGCCCGGCCGGCTTCGTGTTCGGCTTCCTCGGGATCTACGACTACCACTTCCGTCATCACTCGCACATGCTCGCCGTGCGTCCCGAGCACCGCGGCTCCGGCCTCGCGCTCGCGCTCAAGGAAGCGCAGCGCGATCACTGCCTCGATCAGGGCATCGAGATCATGGCGTGGACCATGGATCCACTCGAGGCCCTCAACGCGCGGTTCAACTTCGGCAAGCTCGGCACGTACGCCCGCGAATATCACCGCGATTTCTACGGCGAGATGCCCGACAAGCTCAACGCGGGACTCCCGTCGGACCGCTTCTACGTCGAGTGGCCCATCGGCATGGACCGCACGTACAAACGGCTGCGCGGTGAGGACCACCCGCCGGCGCTCGAGGGCGCCGAGGCCGAGGGGGTGCGCTACCTCCTGCGTGCCGATGGCGACCGGCCGACGACGCGGGACGTCCCGAGCGGCGAGTCCCATCTCCTGGTCGAGATCCCTCCGGACTTCCAGGGCATCAAACGGCGCGACGCGTCGCTCGCGCTCGAATGGCGCACCGCCGCGCGCGGCGCGTTCGAAGGCGCGTTCGGCCAGGGCTACGCTGCCGTCGAGTTCCTGCGTGCGGCAGACGGACGAGGTGCGTACTTGCTAGTGCCGCAACCGCCTTTGAATGGGGCTCGGCCGGGGCCGGCGCAGCCGGGCCCGGCCGCACGATAAGACGGGATGAAACTAGAACGGGTCGAGCTCTTCACCCTGCGGCTGCCGCTGAAGCGCGCGTACGAGACGAGCGGCTCGCGCGAGACACACCAGACGCACGTCCTCGCCCGCGTCGAGAGCGAGGGCGCGGTGGGCTGGGGTGAGAGCGTCGCGCCGGAGCAGCCGTGGTATTCGGGTGAGACGCCGAAGACCGTCTGGTACGCCCTGGATGAGGTGATCCTGCCGCAGCTCTTGGGTGCAGAGCTCGCCGGCCCGGCCGACACGGACGAGAAGCTCGCGTGGATCCGCGAGCACCGCATGGCCAAGGCCACGATCGAGATGGCCATCTGGGATCTCTTCGCGAAGCGCGAGGGCGTGTCGCTCTCGAAGCTGCTCGGCGGCACGCGCGCCCGCATCCGCTGCGGCGTCGCGATCGGCATCCATCCCACGATCGAATCGCTGGTCGAGACGATCGAGCACGAGCTCGCCGGCGGCTATCAGCGAGTGAAGCTCAAGATCAAACCGGGCGCCGATGGCCACGTGGCGGAAGCCGTCCGCAATCGCTTCCCCGACCTCAAGTTCATGCTCGACGCCAATTCCGCCTACACCCTCGCCGATATCCAGCTCTTCAAACGGATCGACGCGTACCACCCGATGATGATCGAGCAACCGCTCGCGAACGACGACATCGTCGACCACGCCGAGCTCCAAAAGGAGATCGCGACGCCGATCTGCCTCGACGAATCGATCCATACGAGCGAGGACGCTCGGAAAGCGATCGACATCGGGGCGACGAAGATCATCAACATCAAGGCCGGACGCGTTGGCGGCCACGCGTCGGCGAAGCGCGTCCACGACGTCTGCGCCGAGCGCAACGTGCCAGTGTGGTGCGGCGGGATGCTCGAGTTCGGGATCGGCCGCGCCCACAACGTCCATCTGGCGTCGCTTCCGAACTTCAGCCTTCCGGGCGACGTGAGCGCGTCGGAGCGCTACTTCGAGACGGAGATCATCGGTGAGCCGTTCACGGTCGCAAAGGACGGGACGATGACGGTACCGACCGGACCGGGCATCGGTGTCACCGTCCTCGAGGAGGCTATCCGGACGCTCGCGCTCCAGACGAAGGAGTATCGGCCGGGCTAGGCGCCGGCTCCGGCGGCCAGACGATCACCTCGTCGATCACCGTGCCGAACGCGTCCACCAGACGCACGTAATCGCCGCGCTCCCAGATGAGCTTCGCGGCGCCCAGCGGGCCACCCACGTACACGTGCTTCCGTCCGGACGTCAGGTCATCGGCCAGCGGGTGCATCGCCGCGCGGATCCGCGAGCCCGAGTGGATGCGATAGATCTCGCCGGCGCGCACGAACGCGGGCGAGCCCCACGTGTAGATCCACTCCCACTCGAGGGGCTTCGCGATCTCGACCTTCCACAGCGGCCGAAGATGCTGGACGCGCCAGTTGGCGATGTCGCTGTCGAGCACGACGGCGATCTCGACCCACTCGAGGTTCGCGTCATCGAGGCTCGTGCCGGCGGGTGCCTTCTTGATAGACAGGATGCGGGCCTTGTTCGCTTCGACCGGCTTGAAGTCGCTCACGAGGCCGAACGCTAGCATCCGCACCGGAACGCGCGCACCTGACGGAGGGACGAGGTTGACCGAGCACACCCGCGCGCTGCTCGCGGAGATCGCGGGCACCTTCATGTTCTTCGTGATCGGCGCCGGCGCGATCGTGACGAACGTCGTGGCCGGCTCGCCGCCCACCGGGCTGCTCGCGATCGCGTTCGCGCACGGCCTGGTGCTCGCCATCGCGGTGTCCACGTTCGGGTCTATCTCCGGCGGGCATTTCAATCCCGCCGTCACGCTCGGGCTCGCGATCGCGCGAAAGCACCCGTGGTCGCGCGTGCTCACGTATTGGGCGGCGCAGCTCATCGGCGCGCTCCTGGCTGGACTCGCGCTCCGGCTCATCTTCGAGCCGTTCCTCGCGGCGGCGACGCAGACCCACTACGGCACGACGACCGTGAATCCGGCGATCGGCCCTGGTCTCGCGATCTTCATCGAGGCCGTGCTCACGCTGTTCGTCGTGTGGACCGTCTTTGGCACGGCCGTCTCGCCAGATGCCCCGAAGATCGCAGGCTTCGGCATCGGCCTGATTGTCGCGGCCGACATCCTCATCGGTGGACCGCTCACCGGCGCCGCGATGAATCCCGCGCGCTGGTTCGGCCCGGCGATCGTCTCCGGATACCTGGACAACTGGTACGTGTACTGGATCGGTCCGTTGATCGGCGCGGCGCTGGCCGGGCTGTCCTACCGCTACGTGTTCGGACCGCCCGAGGAGCGCGAGCCGATCAGGTTGCCTGATCCGGCGTACGGGGTGCCGTCCTCCGGTCGTCCGGCCGCGGCTCCGCCGTACCCCGTGCGCCCGACCCCGGCTCCGCCGCCGCCGGACGAGGCCCCTTCGAACGATCGGACCGAGCGGCTCTAGGCGTCGGGCGCCGTGCGCGAGATCACCACAGAGGGCTTCCGGGTGGGCATCCCTTTGGCCGCGTGCGTCGTCGTGCTTGCGGATGTCGGTCTGACACCGACCTTCTCCTGGGTTCCGGAGGTGCCCCTTGTTCTCATCGCCCTCGCGGTCCCAATCGCAGCGTTCAGCATCGCTGGGATGCGCGCCGGTACCCGGTCCCGCACTTGGGTCGCCGGCGCGTTGGCGGGGGCGATCACAGGAACGATCGGCGGCGCGGCCGGCGGCCTGGCTTACGTGGCGTTCGGCAAGCCGTTGCTCAACATCGCCGTAGGCACTGTCGCCGGTGCGCTTGGCGGTGCCATCGTGGGCGCGGGAAGCGCGTGGTCAACCCTCAGGCGGACGTAGGGGCCGTCGTTCGCGTTCCCAGCACGACCATTTCAATCAGTCGGGACAATCGGCATCACGGAAAATCCGAATGCGGGGGACCCAATGACCGGCGGACGTGCTGACTGCGGCGTGCAGATGGCTACAGATCGGGCGACGCGCGGGGAGAATCTCCCCACGTCTCGGTGAGGGGCGAGGGATTCGAACCTTCGACCAAGGGACTAGAAGTTTGCCGCTAGCGTCCGACACGATCCGCGACTGTCCACCAGGTTGACAACTAGGGCCGTTCCGGTACGCCACCCGCTGGAACCTGCACGCGGGCGCGGGCCAGCTCCACCAGAACGTCGCCGGACCGATCGCCAATGCGCCGATCATCGGCAGGCCTGCAAAGCGTCGGGACGCCTCTGGGCGTTAGGTGGCGATCGGCGCCGGCCCGCCCACCGGGATCGCGAAGCTGAATGTGCTTCCCCTGCCGGGCGCGCTCTCGACCCACATCCGGCCGCCGTGGAGCTCGATGAATCGCTTGGCCAAGGTGAGGCCGAGGCCGGTGCCCTCGCGGGACCGATCGCTCGGCTTGCCGACCTGCTGGAACTCGTCGAAGACCTTGGGCTGATCCTCCGGGGCGATGCCGATGCCGGTGTCGCGGACCGCCACCTGGACCTCGCCGTCGCCTCGCCCCGCACGCACGCCGATCGTGCCCCCGTCGGGGGTGAACTTTACCGCGTTGGACAGCAGGTTGAGGAGCACCTGGCGGATCTTGCGCTCGTCAGCGACGACCGTCCCGAGGTCAGTGGGGACATCCGCTGTGAGCGCGATCCGGTGGCTGGCCGCGCGCTCGCGGACGAAGGCGAGGGCCCCATGGATCGTCTCGGCCAAGCCGAACTCGCTCGGCTCGAGCTCCATCCGCCCGGCCTCGACCTTCGAAAGGTCGAGGATCTCGTTCACGAGGTCCAGGAGATGGCGGCCGGAGCTGGCGATGTCCCGGGTGTAGTCGGCCTGGCGCTCGTTCAGCTCGCCGAACAGCCGCTGCTCGAGGACGTCGGAGAACCCGATGATCGCATTCAGCGGCGTCCGGAGCTCGTGGCTCATGTTCGCCATGAACTCGCTCTTGTGCCGGCTGGCCGCCTCAAGCTGCCGCGACTTATCCTGGATCTCGTTGAGCAGGCGGGTGTTCTCGATCGCGATCACCGCTTGATCGGCGAAGCTCACGACGAGCTCGATCTCCTTCGCGGTGAAGAGCTTGACCTCCTGGCGCCCGATCACAAGCACGCCGATCGGCACGCCCTCGCGAAGGAGCGGCACGCCAAGGCGCGTGCGAATGTTCACGTTGTCGGGGGGAATCGACCGATAGCGGGGATCGGTCTGCACGTCCTCGACCTGGTCCGGCCGGCCTGACCGCGCCGCGCGTGCGACGACCCCCTCGCTCTGGTCCGGCCGGACCGTGATCCGTCGCAGAGTCTCCCTCGCCGCTTCGTCTGGGTTCGAAGTCGCGGCGAATCGGTACTCCTCGCCCTCCAGCCGCCAGATCGTGCCCACGGAGCCGTTTGTGAGTTTCGTCGCACTCTCGATGACCGTGTCGAGGACCCGCTGCAGATCGAACGCCGAACGGCTGATGACCTTGAGGACCTCGCCCGTCGCCGTCTGCCTCTCGAGCGCCTCCTTCGTCTCGTTGAACAGCCGAACGTTCTCGATCGCGATCACCGCCTGGGACGCGAACGTTTCGACGAGCGTGATCTGCTGCGTCGTGAAGGGCCCCGGCTCGCGACGGCGGAGCTGAACGACCCCGATCGCCCGTCCATCCTTCAGTAAGGGCGCGGCGAGGAAACCGCGGTATCCATGTTCCTTCGCGAACGCCTTCCCTTCGCCGTACTCCTCGTCGCTGAGCGCCTCCATGTCCGGTGCATGGAAGGTCCGGCCGCTGGCGAGGACGTGGGCGGTCACCGAAGGCGAGCTCACCGGGAACGAGGTGAACGACCACGCGATCGGTCCGTGATGCGCAATCAGGACGAGCTCGTCGCCGCGCACGAGCCCCACCCCCGCGTCCTCGGCGCCGCAGAACAGCGCGGCGCTCTTGGCGATCGTGTCTAGCACCGGCTGGATGTCCGTCGGCGAGCTGGAGATCACCCGGAGGATCTCGCCGATGGCGGTCTGCTGCTCGAGGGCCTCCTTCGTCTCGTTGAACAGCCGGACGTTCTCTATCGCGATCACGGCTTGGTCGGCAAAGGATTGCACGAGCGCGATCTCCCGATCGTTGAAGGGCTTGACCTCCGTCCGCCGCAGGGACAACACGCCGATGGCAACCCCGTCGCGCAGGAGCGGCACGCCGAGGATCGTGCGAGTGCCTTGCGCCCGGGTGAGCTCGAGCCACTTCGGGCTCGCAGCAGGGTCAGCGAGGGCATCGGCGACTTGGACCGGTCCAAGCGCCCGAGCCGTGCGCGCGGCGATCGACGTGCCGGTCGCAACGGAGCTGACCAGGTCCAGCTGCGTCGCCCGGAGCTCCGCGGTCAACCCGTACGCCGCGATCGACCGATAGTTGTCGCCTTCGAGACCGAAAATCACGCCACTTCGCGCGTTGGACAGCCGCGCAGCAGTTTCGATGAGGGCCTCGAGCACCGGCGCGAGGTCGAAGGTTGAGCGGCTGATGACCCTGAGCACGTCGGCAGTCGCGGTCTGCCGCTCGAGTGCCTCTTTCGTCTCGTTGAACAAACGCACATTCTCGATCGCGATGACCGCCTGATCAGCGAACGCCCGAACAAGATCGACCTGATGCTCGGTGAACGGTCGGACCTCTGTGCGCCGCAGGAGGACCGCGCCGAGCGCAACGCCCTCCCTGAGCAGCGGCGCCGCGAGCGTCGTCCGATGGCCTAACCGCTGGGCGAGCTCACGGCCGACGGGATACTCCTCCTGCTCCGCGAGGAGGTCCTGGACCTGGATGGTGCGCTGCTCGACGATCGACCGGCCCACCACGCTCCTGCGGTCGACCGGCACCTCATGAACGCCCGACACCGAGATCTCGCCCTCGTGCGCCGCCACGTAGAACCGTGCCTCGCGGACGAGGGCGATCGTGGCGTCTTCGGCGGCGCAGAACTTCGCGGCGCTTGCAGCGATCGCGTCAAGGACCGGCTGCACGTCCGTCGGCGACTGAGAGATCGCGCGCAGGATGCTGGCGATAGCGGTCTGCCGCTCGAGGGCTTCCTTCGTCTCGTTGAACAGCCGCACGTTCTCGATCGCGATGACCGCCTGATCGGCGAACGTTCGCAGCAGATCGATCTGCTTCTCGGTGAATGCCCGCGGCTCGCGTCTCCGCAGGGAGATCGTTCCGATCGCGGAGCCTTCACGAAGGAGCGGCGCGGTAAGGCCGGCTCGGCCCCCGACTGCGCGCATGGCCGCTGCCCCGCGCGGGTACTGATCGGCCTCGGCAAGGATGTCCGGTGTATGCAGGACCCGGCCTTCCATAAAGGCACGACCGTTGAGCGATGTTCCATCGATCGGCAAACCGCGGCTCGTCCTACCGCTCGGCCGGAGCGGTACGGGGCCGAAGTGGGCGACCGCGCGAAGGAGCGGTCCATCAGGGAGCATCACGGTGGCGTCCTCGGCCTGGCAGTAGCGAGCGGCGTTCTCAGCGATCGCGTCAAGTACAGGCTGGATCTCCGTCGGCGAGCGCGAAATGACCCGGAGGATCTCGCTGATCGCCGTCTGCCGCTCCAGCGACCCCTTCGTCTCGTTGAAGAGGCGCACGTTCTCGATCGCGATCACGGCCTGGGCGGCGAAGGTCTGCAGCAGCTCGATCTGCTTCGGCGTGAACGGCCGAACCTCGGTCCGCCGGATCGCGATGCCGCCGATGGCCACGCCGTCCCGCAGCAGCGGCATCGATAGTGCGGTCCGGTGGCCCCAGCGACGCTGCAGTTGCACGCTGATCGGATACTCGGTGGGATCAAGGTCGGTGGCCGCGTCGCGGGTGTGGATTGCCAGCCGATCGACGATGCACCGTCCGATGACCGATTCGCGGTTCAGCGGCAGCGACTCATCCGGTTCCAATCCTGGGATCGGGCCGAAGTGGGCCGCCTGCCTCAGGACGTCCCCGTCCACGCGGTAGACGTGCGCGTCGCTCGCTCCGCACACCCGTGCGGCGTTCTGGGCGATGGCGTCGAGCACGGGTTGGACGTCGGTCGGCGAAGTGGCGATGACCTTCAGAATGTCGCTCGTCGCGGTTTGCTGCTCGAGCGCCTCGCGTAACTCCTGCCGCGTGGCCTCGAGTTCATTGGGCAGGTCCACGTTCGAACTCGACGGCGGTCGGGAAGGCCGCGAAGGTCGCGTCGATCCAGGCCTGCCGGGCCGCCTCGGCGCGCTTCCGCTTTCCACCGCTGCGCGCAGTATCGTCCGGCCCGCAAGTCACGCTTTGGTGAAGTGATCGGGAGAGCCCCTCTCGGATAACTAGACATCCTCTGGCAGGAGATCGGGGGCTTGATGTCGCGAGGAACGGCTCCGAGGAGGCGCGGCGTGGCGCGACCTTGACCTCCTGTTCGCCAACGAGCTGGGCGGGCCGCTCAACGCCTCGAACCTCTTGCGTCGGAGCTTCCGGCCGCTCCTCGAGCGCGCTGGCCTTCCTCGAATCCGATTCCACGACCTTCGCCACACCGCGGCGACCTTGCTCCTCGGACTCGGGCGGCACCCGAAGGTCGTCTCTGAGATGCTCGGCCACTCGCAGATCAGCGTGACCTTGGACCTCTACAGCCACGTCACGCCGACGATGCAACGCGAGGCCGTCCAAGCACTCGACACGCTGCTCGGTTCGTAGATTGGCTACACGCGTGGCTATAGCGCCATCGAGTCGCGCGACGGATCGCGCGATTTCCGGTGAGGGGCGCGGTGTGCGAGTTCACCTCATAGTGGACAGATGTCTCGGGACATAGTGGACACCCTTCAAGGAGAGGGGTGGGGCGATGGGGCTGGGACGGTACGTCGTCGATGCGGTCGTG
>DASYVN010000004.1:0-1841 GCA_035937095.1 Candidatus Limnocylindria bacterium
GGATGAGGATCGAGGGATTTTCGTAATCGAGCCGCTCGACCGCGGCTTTGGCTACACGTTCGGCAACTCGCTTCGCCGCGTGCTCCTCTCGTCGCTGCCGGGCGCGGCCATCACCGCCGCGCGCATCCGCGGCGTCGCGCACGAGTTCTCCACGATCCCGGGCGTCAAGGAAGACGTCGTCGAGATCGTGCTGAACCTGAAGAACGTCCGGCTCCGCTCGTTCGCGAACGAGCCGGTCACGCTCACGCTCGAGAAGACCGGCCCCGGTGACGTCACCGCGGCGGACATCCAGGCCACGAGCGAGATCGAGATCGTGAACCCCGAGGCGAAGATCGCGACGCTCGAGCCCGAGGCATCGCTTTGGATGGAGCTCACGGTCGAGACCGGCCGCGGCTTCACCTCCGGCGACAAGAAGGAAGGACTGCCGATCGGCGTCATCCCGATCGACGCGCTGTTCTCGCCGGTCAAGCGGGTCAACTTCTCCGTCGAGAACACCCGAGTGGGCCAGGTCACCGACTACGACCGGCTGATCCTCGAGGTCTGGACCGACGGCACGACGCCGCCGGACGAGGCCGTCGCGCAGGGCTCGCAGATCCTCATCCAGCAGTTCTCGCTGTTCACCGGCCTCACGAGGTCGCAGGCCGCGCTCGCGCCGGCTCCGCGCCCGAATGGCAGCTCGGTGCCGTCGGCCATCGCGGACATGCCGATCGAGGACCTCGACCTGCCGCAGCGGGCCTTCAACTCGTTGAAGCGCCACGGCATCACGAAGGTCGGCCAGCTCCTGCAGACCCCGGACGAGGAGCTGCTGCGCATGCGCAACTTCGGCAAGAAGTCGCTCGACGAGATCAAGGAGCGCCTCGCGGCCCGCGGCCTGATCGAGGCTCCCGAGCCGAGCGAAGCCTCCGCCGGTTCCGACGGGTCGGACGAAGGCTCCGAGCCGGACCTCGAGGACTCCACCGGTGACGACGAGCTGGTCGCCGGCGAGGAGCGCTAGGGCATGCCGCATCAAGTCCATCAGCGGAAGTTCGGCCGGCAGACCGGGCATCGGAAGTCGATGCTCCGGAACCTGACCCTGTCCGTGCTCCGCTACGAGTCGGTGAAGACGACTGAGGCGAAGGCCAAGGAGGTCCGCACGTTCATTGACGGGATGATCGTGCTCGGTAAGGACGGCTCGCTCGTCGCGCGCCGCAAGGCCATCGGCTGGCTGCCCGAGCAGGAGATCGTCGAGAAGCTGTTCACCGATCTCGCCACGCGCTACGCCGACCGTCCGTCGGGGTTCACCCGCACGACGCGGCTCCCGCGCCGGGTGGGGGACAGCGCGCCGATGATGCTCATCGAGCTCATGCCGGGTGTCGAGGAGCGGGCCGAGCCGGAGGCCGACGCGAAGCCGCGGCGCCGTCTCGCGCTGCCGCGCCGGAAGCCCGCGGCCGCGTCAAGCGCTGAGGGCGAAGCGAAGCCGGCGAAGACGTCGGTGGCCAAAAAGACCGCCGCGAAGACCAAGACCGTGAAGGCCAAGGCCTAACGAACAGCTACCGGGCACGCGTCGCCTACGACGGGACCGCATTCGCGGGATTCCAGATCCAGGACGGCGCGCGGACGGTGCAAGGCGAGCTGGAACGGGCGCTCGCGACGGTCTGCGACGAGCCGGTGCGCATCGCCGGCGCGGGACGGACGGACGCGGGGGTCCACGCGATCGGGCAGGTCATGAGCTTCCGGACGGCGAGCAAGCTGGACGGGGCGACGCTGGGACGGGGGGTCAACGCCCTACTTCCCGAGGACATCGCGGTCTCGGCGCTCGAGCCGTGCGGGGAGGGATTCCACGCCCGGTTCTCGGCGACGGG
>DASYVN010000005.1:0-10465 GCA_035937095.1 Candidatus Limnocylindria bacterium
CGTCAGCGACGAGGATATCGGGCGGGCGTCCGGACCGCCGTTCGCCTAGATCTCGCGGCGCGTCGTCGTGGTGGTGCGCTCCTCGACGACCTCGCCCTGCACGCCCGGGTCGTTGACCTGGACGTCGGCGCCGCCGTCAGGGCGCACGTTCACGTTCGTGGTCTGGCCCTGCGGGACGCTCGTGTCTTTGATCGTGGTCCGCGTCTCGGTGACCTCTCGCTTGTCCATAGCGGCCTCCTTCGTTCTGTCAGGGAACACCGGATGCACGGCCGGTGCCAGTGGGTCAGCCGCTGATCTCCAGCTGGCGCGTCTTGACGCCAAGGTCGATCTCGACCACGCCATCGAGCACGCGCACCGGATACGCGTTCACCGGATAGACCGCCGGAAGGGCCTTCACCTGTCCGGTGAACAGGTCGAACCTCGCGCCGTGGCGGGGGCACTCGACGCAGTGGTCATCGAGCTCGCCCTCGCCGAGCGTGCCGCCGTCATGGGTACAGACGTTGTCGATCGCGCCCCAGGATCCATCGGCCGTGCGCCCGAGCGCGAAGGACCGGCCCTCGGCGCCCACGACCATGACCTCGCCCGGTGCCAGGTCGGCCTCACCGGCGACGGGCCACCAGCGCGGACCCTCAACGCTCCCGGCGAGACCCTCAACGCTCCCGGCGGGACCCTCGTCGGTCACGCGGCGTCCTCGAGCTCGGCGAGGCGGCCGATCCGCGGGGCGAGCGCCGCGAGGATGCGCGCGCCGACCTGCGGGTCGGGGATCTGGTTGATGACCCGCTGGAAGAAGCCGCGCACGAGCAGCTGCTCGGCGCTGGCGCGATCGAGGCCGCGAGACATGACGTAGAAGAGCTCGAGATCGTCCAGCCGGCCGGCGGTCGCGCCGTGGCCGCACCGCGCGACATCGTTGGTGAGGATCTCGAGGACCGGGATCGGGTCCGCGCCCGCCTTGTCGGAGAGCAGCATGTTCCGGCATTCCTGGTACGAGCCGCTCGCGCTGGAGGTGGGCTCGACGCGGATGATCCCGTAGTACGTCGCGTGCGCGCGTTCGTACAGCGCCGAGAGGTACAGGAGATCGCTCGTCGAGGCCTTCCCGTCGAGCCGCTGGAGCGAGTTCACGTCGATGCGCTGATCGGCCGATGCGGCGACAAGGCCGTAGAGCTTCACGGTCGCGCGATCGCCCAGGATGTCGGAGACGATGCCGAGCTTGGTCTTGTGGCTGCCGACCAGCACGTTGAAGCTCGCGATCGTGCTGTCCCTGCCGGACGCGTACCGCTGGAAGCCGAGGTCCCACACGTCGTTGCCGAATCGCTGGATGCCGACGTAGCGGACCTGCGCGCCTTCGCCGGCGATGATCTCGACGCCGGGGATCGCGACCCGGCCCTTGCCGCCGCCAGCGGAGGTGACCTCTTCGACGACGGTCACGCCGCTGCCGCGCTCGGCCACGACGACGGTGCGGAAGATGATCGCGCCCGAGCCCGCGGCCCAGTGTTTCTGCACGTGCAGCGGCAGCTCGACGTGGACCCCGGCCGGGACGTACACGAAGGTGCTGCCGTGGGCGAACGCCGCGGCGTTGAGCGCGCGGAACGCGGCGTGGCTCTTGAGGCCCGCGTTGGTCCCGAGCGCCTTGCGCACGAGATCGGGATGCGCCGTCACGGCGTCGGTCCAGCGATCGAAGACCACGCCCTTGTGGGCGGCGCCGACCGGGATCGCGCTGTACTCCGACGGCGGGCCGGGTGGCTCGTCGACGACGAGCGGGCCCGTCGGGAGGCCCTGGAGCGGGAACCGGCGCCACTCCTCCTCCGCGCCCGTGGGCCAGTCCTCGGGGCGGAGGCTCGCGAGCGCCTCCAGGCGCCAGTCGCGGAGCCAGTCGGGCTCGCCGCGCCGACGCGAAAGCCGCTCGACCTCAGTGCGGTCGAGCGGCAGGAGTGCCGTGGGTGCGGTCGCCAGCGCCACTAGCCGATGGCACCCTGCATCTGCAGCGTGATGAGGCGGTTCATCTCGATCGCGTAGTCCATCGGCAGCGTCTTCACGATCGGCTCGATGAACCCGTTGACGATCATCGCCGTGCCCTCGGCCTCGGTCATCCCGCGGCTCATGAGGTAGAAGAGCTGCTCCTCGCCGATCTTGGAGACCGACGCCTCGTGGCCGATGGTCACATCGTCCTCGTCGATCTCCATGTACGGGTACGTCGCGCTCTGGGCGGTGTCGTCGAGCATGAGCGCGTCGCACCGGACGGTGCTCTTGGCGCCCTTGCAGCCGGGGTAGATCTTCACCAGACCGCGGTAGCTCTGCTTGCCGGTGCCCTTGCTGATGCCCTTGCTCGTGATGAGCGAGGTGGTGTGCGGTGCGGCGTGGATCATCTTCGCCCCGGCGTCCTGGTGCTGGCCGTCGCCCGCGAATGCGACGGAAAGGACCTCACCGTGGGCACGCTCGCCGACGAGGTACACGCTCGGGTACTTCATCGTGACCTTTGACCCGAGGTTGGCGTCGATCCACTCCATCACGCCGCCCTCTTGGACGACGGCGCGCTTGGTGACCAGGTTGTAGACGTTGTGGCTCCAGTTCTGGATCGTCGTGTAGCGGACGCGAGCGTCCTTCTTCACGATGATCTCGACGACCGCGCTGTGCAGCGTGTTCGTCGTGAACACCGGGGCGGTGCAACCTTCGACGTAATGCACGCTCGAGCCTTCCTCGGCGATGATCAGCGTGCGCTCGAACTGTCCGGCGTTCTCGCTGTTGATGCGGAAGTACGCCTGCAGCGGGACCTCGACGTGGACGTTCTTCGGGACCCACACGAACGACCCGCCCGACCACACCGCCGTGTTGAGCGCGGCCAGCTTGTTGTCGTTCGCCGGGATCACCGTGCCGAAGTGCTCGCGGAAGATCTCGGGATGCTCCTTGAGGGCGGTGTCGGTGTCCATGAACACGACGCCTTGGGCCGCGAGGTCCTTGCGGATGTTGTGGTACACGGACTCGCTGTCGTACTGCGCGCCGACGCCGGCGAGGTACTTCTGCTCGGCCTGGGGGATGCCGAGCTGGTCGAAGGTCCGCTTGATGTAGTCGGGGACGTCGTTCCAGTCCTTCACCGACTTGTCCGACGCGCGCAGGTAGTAGTAGATGTCCTCGAAGTCGATCGCCGAGAGATCCGCGCCCCACGTCGGCATCGGCCGGCTGCGGTAGTGCTTGAGCGCCTTCAGGCGCCGCTGGAACATCCACTGCGGTTCGTGCTTGTAGGTCTGGGAGATCTCTGCCACGACGTCCTCGGAGAGGCCCTTCTTCTTGACGTTCCGATAGACGGCGTCCTTGTCCTCCCAACCGAACTTGTAGTTGTCGGGGAGCTGCGCTACGGCGGGATTCACTGGCATGGGGTTAATCCTACTCCCGAAGTCGGAATTCCCACAGGCTTCTTTACGACGACTTCGCTTCCTCGCCTGGCCACTCGTGGAGCCCCCAGGCGCTGCCTTTCAGCGCTTTCAGGCTGAGGAGCGCGCACTTGAGTCGTGCCGGAGTGAGCGTGATTCCGAGGTTCTCGAGGACGTGATCGCGATCGATGGCCTTGAGCTCGTCGAGGGTCTTCCCTCTCACCTCGTCGGTGAGGATCGAGGCCGAGGCCAGTGAGATCGCGCAGCCCTTGCCGCTGAACCGGACGTCGTCGACCCGGTCGTCGGCGCCGATCTTCAAGAACATCGTTATCTCGTCGCCGCAGAGCGGATTCGTGTCGTGATACCGGTGCGTCGCATCCGCGAGCTCGCCGAAGTTGTGGGGGTTCTTGTAGTGATCGAGGATGAACTCGCGGTAAAAATCGTCCACAGCTAGACCTTGAAGAGCTTCTTCGCCTTGTCGATCGCGCCGACCAGCGCGTCGATCTCGGCGAACGTGTTGTAGAGGTAGAAGCTCGCGCGGGTGGTCGCGGGGATCCCGAGCCGGGTCATGAGCGGCTGGTTGCAGTGATGGCCGGCGCGGACGCAGATCCCCTCGCTGTCGAAGATCTGCGCGACATCGTGCGGATGGATGCCCGCGACGTCGAACGAGATGACGCCGACCCGGTCGTCGAGCGTCTTGGGGCCGAAGACGGTCACGCCGGGCACCGCGAGGAGCCGCGGCAGGGCGTACCCGACGAGGGCGCGCTCGTGCTCGTGGATCTTGTCCATCCCGACCGCCTGCAGGTAATCCACGGCGGCGCCGAGCCCGATCGCGTCGACGTACGCCGAGGTGCCGGCCTCGAACTTCCACGGCAGCTCGTTCCAGGTCGTGAGATCGACCGCGACGCGGGAGATCATGTCGCCGCCGTACATGAACGGCCGCATCTGCTCCAGGATCGCAGCGCGGCCCCACACGACACCGGAGCCGGGCGGGGCCAGCATCTTGTGGCCGCTGAACGCCAGGAAATCGCAGTCGAGGTCGCGGACGTCCACCGCGGAGTGCGGCACCGACTGGGCCCCGTCGATGACGACGAGCGCGCCCGCGGCGTGCGCCTCGGCCGTGAGGGCCTTCGCCGGGGTGATCGTCCCAAGGCCGTTGCTCGTCTGGGTGATGGCGACCAGCTTCGGCCGCTTCGCCATGGCCGCGGTGAACTGCTCGCGGCGCAGCCGGCCGTCGTCGTCGATGTCCACGACCACGAGGGTCGCGCCGACCTGCTGGGCGAGCTGCTGCCAGGGCACGAAGTTCGAATGATGCTCGAGCACCGTCGTGACGATCACGTCGCCGGCGCCGATGTGCTCGCGTCCCCAGGAGTGCATGATCAGGTTCAGGCCCTCGGTCGCGTTGCGGCAGAAGATCACCTCGCGCGTCTGGGGCGCGTTGATGAACGTCGCGACCTTCTCGCGCGCTCCCTCGAAGAGGGCCGTCGTCCGCTCGCTGAACTCATAGACGCCCCGGTGGATGTTCGCGTTGTGCTCCTCGTAGACGGCCGACATCGCGTCGATGACCTGCCGCGGCTTCTGGCTCGTCGCCGCGTTGTCCAGGTAGACGAGCGCCTTGCCGTGCGCGGCGCGCGACAGGATCGGGAAGTCAGCGCGGATCCGCTCGACGTCCAGCGGTGTCTTGGTCTGCTGCGGAGCGGTGACGGCCACTAGGGGGTCCCCGCCGTAACGGGCTCCTTGTAGAGCTCCTCGCGGACGAAGTCGTAGCCCTTGCGTTCGAGCTCGGCCGCGAGCTCGCGCCCGCCGGTGCGGACGATCCGGCCCTCGACCAGCACGTGGACGAAGTCCGGCTGGACGTAGCGGAGGATCCGCTCGTAGTGCGTGATGAGGAGGATCCCGATGTCCGGGCCGCGCAGCGACTCGATACCGATGGCGATCGTCTTCAGCGCGTCGATGTCGAGGCCCGAGTCGGTCTCGTCGAGGATGGCGAACGACGGCGCGAACATGTGCATCTGTAGCGTCTCGAGCCGCTTCTTCTCACCGCCCGAGAACCCGTCGTTCACGGCGCGCTTCAGGAAATCGTCGGGGACCTGCAGGAGCTGCATCTTCTCGGCGAGGAGCTTCCGGAACTGCGGGATCGGCAGGTCGTTCTTCTTCTCGACGCCCGGCGTCGCGCGGCGCGCGTTGATCGCCGTGCGGAGGAAGTTCGCGACCGAGACGCCCGGGATCGCCGAGGGGTATTGGAACGCGAGGAACAGACCCTTGCGGGCGCGCTCGTCGACCGGGAGCGAGAGGACGTCGGCGCCGTCGAGGAGGACCCTGCCGCTGGTCACTTTGTAGCGCGGGTGGCCCATGATCGCCAGCGAGAGCGTGCTCTTCCCTGACCCGTTCGGGCCCATGATCGCGTGGGCCTCGCCGCTCTTGACGACGAGATCGATCCCGCGAAGGATCTCCTTGTCATCCACGCTGACGTGGAGGCCATTGATCTCGAGCGTCGACACTGTGTCTCCCCCTGCGACGCGCCCTAGGGCGCGACGGTGACGTTCTGCTGCTGCGTTTGCCGGGCCAGCTCGGCCAGCGTCATGCCGTCGAGCGCGGCCGCGATCGTCGATTGGAGCTTGAGCCAGACGAGTCGCGTGCCGCATCCCTGCTCCCGCACGCAGTTGAAGACCGGATCGCCCTCAGCGGTGCAGACTTGCGGCTCGATCGGCCCTTCGAGCGCGCGAACGACATCGCCCGCGGTGATGGCAGCGGGATCGCGCGCGAGCGTGTACCCGCCACCCGCGCCACGCTTGCCGTTCACAAGACCGGCCTTACGCAGGATCGCGACGAGCTGCTCGAGGTACGCCTCGGGAAGTTGCTCACGTTCGGCGACCGCGTGGAGCGACTCGCTCCCGCCGCCGTAGTGCCGCGCGAGATCGACCATCAGCCGCATGCCGTATTCGCCTCGGGTCGAGACATGGAATGCGGCGGGCGTGGTTGGATTTCCGAGCACTACAGTCGGAATTCTACCGCGCCCCGCTCGTCGCGGCTAGGGGCCCTCCGGGAGCGTCAGCAGGTCCGTACGCTCGGCCAGTGGCCCTTCGGTTCGCCCGCGCGGCGATCGGCTCGACGAATCCGGCGAAGGTGGCCGCGGTGCGCCAAGCGCTCGGGTCGCTCGCGCCCGGCTGCGCCGTGATCCCGCTCGCCGTGCGGTCCGGCGTCGGCCACCAGCCGTTCGGCGATGTCGCGACCCGGGCCGGCGCGCTGGAACGCGCGCGAACGGCGTTGAGCGCGAGCGGCGCGGATATCGCGTTCGGGCTCGAGGGCGGCGTCGAGCTGGACGGGGACCGGGTCTGGCTGCTGTCGTGGGTCGCGGCCATCGATCCCGCGGGGCGCGAGGGGTACGCGAGCGGGCTGCGGATGCTGTTGCCCCCGTCGCTCGCCCCGCGCCTGCGCGACGGCGTCGAGCTCGGATCGCTCGTCGACGAGCTCTTCGGCGTGACGGACAGCAAGACCGCGAGCGGCGCGATCGGCTTGCTCACCGACGGTGCGGTGTCACGCACCGACGCGTTCGCCGACCTTGTCGCGATGAGCCTGGCCCCCTGGATCCATCCCGACCACTATCGGTAGATCGTCGGCCGGCGGCGTGTTAGCGGGCTTGTCGTCCCTGAAGGCGCGCGTGTAGAGGCGCCAGTACAGGGCGTTCGCCGCCATGAGCGACTGGTGGCTCCCATCCTCGACGATGCGACCCCGCTCGAGCACGACGATCCGGTCGGCGCGCTCGACGGTCGTGAGCCGGTGCGCGATGACGATCGTCGTGCGGCCGAGCATCAGCCGCGCGAGCGCCTCCTGCACGAGGTATTCGCTCTCGTTGTCGAGCGATGACGTCGCCTCGTCGAGCAGGAGCACCGGTGAGTCCCGCAGCAGTGCGCGCGCGATCGCGATGCGCTGCCGCTGGCCGACCGAAAGCTTCACGCCGCGCTCGCCGACGATCGTGTCGTACCGCTCGGGGAGCCGCTCGATGAACTCGGTCGCGTTGGCGGCTTCCGCCGCGGCCCGCAATTGCGCCTCGGTCGCGTCGAGGCGGCCGTAGCGGATGTTGTCCGCGACGGTGGTCGCGAAGAGGATCGGCTCCTGCGGCACGACCGCGATCTGCTCGCGTACGGAATGCACGGTGAGATCGCGCAGGTCGTGTCCGTCGAACGTGATGCGGCCCGCGGTCGGGTCGTAGAACCGCGCGACGAGACTGACGAGCGTGGTCTTCCCCGCGCCGGACGGTCCGACGAGCGCCGTCGTCTTCCCCGCCTCGAAGATCGTCGACACGTCCTCCAGCACGATCGGCATCGTCGGGCTCTGGGCGTATCGGAAGGAGACGCCCTCGAAGGCAATGCGACCGGCGGCCGCCGAAAGCGCCGTGGCGCCGGGCCGGTCCTGGATCTCGGGCGCGGTGTCGAGGAGCGCGAAGATCCGGTCCGCCGCGCCGAAGGCCTCCTGGACCTGGGTCCACTGCGACGCGAGCGCGCCCACCGGGCCCGCCACCATGCCCGCGTACAGGAGGAAGGCGACGAGCTGTCCGATGGTCGCTTCGCCGCGGATCACCTGGTGGCCGCCGTACCAGAGCACGACGATCGAGGCGGCGAATCCGAGGAATCCGATGAGCGGGAACAACGTCGACGAGAGGCGGGCGCGCTCGAGGACTTTGGCGAGCGTCACCAGCAGCTTCGTCCGGAACCGCTCGGACTCGTATTCCTCTCGGGTGAACGCTTGGACCGTGCGGACCTCGGCGATCGCCTCCTGCAGCACGCCGACGGCCTCGCCCTGCGCATCCTGGGCCTCACGCGAGATCGTGCGGATCCGGCGGCCGAGGAACTGACCGAGGAGCCCGATCGGCGGCGCCACGACGAGCGTGAGGATCGCGAGCCGCCAGTTCATCAGGAAGATGACCACCAGACCGCCCACCAGGGTCATGACCTGGCCGAGCACGGAGATGATGGTCTGGGTGATCACGCCGTGAACGAGGGTCGCGTCGCTGGTGACGTGGGACATGAGCTCGCCGGTCTTGCGCCGGGTGAAGAACGAGAGCGATAGGGACTGCAGGTGCCGGACGATCTCCATCCGCAGATCGAAGATCACGCGCTCGCCGGTCCACGTCATGACGTACCCGCGGACGCCGTCGATTGCGGCGCGAACGAGGAGCACGGCGATGAGCCCGAGCGCCAAGGTATCCAGCAGCGCCGCGTCCTTCAGGCCGAGGTCGAGCACGCGGAGGACGACCTGCGGCCAGGCCAGACCGAGGATGGTCGAAAGGACGAGCAGTGCCGCGGCCAGCGCCAGGTTCCACCGATACGGGCGCACGAAGCGCAGCAGCCGGCGGTACATCGAGACCGACGGTCGCTTCTTTGGTTGGCCGCCGCCGCCCATCATGACGAACCCGTGCGCGCCGGGACCGCCTCCGCCGCCCCGCATCATCACCGTGAAAGCGTACGCGACGCGTGCTTCGCCTCCGGCGAATGAGGCGTCGCTACTTCCCGATCGCAACGGCCGCGAAGAGCGAGCCGTGCGCGTTCACGACCCTCTTCGTGGCGGCCGCGGGTGGCGCGCTCCACGCCAGCGGGATCCGCGGGATCTCGCGCTGGACGATCTTCGAGACCTGCTTGTACAACTCCGAACGCTTCGACTGGTCGGGTTCGCTCTCGGCCTTGCGCAACAGCCCGGCGGCCTCCTTGTTGATCCAGCCGCCGGCCTCGGTCGGCTGGTCCTGCCCGTTCAGGACCGGCGGGATGAAGGCCGTACCGAGGATCTCATCCGGATCGAAGACGGCGGTCGTGGCGAGTCCGATCCACATCGGATAGCGGTTCTCGCGGACGCTGACCGAGAAGGTGATCGGGTCGATGGTCTTCGGCTCGGCATTGATGCCGGCCGCGGCGAGGTCCGTCGCGACGGCCTCGGCGACCCGGCGCATGTCCGGCACGGTCACGCTGCCTCCGAGGACGTACCAGAGGTCGACGACGAGTGTCGGGTGCCCGGAGTCGGCGAGGAGCTTCTTCGCGACGGCGACATCGGCCTTCGCGAACTCGGTCACCGAGTCGTCGTAGCCGAGCATCGCCGGCGGCGGGAGCTGCGACGCGGGAGTGGCGACGCCGCTGTAGAGCCGATCGACGAGGCCACGCGGGTTGAGCGACAGCGCGATCGCCTGGCGGACGCGCAGGTCGTCCGTTGGCGGCTGCGACAGATCCAGACCGAGGTACAGCACCAGCGTGTCCGGACGCGTCACGAGCTGCAGGCTCGGATCGGTCCGGATCGCGCCGATGTCCCCGATGGCGAGTTCTTGGATGAGATCGACGTTGCCGGCGCGGATCGAGGCGAGCCGGGTGCCGGGGTCGGCGATCGCCGTGAAGCTCAGCGTGTCGAGGTACGGGAGCTTCTGCCCGTTCGCGTCGCTGCGCCAGTAGCGATCGTTCCGCTCGAGCACCAAAGGACGAGCGCCTTGGCCGCCCGTCGGGACGCGGAATGGACCGGTGCCCGACGTGCGCGAGGCCGGCGAGACGATCGCGTACGGCGGGGTCGCGACCGCGCTGAGGAACGGGCCGTAGGGCGCCCGCGTGGTGATGACAACGGTGCGCGCGTCGGTCGCCGCGACCTTCTCGATGAGCGGGTCGCTCGCGCGGGTCAGGCTCTTGGCCACGGCCCCGCCATCCAGTGCCGTTCCGTCATGGAAGAACACGCCGTCGCGCAGGGTGAACGTCCAGGCCCGGCCGTCGGCACCGACGAGCCATTTCGTCGCGAGCGCCGCGATCACGCCGTTCGGCCCGCGGGCGACCAGACCTTCGAAGATCTGCCCCACCACCAGGGGGTTCGCATCCGCGGTCTGCGGATCGAGCGATCCGATCGGGTCTGACAGCGCCGCGCGGAGCGTGCCACCGAGCGGGATCTTCGCCGACAGCGACGTCGTCGGAACGCTGGTCGCCGGCACGACCACTGCCGATACGGATGGCGACGGTGACGGCTCCGGGGTGGACTGGCAGCCGGTCACGACGAGCAGGAGGACGAAGAGCAACGCGATCCGCCGGGTCACTCGACAGTCATACCACAGCGCCGTGACGCGGATCACATCGTGT
>DASYVN010000006.1:0-11218 GCA_035937095.1 Candidatus Limnocylindria bacterium
CAGACCTCGCTCGACACCATCAACTCGAGCGCCAAGCCGATCTTCATCACCCATGCCGGCGCGCGAACCCTCTGGAACACGCCGCGGATGAAGCCCGATGCTGTCATCAAGGCCTGCGCCGAACGCGGCGGGGTCATCGGCATCGAGGCGGCGCCCCACACGACGCTGACGAAGAAGCACCCCGCGCATTCGGTCGAGTCGGTCATGGAGCACGTGGCGTACTGCGTCGAGATGGTCGGCGTCGACCACGTCGCGCTGGGACCCGACACCCTGTTCGGCGATCACGTCGCGCTCCACCACGCGTTCGCCGTGCAGCTTTCGACCGGCCGGATCAACGAGGGCGTCACGTTCAGCGAGGTGCCGTACGTGAAGGGCATGGAGAACCCGGGCGAAGCGATGCGCAATGGGATCCGCTGGCTCGTGAAGCACGGATACAGCGACACCGACGTGCGCAAGATCGCGGGCAGCAATGCGCTTCGCGTGCTGAAGGAGACCTGGGCCCGCTAGCGGGCGACGAGGGCGGGCGCGGGTGGTGCGGGAAGCAGCGATTCGGCCCACGCGGCCGCGGCGAGCAGCCGTCTATCGGACCCGCGCGCACCGACGAGTTGCAGGCCCAGGGGTAGTCCTGATGGGCCGAGGCCCGTCGGGATCACGAGCGCGGGCGCACCGACGAACGTCCAGCGCGAGCAGAACCGCGGGTCGCCGGTCGTCTCGGGTCCCGGCGCTTCGCCCGTCGCGGGGATGGTGAGGATGGCGTCGTACGGCGCCGCCCACTCATTGAACCTGGCGATGAGTCGCAGCCGCTCGTGGATCGCGCGCTCGTACTCCTCGGTCGAGATCTTGCGGCCCTGCGCGAAGAACGCGCGAGCCTTCTGGCTCACATCCTGCGGACGCGCCTCCGCGAGCGAACCGAGGGTGCGCGCGGACTCGTAGGCCATCACTGTCTGGATGAGCGCGGGCGCCTCATCGAGTCCTTCCGGCAACGCCGGCCATTCGATCGGCCCGCCCGTGCTCGCGAGCTCGTCGACGTCCGCCTGGAACCGCAGCTGCATCGCCTGGTCGGCCGCGTCCCAGTCCGCGGTGCGGACCGCGGCGAGGCGGGGCGCGCGCGCATTCGGTCCGGACCACCACTCATCGAGCGCGTCCCCGCCCAGGGCCGCCGCGAGCCGCGCGACCGAGGCGACATCGCCGGCGAACGCTCCGACCTGATCGAGCGTCTTCGAGAATTCGAGCGTGCCGGCAGTGGAGAGCCGGCCGCCGGTCGGCTTGAACCCGACCACGCCGGAGAACGCGCCGGGCCGGATCGTCGAGCCATTCGTCTGGCTGCCGATCGCGCCGGGGATCACGCCGGCCGCGACCGCGGCCGCTGAGCCCATCGACGATCCGCCCGGCGTGCGGCCGAGGTCGTACGGATTGCGCGTGGGCCCAGGGGTGAGGAACGCGAGCTCCGCGGTGACGGTCTTGCCGACGACGATCGCGCCGGCCGCCTCGAGCGCGCGCACCGCGTCGGACGAGCGCTCGGGCACGCGGCCGGCGAACAGCTTCGAGCCGTGCTCCGTGGGGATCCCGGCGGTGTCGAAGATGTCCTTCACCCCGATCGGGACGCCGTGGAGCAGCCCACGCGGCGACCCATCGGATCGAACGGCGTCTCGCTCGCGAGCCAGCCGGCGGGCTCGATCCTCGTCGAGCCATGCGAAGGCGTGCAGCTTCGGCTCCGTCGCGCGGTACCGATCGAGGCAGTCCTCGATCAGCTCAGCGCTGGAAAGCTCCCGGCGGCGGATGGCCTCGGCCGCGAAGCCGAGGTCTTCGAGGGCGCGCATCGCTTCGCCATGATGCGCGCGAGCCGGCGGACCCGCGCCTCGGCCTGCGCCCGCCAGCGCGGCGTGCCGAGACTGAGCTCGAGCAGCAGCTCGACCACCTTGAGCGCGCGCTCGACGTGCCCGCGGGCCTCGAGGGCCTTCGCGTACCGAAGCGCGATGCGGATCCGGAGCTCACTGTCGGCGTCCGCGTACGCGCTCTCGTAGCAGAGATACGCGATCTCGCCCTCGCCCGCGCGCTCGAAGGCCTTCGCGAGCGCGAACGCGGCCGGCGCGTGGTCCGGCGCGCGACCCGCGCGCGCGTCGATCACGGCCTGGGCGACGCGGTCGGTGATCCGCACCAGCGACACGATGTCCCTCGCGTTGTGGTTCAGGATCGGCTCGATGAGCCGCGGCTCGCGGAGCGCGAGCCAGCGGAAGTAGTGCTCGGGGATGAGCGCGCCCGAGATGTCGTCCTCGCGCACGACGTCGAGCACCGAATCCTCCAGCTGCCGAAGCGACGTCGAGCCGAACCGGTCACGCCACAGCCGCCGCGCGGGATGCAGGAGATCGAGGTGCGACTCGTCCACGCTGAGGTCCGACCGCAGGGTCATCACGAAGCGCGTGCGCAGCAGCGGCAGGTCGAAGCACTTCCCGTTGTAGGAGGCGCAGGCCCGGAACGGCGCGAGCTCCTCACGGAGCGCGCGCACGAACGCCGCCTCCGCGCCGAGGTCGTGGAGCAGGTGCTGCCGCAGCACGAGCTCGCCGTCGCGGATGTACGCGGTCCCGAGCAGGAAGACGTACGTGCCGGTGCCGCCCATGAGCCCTGTCGTCTCGGTGTCGAGGAACACGATGTCCTCCCACCGCGACGGCGACGCACCCTTGAGGCCGAGATGCGTGACGACGCGCGGGTCCGGTTCGCTCTGCGCGACGACGGTGAGGCCAAGGGTCGCAAGCTCGATGCGCTGCTCGCGGACGTCGAAGCCTGGGTCGCCTTCGGCGCGCGCTTCGCGTGCGGGCCGTACGACCCGCGCGAGCGGCAGGGTGTCCAGCCGCGCGCGGAGGTCTCTCACGAGAGCTGCCGCAGCAGCTCCGCGACCCCGACCTTGACCTTCGCGCCGAGCGCGTACGCCGGACCGACACAGCTCGGGCACCCCTCTGCGCACGGGCACGCGGCGAGGTGCTCGCGGGCGCGCTCGAGGAGCGGCTCAGTCGAGCGGAACAGCCGCTCCGAGAAGCCGACGCCACCGGGCGTCATGTCGAACAGGTAGATCGTCGGTAGCGACGTGTGCGGCGACCGCACCTCGACGGCGAGCCCGAGGTCGTGCGGGTCGCACATCAGGAACAACGGCGCGAGCGCGTGCAGCAGGTTGCCGAGCCCCGCAAGCGCGACCTCGACCCGCTCCTTCGGCCAGGTGCGGGTCACCGCATCCGGGAGCGAGAGCCAGAAGGACGTGGTCTGCAGCTCCTGCTCGGGGAGATGGATCTTGCCCCAGCCGACGTTCTCGTGGGTATAGAGGGTGAGCTTCTTGTACACGGTCGCGAGCGCCGACACGAGCACCTCGCCATGCGCGCGCGTCGCTTTCTCGGTCGCGCTCGCGAACTCGGCGAGCACGCGAATGCGCACCGCGAGACCGGCGTCGGTGTAGTAATCGACCTTGACCTCGCGCACGTACGCCTTCGCGTTCTCCCAGTCGAGCTTTTCGACCTGGAACTGCTTGGATTCGTGGAGGTAGATGGCCTGCTCGTGCACGAGCACCGGTGCCGCGAAGCGGTCGACCTCGCCGATGATGTGGGTGCGGCCGTTGGTCGTGTCGATGATCACCACGTTGTCGTTGCTCGCCGTGCGGAGCGACATCGCCTCGGCCGGGAATGCCTGATCCGACCAGTGGTAGCGGCCTTCCGACTCGTGGAGGATCCCGTGCTCGTCCAGATAACTCAGGACGCCGAGCGTGTCCTCGGTCCCGAATCGTTCCGCGCGGTCGAAGGGCAGCTCGAACGCGGCGCATTTGATGTGCTCGACCAGGACGTGCAGGTTGTCCGGGTTCACCAGGCCGGCCTCGGGCGAGCGGCCGAGGACGAACTCGGGGTGCTGGACGATGTATTGATCCGTCGGCGAGCTCGTGGCGACGACGAATGCGACGGACAGATCCTCGCGGCGCCCGGCACGGCCGATCTGCTGCCAGGTCGACGCGACCGTGCCGGGGTAGCCCACGAGCACCGCCGCCTGCAGGGCGCCGATGTCGATGCCGAGCTCGAGCGCGTTCGTCGAGACGACGCCGCGCACCGAGCCGTCGCGCAGCCCGCGCTCGATGGCGCGGCGCTCCGACGGGAGATAGCCGCCGCGGTACCCGCGGATGAGATCCGGGGGCCACTGCGGCTGCGGGAATCGCGCGCGCAGGTAGGTGAGCAGGAGCTCGGTCTGCACCCGCGACCTCGTGAAGGCGATCGTCTGGATCCCGGACGCGAGCAGCGTCGCCGCGATGTCGCGGCCCACGAGCAGCGCGCTGCGACGGATCCCGAGGCCGGCGTTCACGACGGGCGGTTGGATGAACGCGACCACCTTCTCACCATTGGGCGCGCCCGACTGGTCGATGAGCACGACGTCGTCCTCGACGTGCCGGCGCGCGAGCTCCTCGGGGTTGGCGATCGTTGCGGACGTGAGGATGAACGTGGGGTGCGAGCCGTAGAACGCGCAGATCCGGCGCAGCCGGCGGAGCACGTTCGCGACGTTGCTGCCGAAGACGCCGCGGTACGTGTGGAGCTCGTCGAGCACCACGTACTGGAGGTTCTCGAACAGCTTCACCCACTTCGTGTGGTGGGGGAGGATCCCGGTGTGCAGCATGTCCGGGTTCGTGATGACGACGTGCCCGGCCGAGCGGATGGCCGCGCGGGCCTGCGGTGGCGTGTCGCCGTCGTAGGTGAAGGTCTTGAGCTCGATCTCCATCTCGGTCGAGAGACGCTCGAGCTCAGCGAGCTGGTCCTGCGCGAGCGCCTTCGTCGGGAACAGGTACAGCGCGCGCGCTGATGGATCCTTCGCGATGGCGTCGAGGACCGGGAGGTCGTAGCAGAGGGTCTTGCCCGAGGCCGTCGGCGTGACGACGACGACGTGCTTCTTCTGATGCGCGATATCGAGCGCCGCGGCCTGATGCGAGTAGAGGGCCTCGATGCTCCGCGCGCGGAGGCTTCGGGCGATGCGCGGGTCGAGCCACTCGGGGAATGGCGCGTAGCGTGGGGCTTTCGCCGGCAGGCGCTCCCAATGGGTGACCTGGCTCAGGAATTCGGGATCGCGCTCGAAGACGTCGAGGATCTGCTCCAGGCTGGTCCGCGCAGGGAACCGAACACCTGTTCTCACGTCCCCAAACGATATGGAACACCCGTTCGGTCGTCAAGGGCCGGCCTCGCATCCAATTACGGATGCGAGGCGCAGCGCGGCTAGCGGGCGGTGCGAGCGTTGCGGCGCGAGACGATGACCCAGGCAGCGGCGATGATGATCGCACCGACGACCGCGGCGAGCATCGCCTCGAACGTGCCGCTGCTCGCGTCGGGGTCAAGTCCCGTCAGCTGCTCGAACCAGTCCACCTGAAAACCTCCGGCCGCCCGTTTCGCTATGGTCCCCATGCAGCCTAGCTGGGGAGGGACGACCATGCCGCCACGCTCTAGCGCGCAGACCGGAGCCTCACTTGATGGACTGGAGTGGCGGCAGCTCGGACCGTTCCGCGGCGGTCGCGTCGAGGCGGTGGCCGGCGATCCGCGCGACCGCAACACGTTCTATTTCGGCTCGTGCGGCGGCGGCGTGTGGAAGACCACCGACGGCGGCCTCTACTGGCGCAACGTGAGCGACGGCTTCTTCAAGCGCGCGTCGGTCGGCGCGATCGCGGTCGCGGCATCGGACCCGAATGTCGTCTACGCGGGGATGGGCGAGGCCTGCATCCGCGGCAACGTCTCCCACGGCGATGGCGTCTATCGCTCGACCGACGGCGGCAAGACGTGGTCCCACCTGGGCCTCGAGAACACCCGGAACATCGGCAAGGTCCGCGTGCATCCGCAGGATCCCGACACCGCGTACGTCGCGGCGCTCGGCCACGCGCACGGGCCGAACCCCGAGCGCGGGATCTTCCGCACCCGCGACGGCGGCAGGACCTGGAAGAAGGTGCTGTCGCGCGGCACGAAGGCCGGCGGCATCGACATCAGCATCGACCCGACGAACCCGCGGATCGTCTACGCCTCGCTCTGGGAGGCCATCCGCCGGCCTCACCAGCTGATCAGCGGCGGTGAGGGCAGCGGCCTCTTCAAGTCCACCGACGGCGGCGACAGCTGGACCGAGAGCTCGCGCAACCGTGGCCTGCCGAAGGGCGTGCTCGGGAAGATCTCCGTCGCGGTCTCGCCGGCGCGTCCGGAGCGCGTCTTCGCGCTCATCGAGGCGACCGACGGCGGCGTGTTCCGGTCCGAGGACGGCGGGCAGAGCTGGTCGAAGGGCTCCGAGGACCGCGAGCTGCGCCAGCGCGCCTGGTACTACACGCACATCTTCGCCGACCCGCAGGACGCCGAGACGGTCTGGGTACTCAACGTCGATGCGTACCGCTCGAGCGACGCGGGGACGACCTTCGTGCGGCAGACGATCCCGCATGGCGACAACCACGACATGTGGATCGATCCAACGGATCCCCAGCGGATCATCGAGGGAAACGACGGGGGCGCGACGATCTCGTTCAACGGCGGCGCGTCGTGGTCGTCGCTCTACAACCAGCCGACGGCCGAGTACTACCACATCACCGCGGACACCCAGACCCCGTATCGCTTGTACGCGGCGCAGCAGGACAACTCGTCCATCTCGTCGCCGACGCGATCCGCGCTCTCCGGGATCCTGTGGCAGGACTGCTACGAGATCGGCGGAGGCGAGGCCGGGCACATCGCGGTGCGCGCGGACGATCCGAACGTCGTCTTCGCCGCGGACCACGCCGGCCTCCTCACGCGCTACGACCGGCGCAGCGGCCAGATCCGCACGATCAACGTGTGGCCCGAAGCGTCTTCGGGCATCCCGGCGAAGCACATCAAGTACCGCTTCAACTGGACCGCGCCGGTCGCGCTCTCGCCGCATGACCCGAACGTTCTGTACACCGCGTCGCAGTACGTGCATCGGACGCAGGACGAAGGCTCGACGTGGGACCGCATCAGCCCGGATCTGACCCGCAACGACCCGCGCACCACCGGTGACTCCGGCGGACCGATCACCCTCGACCAGACTGGCGCCGAGTACCACGCGACCGTCTTCGCCTTCGCCGAATCGGCGCTCGAGCCGGGCGTGCTCTGGGCCGGGAGCGACGATGGGCTCATCCACGTGTCCCGCGACAACGGGAAGAAGTGGACGAACGTCACGCCGCGGATCATCACGGCCCAGACGCTCATCAGCCTCATCGAGCCTGGTCAGCACGATGCCGGCACGGCGTACGTCGCCGCCAACCGTTACAAGCACGACGACTTCCGGCCGTACATCTACAAGACCGAGAACTTCGGGAAGTCGTGGTCGAAGATCACCGCGGGGATCCCGGCAGACACCTTCGTCCGAGCCGTGCGGGAGGACCCCGAGGTCCCCGGCCTCCTCTACGCGGGTACCGAGGTCGGTCTGTACGTTTCGCTCGATGGCGGCGCGCGCTGGCAGCGCTGGCGCGGCCGGAGCCTGCCGGTCGTGCCGATCCACGACCTCATCGTCACGGACGGCGACCTCGCGCTCGCGACCCACGGCCGGTCGTTCTGGGTGTTCGACGATCTCTCCCCGGTGCGCGAGCTCGCACGCAAGCGGGCGACCGGGAAGACGCGCCTGTTCACGCCGCGCCCGACCATCCGGTACAAGACCTACGGGGGCTTCTCGTCGAAGAGCGAGCTCGCGCCGATGAAGAACTATCGCCACCCGGGCGGGAGCATCTTCACCTCGATCGTCGAGGAGCGGCCGAACGGCGAGAAGATCGAGACCAATCTGGACGCCGGCAAGAACCCACCCGACGGCGTGATCGTCACGTACTTCCTGCGCGGCGCGCCGAAGAACATCACCCTCACGTTCCTGGACGCGCGCGGCCGGACGATCCGCTCGTACACGCAGCGGCCGCCGGACGCGGATCCGAAGGATAAGGAGCCGCGCGTGCCGGTCGAGCCGGGCATGAACCGCTTCGCATGGGACATGCGCTATCTCGACGCGGCGAAGATCGACGACGAGCCTCTGGTCATGGACCAGCTCGAAGGCGCCCTCAAGGGCGCCGTCGCTGCTCCGGGCACGTACCGCGTGCGTCTCGACGTCGACGGCGAGAAGAGCGAAGCGTCATTCGAGATCCGCAAGGACCCGCGGATCCCGGCCACGCAAACGGAGCTCGATGCGCAGTTCGCGCTCCGTGCCAAGCTGCGCGACCTGCTGGACCGCGACCACAGGGCCGTGAACCGCTTGCGCGAAGCGCGGAAGGATCCGCGCGCGGCCGCCGCGACGAAGCGGACGCTCGATGCCATCGAGAGCCAGCTCATGCAGCCGAAGGCGAAGAGCCGGCAGGACACGCTCAACTTCGGCGTACGGCTGAATCACAAGATCGCCGCGCTCATCGGCTCCATCGGATCCGCCGACGCGGGGCCGACGAGGCAGGCCGTCGAGCTCGCGAAGCAGCTGGACGTCGAAGTGACGAAGCTCGAGAAGCGGCTCGACGCGGCGATCGGCCGGCGCGGGAGACGCAAAGCGGCGTAATCAACGCGGCCGAAGTACCGACGTACCCCGCGCCCGCGTGACATCGCGGAGTTCCGCTTCAGGGTGCGGGCGCCCGATGTCGCGCGGGGTCTACCGGCTGAACCTGCGACCGGTGATCGACGGCACGACGTGGATCGACGACCAGGGAGCCTTCTGGATCATCGACGTCCGTTAGCGATTGAGCCCGCCTCCGGTGAACAGGGCGTAGTAGACGAAGACCAACAGCGCGGCGATCACCACGAGGCGGACGATCATCTCGGTGCGGCCCATCCTCATGGGTGTGCCGCCGCGAACCGCGACGCGGACAGGAATCCGATCGGATGGCGCGTCCTGCCATCGAGCGCGAGGTCGGCGAGCACCTCGCCCATGACGCTCGCGAACTTGAAGCCGT
This sequence comes from Candidatus Limnocylindria bacterium, assembly GCA_035937095.1. Classification (GTDB taxonomy): domain Bacteria; phylum Chloroflexota; class Limnocylindria; order P2-11E; family P2-11E; genus UBA4735. Next base: position 8,915 of record DASYVN010000006.1, read on the forward strand.
GGCCGGAGCATGCCGAAGCGTAGGCCACCGGTCCGTCGACATCGACGATGAAGTGCTCATCCGGCGTCACCGTGTACAGGCAGATCTTCGTCATCCGCACCGGGCCGTCGGCGACGGGCAGGCGCTCCTTGATGAACGCTCGGATCGGGGCCTCGTCCTCGGGGTGAGCCTCGCGGTCGACGGTGTCCGGATCGGTCGGCGTGCCCGCACCGTGGGTCGCGATCTTCAGGCCCTGATCGGCCAGGTAGGGGAAGCCGTAGCAGCCATGGCCGAGGCCGGAGTCGACGATGTAGACGGGCAGCTTCGCGAGCGCGTCGCGCGCCCCGACGGGCTCGAACCAGAACAAGGGCACCCGTTTCACCTGCAGGAGCGGCGCGATGGCCGGCAGCAGCCGCGGGTTCCAGGCGCCCGCGGCGATCACGAGCTTCGCCGCACCGTATGACCCGCGATCGGTCGTGACGCGCACGCCCTCGCCATCCCGCTCCCACGAGCGCACGCGCTCCTCGAAGCGGAGGTCGGCGCCGTGGCGCTCGGCCAGGGCGAGATGCGCCGCGATCGCCTTGTCCGGTAATAGATAGCCCGCGGTGGCTTCCGCGAGACCCCACCAGTCCGCGTCGAACTGGAACAGCGGTAGCCGCGCGTGGAGTGCGACCGGATCGAGAAGCTCGTGTTCGAGCCCATGCTCGCGCGCGCTGCGCAGCGAGCCGCCGACGAGCTCTCCGTCGCGCGGTCCGGCGTACACGCCGCCGGTCTGCTGGAGCAACTGTTCGCCCGTCGCGCCCTCGAGCTCGCGCCAGAGCTGCCACGCGCGCGTCAGCAGCGGCACGTAATCGGGATGCTCGTAATACGCGAGCCGGATGACGCGCGTGAGCCCGCCGGACGATCCATTCGTGTGGCCGCGGGCGAACGCCTCGATCCCGAGCACGCTGGTACCGCGGCTCGCGAGGTGCGCAGCGGCCGCGCTGCCGTCGGCGCCGAGCCCGATGACGATCACGTCCGTCACGCGGATCCTACGTCCGGCTGAACTCATCGAAGAAGCGGCCCAGCACCATGGCGGCCTTCGGCATGAGATCGAGCCGCACGTTCTCGTCGGGCGCGTGGACCCGCGAGTCGGGATGGCTGTACCCGATCGCCACCATCGGCAGCTTGTGCGGGTTGCAGACCTGGTACTGCGGGGCGGTGCCGGGGCTCGAGAAGAGCCGGAGCGGCTTGGACCCGTACACGGCCGTCGACGCGCGCTCGGCGGCATCGACGATCGGCGCGTCAACCGGTCCCCAGTACGGATGCTCGCTGCCCCAGTTCTTGATCACGATGTCGTCGAAGCCGCGCTTGTCGAGATGCGCCCGCAGCTGGCGTTCGATCTTGTCCGGGTCCTGATCCGGGACGAGGCGCATGTCGATCTTCACGTGCGCTTCGGCCGGGGTGATGGTCTTCGCGTCGTCGCCGGTCCACCCTGACCAGATGCCCGCGATGTTGCAGGTCGGGGCGAAGAGCTGTGCGACCTGGGCGTCGGCGCCGGCCCTGCCGCCGACGAAGCGCTTCGCGCCGTAGATCGCTTTCAGCTTCGCTTCCTCGAACGGGACCATCTTCAGATGCGCGAGCTGCTTCTCGGTCGGCTTGTGGACGTCGTCGTAGAACCCGTCGATGGTCACCGTGCCGTCGGCCTTGCGCAGCGTGGCGAGCGCCTCGACCAGCCGCCACGCCGCGTTCTCGTACAGCGACGCGCCGCCCGAATGGGCGTCGTAGTTGAGGGTCCGCACCGAGAGCTCGACGTACAAGATCCCGCGCACGCCGCAGATGAGCGTCGGCCGGTCCTGGGCGTCCAGCCCGCCGCCCTCCTGCAGCGACCCGTCGCCCGCGGTGAGGTCCGGCCGCTCTTGCAGCATCGCGTTGAAGTGCCGGCTCGATGACTCCTCCTCGCCTTCGACGAGGAAGCGGAGCTTGATCGGCAGCGGGCCGATCGCGTCCTGGTATGCCTCGGCCGCCTGCACGCGGATGAGGAACTGGCCCTTGTTGTCCGAGACCCCGCGGGCGAACAGTTTGTTGTCGCGGATCGCGGGCTCGTATGGCGGCGTGGTCCAGAGGTCGAGCGGCGCGGCCGGCTGCACGTCGTAGTGCTGGACGCAGATGAGCGTGCGCGTCCCGGTGCCCATCTCGCCAACGACCAGGGGCGCGACGCCCGACTTCTCGATGATCTCGATCTTCGCCCCGGCCTTGCGGAGCCGGTCGGCGGTCCACGTGGCGCCGCGCTTCAGCTCCGGGAGCTGCGCGGTCTCACACGGGATCCGGCAGTAGTCGCTGAGC
>DASYVN010000007.1:0-3275 GCA_035937095.1 Candidatus Limnocylindria bacterium
CGCCGTCGCGCTCGTGCGGCGCCTCCGCGAGCGCGGGCTGACGATCGTCCTGGTGGAACACGTCCTCGAGGTCGTCATGCCGCTCGCCGAGACGGTCATCGTGCTCCAGCAGGGACGGAAGATCGCCGAGGGGCCGCCGCAGCAGCTCGCCCGCGATCCCGTCGTCATCGCCGCCTACCTCGGCCCCCGGTTCGCGCAGGGATGAGCGCGCTGCTCGAGGTGCAGGCACTCGCCGCCGGCTACGGCGGGGTCCCGGTGCTGCACGACGTGTCGCTCACGGTGGCCGCGGAGGCGATCACCGTGGTCGTCGGCGCGAACGGCGCCGGCAAGACGACGCTGCTCCGCGCGATCTCGGGGATCGTCCGCCCGAGCGCCGGGAGCGTGCGGGTGAACGGGACCGCGGTCGAGCGCCGACGGGCGCACGACATCGTGCGGCTGGGCATCGCCCACGTGCCCGAGGGACGGCGTATCTTCGCCCGGCTCACCGTCGCCGAGAACCTGCGCCTCGGCGGCTACATCGTGGGCGATCGCCAGACGTTCGAGCGGACGAAGGCCCGGGTCGTCGAGCTGTTCCCGATCCTCCGGGACCGCGAGACCCAGCGCGCCGGGACGCTCTCCGGTGGCGAGCAGCAGATGCTCGCGATCGGCCGCGCGCTGATGTCCGCGCCGCAGCTCCTGCTCCTTGACGAGCCGACGCTCGGGATCGCCCCGCTCCTGGTCGCGAAGCTGTTCGACGCGATCAAGCGGCTCCCCGCGCTTGGGACGGCGGTGCTGCTGGTCGAGCAGAACGTCCGCGAGGCGCTCGAGATCGCGGCTTCGGCCTACGTCCTGCAGACCGGTCGGGTCGTCCTCACCGGCCAGGGCCGCGAGCTGCTGGGGAGCGATCTCGTCCGCCAGGCGTACCTCGGCCTGTGAGCGAGCGCCGGGCACCTGGCCCGTCGGTTTTCGCCGATCCCGCGGCGTTCCGGGCCGCGGTCCGGCGCGGCGCGTTCCGCGGGACGACCGCCGGCCTGCTCCCGGGCTTCATCCAGGCGAACCTCGTCGTCCTGCCGGCCGGCTGGGCCGAGGAGTTCATCGAGTTCTGCATCCGCAATCCGCGGCCCTGCCCGCTGCTCGACGTGACCGCCGCCGGCTCGCCCGATCCGCGCCGTCTCGCGCCCGGGGCCGATCTCCGCACCGACCTGCCCGGCTACCGGGTGTTCGCGCAGGGCGCCTTCCGCGAGACGACCGATCTCCAGGAGGCCTGGGACGAGGACTCCGTGGGCTTCCTGCTCGGGTGCTCGTTCACCTTCGAGCGCGCGCTCCAGGCGGCCGACATCCCGCTCCGGCATGTCGAGCAAGGCACGACCGTGCCGATGTACCGCAGCTCGCTCGGCTGCATTCCGACCGCGCGCCTCGCCGGCCCGATGGTCGTCTCGATGCGCCCGATCCCGCGGGCGCTGGTGGAACGCGCGGGGGAGATCTCGGCGCGCTATCCCGGGTCGCACGGCGCGCCGGTCCATGCCGGCGACCCCTCGGCCATCGGCATCGCCGACCTCGCGCATCCCGACTTCGGCGATCCGGTGGACATCGGAGCCACCGAGGTCCCGGTGTTCTGGGCCTGTGGCGTGACGCCGCAGGTCATCCTCGAGGAGAGCGGCGCTGTCGGCTTCGCCGCGCACGCGCCCGGACGGATGTTCGTCGGCGACGCGGCTGAAACGATCGACGTCCTGTCGGCCCGGTCTGCGCTAGCGCACTTGGGTGGGGCCACCACGAGGACGTAAACCAGCTCGACGTCCTGCCGGCGGATCGAGGGCCGGGACATCCCGGTCACGTTCCGCGCGAGCTGCGCGAGCTGCGATCGCGCCGTCCGTCGCCACGATCGGCGAGGTGCGCCCGCCGCGGGTGCCAACGACGGACGTCCTCCATCAAGCCGGTATGGGTCTGAGCGCTCGCCAGCCACGCGGACCGAGCCGCGCGAGTCGCTGACCCGAGCGAACGCATCACGATCCTGAACTCCCCGACCGCAGTCGAACTGTCGTGAAGCGGACGAGGACGAGGATGATCCGCCGGCCCGGCAGCTCCGGGGGCGAGAGCGCGAACGCCATCGTCGTGGTGAACACCAGTGACCTGGTCGAACGTGACGGTGGACAGGCGCAGACGAAGCGCCGGTCAGCGGCGGCGACAGGGTAACGAGCGTCAAGGCCGCTCGGCCGGTCACGCGCCGAGCGCCGCGGCCGGTGGTCGATCCTGCTCACCCCCGCCGGCGAGCCGGTAGGCGGCCCAGCCGAGCAGGCCAAGAACGACGTCACCGGCGGCCTCGTCGGCGAGGTCGCCGACGAACCCCACCGCGATGACCGGCCGATCGACGCGCACGACGCCGACATCGTTGCGCACGCCCCGGAGCGTCCCGGGCTTGTGCGCGACCGAGGCGTCGTACGGCAGGTAGCGACGGATCCGCCCGCCATCGGTCGCCTGGGCCAGCAGGCCGAGCACGGCATCGCTCGTCGCGCGATCGATCAGCGCTCCGCGCACCAGCCGCTGGAGGAGGGACGCGGTCTCGCGCGCGGTCATCACGTTGCGCGCGCCACGGGCGACGGCCTCGCGGTCGAAGAGCCGCGCGCTGAGCAGTGACCCCCGGCAGCCCCACTCCGCCATGCGGTCGTTCACGCGGTCGATGCCAAGGCGGTCGATGACCGCGTTCGTCGCCGTGTTGTCGCTGACGATCGTCATGAGCGCGGCGTGATCGCGGAGCGGGAGATCGCCCACTCCACCGAGGTGACGCAATACCCCGGAGCCCTCGACGATGTCACCGATCGCGATCCGCTCCTCGAGCGACACCAGGCCCTCGGCGGCGTCGGCGTAGAGCGTCATCAGGATGGGCAGCTTGATAACGCTCGCCGCGAGGTACAGGCCGTCGGGGTCCCGGACGAACAGCTCGCGGCCCTCGTCGTCGGCCAGGACGATCCCGGCGCGACCCCGCAGGCCCGCCAGCGCATGCTCGAGCGGGGCGAAGAGCTCGCTCACAGGCGACGCAGTCGCGGGTCGAGGAGCTCGCGGACCGCGTCTCCGGTGAGATTGAAGGCGAGCACGACCAGCATGATCGCCACGCCGGGGAACGCCGGGAGCCACCAGGCTTCGCGCATGTAGCTGCGGGCCTCAGCGAGCATCGAGCCCCACTCCGGCGTCGGCGGCTGGGCGCCGAGGCCGACGTAGCTCAGGCCTGCGGACGCGAGAATCGCGGCGCCCATGCCGACGCTCGCGAGGACGACGATCGGCGCGGTGACGTTCGGCAG
>DASYVN010000008.1:0-9363 GCA_035937095.1 Candidatus Limnocylindria bacterium
TCAAACACGTGCTCATCCGCGATGTCGCGTACGCGACCGTGCCGAAGGCCGAGCGGTCTCGGCTGCACGACCGATACGGTCGCTGGCTGGAGTCGAGCCTCGGGGACCGGCGCCACGAGATCGCCGACATCGTCGCGTTCCATGCCGAGCAGGCGTTCCTGCTCGCGCGCGAGCTGCGTCCTGCCGGCGCCGCGGATCTGGGCCGCCGCGCGCTCGACCTCCTGCTCGAGGCCGCCGCGAGCGCATACGAGCGAGAGGACACGCATGCTGCTCTCAATCTCTACGAGCGAGCACGCTCGGTGGCCGACGCGATCGGCGCGACGCCGATCGAGAATGCCGTGATCGCTGGACGCATCGTGCTCGTCCGCGATGCGCTCGCCAGCGCACGTCCCGCGGCCGGGGACGTGGATGCGGCCATCGAGCTCGCAACGGCCGCAGCGCCGAACAAGGTCCTCCCCGAGCTGCTGACCCTCCGCGCGCGGCTGCTGGTCGACGAGTCCGGACCTGCGGCAGTCCGGCCCATCCTCCACCAAGCGCTCGAGGCAGCCCGCCAGACGGGCGACGCCGATCTCATCACGCAGGCAATGTTCGAAGTGGCATTCAACCACTACTACGCCGCCGAGCTCGTTGAGATGCGCCGCCTCCTGGCGGAGGCGCGTGAGCACGTGAAGCGGAGCGGTTCGAAGCGGACCGGTCTGATCTTGTTCTGGCTCGGCCGGACCGCCGTGTACCAGGGCGACCTCACGGCGGCATCGAGCTTGGTCGACGAGTCGATCGCCGCGCTCCCGTACAAGTCGAAGTGGTTCCGCGCGATCGAGCACTTGGCCCGCGCCAGCCGGGCGCAGCAGCAGGGCGATCCAGCCACGGCCGTCATCGAGGCGCACACAGGGCAGGCGCTGTTCCGCGAGGTCGGCCAGCCGAACTTCATCGCGTCCACAGGCTGGGCGATAGGCGAAGCGATGCTTGACCTGGGGGACTATGCCGGCGCGCGCGACGTGCTGGCCGAAGCCCTGGATCTGTTCACGCGGCGCGGCCAGCGTGGGCAGATCCCGGAAGTGCAGGCCCGCCTCGCGCGGGCGCTCGTGCGGCTCGGTGACATCGCCGCCGCCCGGACCCACGCGGAGGGCGCCACGGCCACCGCCATGGAAAGCGACCTCGAGTCTCGCTTCATTTCGGCCATCGCGCTCGCCGAGGTCCGCGAGGCCGACGGCGATCTGCCCGAGGCGGACCGCTTGTTCCGTGAAGCGGTCGGGTTCATGGAGCCGAGCGGGATCGGAAATGCTTTGGCTGAGACCCGCGAGCAGTACGCCCGGTTCCTCATGCGGCATGGCCGCGCGGAGGAAGCGCGCGGTCAGCTCGACATGGCCCGGGCGTTCTGGAGCGACCCGCTCGCTGCCCGCCATCGCGAGCGGATCGACGCGCTGCTCAGGAGCACCCGACCGCGGACGATGTCGATCTAGGGAGCCGTCCGGTATACTTCTGTTCTCCCCGCGCACATCTTTCACGGAGGAACGTCTGACTTTGGCTGTGCATATCCGCCTGCGGCGTACCGGCAAGACGAAGGCCCCGTCGTATCGCGTCGTGGTCGCGGACTCGCGGTCGCCGCGCGATGGCAAGTTCATCGAGATCCTCGGCCACTACAACCCACGCACCGAAGAGGGCGCCCTGGTCCTGGACACCGACCGCGTGCGCCACTGGATCAAGAACGGCGCGAAGCCGACCTCGACCGCGCGCGCGCTCATCGTGCGGAGCGGCATCCCGGACGCCGAAGTCCCGCCCGTCGCGCGGTGAGCAAGGAATCCGAGCTCCTCGAGCACGTCGCGAAAGCCCTCGTCGATGACCCGAGCGGTGTCGTGGTGAAGGAAGAGCAGGACGGCGATTTCCTGAAGCTGCATCTGCAGGTGGCCGAAGCCGACGTCGGGAAGGTCATTGGCCGCGGGGGCCGCATCGCCAAGGCGATCCGCGCGCTGCTGAAGGTCATGGCGACACGTGACGGGACCAAGGTCAACCTCGAGATCGACTAGCGGGCTCGTCGTCGGCGTCATCAAGGCGCCGCATGGCGTGCGAGGCGAGGTCCGCGTCGATCCCCGAAGCGATGTGCCGGACCGGTTCCGCGTGGGCGCGGTGCTCGACTGCGACGACCTCGGTCCGCTCACGATCCGCTCGCTCCGCGGCACGCCCAACGAGCCGATCGTCGGCTTCGCCGGATACGCCTCGCGACTGGATGCCGAGCCGCTCCGCGGGAAGTTCCTCCGTGTCGCGGTGGCTGAGGCACGCCGCGCGACGAAGGGCAGCTACCTGTGGGCGGACCTCGTTGGGCTGCGCGCCGAGACCCCGGCGGGCGAGCCGATCGGAAGCGTCAGCGACATCCTGCGCGCCGGCGAGACCGACGTGCTCGTCGTGAGCCGCGAGCGCGGCGGTGAGCTGCTCGTGCCCGCGATCGCGTCGGTCGTGCGCGAGGTGGACATCGACGGCGGCCGGATCATCGTCGCGCCGCAAGAGGAAGCCTGATGCGCATCGACGTCCTCACCCTCTTCCCGAAGATGTTCGAGAGCCCGTTCGCCGAGAGCATCGTCGCGCGCGCGCGGACGGCGGAGCGCCTCGAGCTCGTGATCCACGACCTGCGGGGCTGGGCGTCCGATCGCCATCGGACCGTCGACGACGTGCCGTACGGCGGCGGGGCCGGCATGGTCTTCACCCCCGAGCCACTGGCCCCCGCGATCCGCGAGGTGAAGGGCCGCGACGGGCATGTCGTGCTCCTGTCGGCGCAGGGCCGGCTGTTCGACGAGGCCACCGCGCGTCGCCTCGCGTCGCTCGGGCACCTCGTGCTCGTCGCCGGCCATTACGAGGGCGTGGACGAACGGGTCATCGAGACCGACGTCGACGAGGAGCTGTCCATCGGCGACTACGTCGTGACCGGCGGCGAGCTTCCCGCGATGGTCCTCATCGACGCCGTCGCGCGGCTGCTCCCCGGCGTCATCGACGCGGCGTCGCTGCAGGAGGAGTCGCACACGAGTGGCCTCCTCGAAGGGCCGCAGTACACCCGCCCGCCCGAGTTCGAGGGCCGGAAGGTCCCGGCCGTCCTCGTCTCCGGCGATCACGCATCCATCGCCCAGTGGCGCCGCGCCGAGTCCATCCGGCGCACCGTCGAGCGGCGCCCCGATCTCCTCGATCGCGCGGACCTCACGCCCGCCGAGCGAGCGCGCTTGCCGCGACCCGCGGCGAAGGCACCGGTACGCGATGCCGATCTCATCGCGGCGTATCGATCGGGTGTGGGCTCCTACCGGATCGCCGCGCGGTTTGGCATCTCGCCCGCGACGGTGCGCGCGCGCCTCCGCGCGGCGGGCGTCCGCCTGCGCGAGGCGCGCAGCACGCAACGCGGGCCGACGGCCGCGGAGGTCGTGCGCATGCGCGCGACCGGATTGACCGTGCGCGAGCTCGCGCGGCACTACGGCGTCTCGCACGTGACGATCCTCGATCGGCTGAAGAAGGCCAAGAGCTGAGCTATCATTCGCTGATCCCGTGAGCACGACCGTTATGCCGATGAACGACGTCTTGAAGACGCTTGCCTCCGAACAGCTCAAGGCCGACCTCCCAGAGGTCCGGCCCGGAGACACCGTGCGTCTGTCGGTCCGCGTCGTCGAAGGCACCCGCGAGCGCCTGCAGGCCTACGAGGGCACGGTCCTTCGCGTCCGCGGCGGCGGGCTCAATGCCCAGATCACGGTCCGCCGGATCGCGAGCGGCGTCGGCGTCGAGCGAACCTTCCTCGTCCACTCTCCGCGACTCGAGAAGATCGAGGTCATCCGTCACGGGCACGCCCGCCGCGCGGCCCTGTACTTCCTGCGCGAGCGGGTCGGTAAGGCCGCCACGCTCCGCGAAAAGCGCCGCTAGCACCGCACTGTTCCGGGCGGCAACGCCCGACCGCGATAATCGAGCCCGTGCCGAGTCTCCGCTTCGAGAAAGCGCTCTGGGACCAGGGCTTCACCCGCGTCGTCGGCGTCGACGAGGTCGGCATGGCCACGCTCGCCGGGCCGGTGGTCGCGGCCGCGTGCCTGGTGACGCCCGACGTACGCCTCATTCGGGCGGTCCGTGACTCGAAGCTGCTCACGCGGCTCCAACGGGAGGAACTGGTCCCCGAGATCCGGGCTCGCGTGGCGCGCGTCGGGATCGGCGCCGCGTCCGTCGCCGAGATCCACCGCCTGAACATCTATCACGCGAGCCACCTCGCGATGCAACGCGCCCTCCGCCAGATCGGCGACTACGACCACGTGCTCGTCGACGGCCGGCGGATCCTCGATCCGGCGTTCGCGCCGGGCAAGCACACCGAGATCGTCAAAGGCGACATGAAGAGCTTCGCGATCGCGGCCGCGTCCATCATCGCGAAGGTGACCCGCGACCGGCTCATGGAGAAGCTCGCGAGCCGCTATCCCGGTTACGGGTGGGAGCACAACTGCGGTTACCCGACGATCGATCACCGCAAGGCCCTGCGCGAGCTCGGCGTCACGCCGTTCCACCGCCAGGACTTCGGGACCGTGAAGATCATGCTGCTCGGCGAGCAGCTGGAGCTCGGCGTCGCGACGGCGTGAACTGCAGCGGAGTTGACGGTGACGCCGGTCCGCCCGCGTCGGTAGAGTCCGTCACTCATGACCACGATCGAAAAGCCATCGGTCACGCTGCGGCCCTTCACTGAGGGCGACTACGCCGTGCTCGTCGAGATCTCCAACGAGTCCTACCCGGACTATGGGTGGACAGTGGAGGAAGTTCGGCATTTCGATCAGGACTGGAAGCCGGAGGGCTACTACCAGCGGCGTGTCGTCGCGGAGGAGGCCGGTGCTCCGGTCGGCTACAGCGACGTCTCGAACTCGCGAGGCCAGTTCGTGCCGGACAACTACAACATCGACCTGGTCGTGCGACCAGCCGCCCGGCGCCGCGGCATCGGGACGACGCTCTTCGACGACGCGGTGTCCGCGCTCCGGCCGCGGACGGCCCATTGGGTCCGGAACGGCCAGAAGGAATCTGACGCGCACAGCGTCGCGTTCGCGAAGAAGATCGGTGCCGTCGAGCTGAAGCGCGACTGGGAGTCGCGGCTCGACCTTGCGACCTTCGATCCGGCCCCGTTCGCGGCCGCGCCCAAGCGTGCGGCCGACGCGGGGGTGCGGATCACGACGCTCGCCGATGAGCTGAAGACGGATCCCGACGCGGTCCGCAAGGCGTACACGCTGCACGCGGAAGCGCGCATCGACGTCCCGTCGATCGATCCCGCGACCCCGTCGCCGTACGAGCGCTTCGAGGAGGAGGTCCTGCGCTCGCCGTACGCGCTGCCTGAGGCCCACTTCCTCGCCATCCGCAATGGGCGCTACGTCGCCGAGTGCTCGGTGGGGAAGGAGGGCACCGATCCCGGCGTCATCTACCAGCACCTCACCGCGGTGCTGCGCGACGAACGGGGCAAGGGCATCGCCATGGCGCTGAAGCTCGAGACGATCGACTACGCGAAGCGTGCGGGCCTGCGCGAGATCCGCACGTGGAACGCGTCGATCAACCGGCCGATGCTCGCGATCAACGAGGCCCTCGGGTTCGCGAAGCAGCCTGCCTGGATCACCTTCGGCAAGGACCTAACGGCCGAATAACGGCTAGCCTGCGGAGGCGTTGGTGATGCACAAGGTGCGCAGGCTCGCCCTCGTCGTCGCAGCGGTCATGGTCCTCGGGGTCGCATTGCCGTTGCGCGCCGCGGCCGCCGCGGGATTCCACACGGCGTGGGTCGGCGAGGATCCCTGGCCGACGCTCGCCGCAGGCCAGCAGGTCAGCTACACGTTCCATTACCGCAACACAGGTACCGAAGCGTGGCAGCGCGGCGTGAGCGGGCGCCAGGTGAATCTCGGCATCGCCGGCGACTCGCACGTCTTCGCGGACGCCGGGATGGCCGTTGGCTGGCTCGCGCCGGATCGTCCCGCGACGACGAGCGAGGCGGTCGTCGTGCCCGGCGCGATCGCGACGTTCACCTTCGCGATCCGGGCGCCGTCCGGCCAGGGTCGCTACGTGATCCCGGTCCACCCGGTCCTCGAAGGGGTCACGCATCTCGAGGACGAGGGCGCGTTCCTCCTCCTGACCGCCGACTCCGGATTCCACAGCAAGTGGGTGAGCGAGTCGGCATGGCCGACGCTCGATCCCGGGCAGACCACCGCGCCGGTGACCATCGCCTTCGGTAACACCGGGACGAAAGCCTGGGTGAAGGGCGACCCGTCGTCGCAGGTGAACCTCGGCATCAACGGCGACGACCGCTCCCAGAGCTTCCTTGCCGCGGGCTGGCCGTCGCCCGATCGCGTGGCGGCGCAGACCGAAGCATCCGTCGCGCCCGGGCAAACCGCGACCTTCACCTTCCAGATGCGCGCGCCGGCGGCTGCCGGGACGTACCAGCTCCACCTCCGGCCGGTCATCGACGGGGTCACGTGGCTCGAGGACGAGGGCGTGTACATGGCCCTCGCGGCGCGCGGCACGGGCACGCCGGCCGTCACCGCGACGGTGGTCCAGCGCGGCCTGTCGTCGCCCTGGGACCTTGCGTTCGCCCCCGACGGCCGGATGTTCGTGACCGAGAAGCCCGGGAACATCCTCGTCTTCGCGAGCGGCGCCGCGAACGCGGCCCAGCTCGCGAACAACCCCGTGTCGAACGTCCGCGCCGACGGTGAGGCGGGGGTCATGGGGATCGCGCTCGACCCCGCGTTCGCCACCAACGGCTTCGTGTACCTGTGCGCGTCCCGGACCGATGGCGGCTGGGTGAACCAGGTGCTTCGCTACCGCGCCACCGGCAGCACCCTGGCCTTCGACGGCTACGTGATCCGAACGGGCATGTTCGCGGCGGGCAACCACGATGGCTGCCGAATCCGCTTCGGCCCCGACGGGAAGCTCTGGGTGACGATGGGAGAGGCTGGGAACCCGTCCTTCTCGCAGAATCCCAACGCCCTCAACGGCAAGATCCTGCGGGTGAACCCGGACGGCTCGGTGCCGTCGGACAACCCGATCATGCCGGGTGCGGCCGCGCGAACGCTCGTCTACACGATGGGTCATCGCAACCCGCAAGGGATCGCCTTCCAGCCGGGGACCGGACAGGCCTTCGCCATCGAGCACGCGCACTACGTCGATCACGCGACGGGTGTGGCGTCGCACGCCACGGTCATGCGGCTCGAGCCGGGAGGCAACTACTCCTGGCCCAACGGCAGTGGCTTCGGGTACAAAGTCCCGGTCTGGCAGTCGCGGGACAACCCGTTCGTCGCGACCTCAGGTGGTGCCTTCGTCTCTGACGCGAAATGGGGCTCCTGGACCGGGAACCTGTTCCTGGGCGCCTTGTCGGGACAGATGCTCATGCGTCTCGCGCCGAATGCGGACGGCACCTTCGCGACGGCGCAGCTCATGTTCGTCAATACGTACGGCCGGCTGCGCGGCCCCGCGGAGGGCCCGGATGGCGCGCTCTACATCACCGGCGACGACGGCATCATTCTCCGCGTGTCGCCGCAATAGCAACCGCCCTCCGATAGAGCAGGCGTGCCCGACGCAAGCCGGCGGTTCGGCGATCTGGGTGAAGCCGCCGCGGCGCGGGAGCTCGAGCGCCGCGGGGTCCGCATCGTCGCCCGCAATGCGCGCACTCGGTACGGCGAGCTCGACCTCATCGGACGGGACGGGGGCGGTTACGTCTTCGTCGAAGTGAAGACCCGACGGCGCGGCTCGTTCGTGAGCGCGATCGAGGCCGTCGACGCGCGCAAGCTCGCGCGGCTGCAGGCGCTCGCGCTCGCCTGGGCGAGCGAGCACCGCGTGCGGGGTCGCATCAGGCTGGTGGTCGCCGCGGTGACGGTCGATCGCGATCGGGCCGGCGATCGGCCTCGTCGAGGTCGCCGGCTAGCGCGGACCGCCGCTCGCGAAGATCTGCGCGCCGGCGGCGAACATCGCGGCCAGGGTCGCCGCGATCGCGATGAGAGCGACCCCGACCCGGCGCAGCGCGACCAACTGCTCTGCGGTGAGGCCGTGCGCCGGCGCGGCCGGCGGCGCGAGGAGGACCGCCGCGTACGACCGCTCGATGGCAGCGGCGTCGAACGACCCGCGCCCGTCCAGTCGCGAGATGAACCGGTCGTATTCGGTGCGCGCGCTCTCCCGATCACCGGCGACGGCGTAGGCCGCGGCGAGCCGGCGGTGCGCGGTGAGATCGTCCGGCGCGAGCGCGACGGCGGAGGTCAGGGCGGCGGTCGCGGCGACGCGATTGCCCGCGCGGCTCAGGGTCGCGGCGCCACTGAGAAGCGCCTCGAGTTCGCCGCCGGTGGCCGCCTCGATCAAAATTGGTCGCTCCTGCACCCGGATTCGGTCGCCCCGAACCGTACCTCCAGCCGACGTGCCCGGTCAATGGGCGGTCCGGCGGTCTCGGTCGAGGGTCCTAGCGCCCGCTCGCCCGCTGGCACCGGACGATCGGCCCGTGGGCGCCGTTGCGCGGACCGTCGGCTGCGCCTTATGGGGCTTCGTTCTGACGAGGACGTGCCCGGCTGAGCGTCTCGCCGCGACCGGCCTGCGGTCCCCCGCCGGGGCCGCCTACGCTTCGGCCGGAGCGGTGTCGGTGTCGCCCACAGAGGTCAAAACGGATCATCGAGCGAGCGGGCGCGGGGGACCAACGTTCGGTAAACGGTTCGGCTACTGCGGCGCGATCCGCACGATCCGATCGCCGGAGCCATTGCTCGTCGTCACGTAGATCGCGCCGTCCGGCCCCTGGATGACCGAACGCAGCCGGCCGTACTTCTGGTCGTAGAGGGTCTCCTTCTGGGTCACCGTCGTCCCACTCACCTCGAAGCGCCGGAGGTCTTGTTCCTTCAATGTCGCCACGAGGAGCGAGCCCGACCAGGCGCCCCACTGGGCGCCGGTGACGAAGGTCGCGCCGCTCGTCGCGTAGGTCACCCCACCGGAGGTCCAGATCGGATCGGTGAAGCCCTTGGCCATCCCGCCCATGCCCTCCTGGTCCGGCCAGCCGTAGTTCTTGCCGGGCGCAAGGATGTTGATCTCATCGTTCGTCGTCGCGCCATGCTCGATCTCGTAGATCAGGTTCGTGCCTGGCTGGAACGCGAGCCCCTGCGGGTTGCGGTGCCCCATCGAGTACGCGTACGTCCGCTTCGTCGCGCCCGGGAGGATCGGGTTGTTGTCCGGGACCGTGCCGTCCGTGTTCATGCGGAGGATCTTGCCGTTGAGCGTGTTCGGATCCTGCGCGAGCTTGCCGTTGCCGTTCTCGCCCATCGTCGCCCAGAGTTTGCCGTCGGGTCCGAAGGTGAGCCGGCAGCCGTCATGGATGGACGCCGCGAGGATCCCGGTGCGGATGACGTAGCCGTCGAAGGACGC
>DASYVN010000009.1:0-2029 GCA_035937095.1 Candidatus Limnocylindria bacterium
CGCCGTCGCGCTCGTGCGGCGCCTCCGCGAGCGCGGGCTGACGATCGTCCTGGTGGAACACGTCCTCGAGGTCGTCATGCCGCTCGCCGAGACGGTCATCGTGCTCCAGCAGGGACGGAAGATCGCCGAGGGGCCGCCGCACCAGCTCGCCCGCGATCCCGCGGTCATCGCCGCCTACCTCGGCCCCCGGTTCGCGCACGGATGAGCGCGCTGCTCGAGGTGCGCGCGCTCGCCGCCGGCTACGGCGGCGTCCCGGTGCTGCACGACGTATCGCTCACGGTGGCCGCGGAGGCGATCACGGTGGTCGTCGGCGCGAACGGCGCCGGCAAGACGACGCTGCTCCGCGCAATCTCCGGGATCGTCAGGCCCAGCACCGGGAGCGTTCAGGTGAACGGAATCGCGGTCGAGCGCCAGCGGGCGCACGACATCGTGCGGCTCGGCATCGCCCACGTGCCCGAGGGACGGCGTATCTTCGCCCGGCTCACCGTCGCCGAGAACCTGCGCCTCGGCGGATACATCGTCGGCGATCGCCAGACGTTCGAGCGAACAAAGGCGCGCGTCGTCGAGCTCTTCCCGATCCTCCGTGACCGCGAGAGGCAGCGCGCGGGGACGCTCTCCGGCGGCGAGCAGCAGATGCTCGCGATCGGCCGCGCGCTCATGTCCGCGCCGCAGCTCCTGCTCCTTGACGAGCCGACGCTCGGGATCGCGCCGCTCCTCGTCGCGAAGCTGTTCGACGCGATCACGCGGCTCCCCGAGCTTGGGACCGCGGTGCTGCTGGTCGAGCAGAACGTGCGCGAGGCGCTCGAGATCGCGGCTTCGGCGTACGTCTTGCAGACCGGCCGGGTCGTTCTCACCGGCCAGGGCCGCGAGCTGCTGGGGAGCGATCTCGTCCGCCAGGCCTACCTCGGCCTGTGAGCCAGCGCCGAGCGCCGGGCCCGTCCGTCTTCGCCGATCCCGCGGCGCTCCGGGCCGCGGTCCGGCGCGGCGAGTTCCGCGACACGACCGCCGGCCTGCTCCCCGGCTTCATCCAGGCGAACCTCGTCATCCTGCCGGCCGGCTGGGCCGAGGAGTTCATCGAGTTCTGCGTCCGCAACCCGCGGCCCTGCCCGCTGCTCGACGTGACCGCGGCCGGCTCGCCCGATCCGCGCCGTCTCGCGCCAGGGGCCGATCTCCGCACCGACGTGCCCGGCTACCGGGTGTTCGCGCAGGGCGCCTTCCGCGAGACGACCGATCTCCACGAGGAGTGGGACGAGGACTCCGTGGGCTTCCTGCTCGGGTGCTCATTCACCTTCGAGCGCGCGCTCCAGGGGGCCGACGTCCCGCTACGGCATGTCGAGCAAGGCACGACCGTGCCGATGTACCGGACGTCGCTGGCCTGCATTCCGACCGCGCGCCTCGCCGGCCCGACGGTCGTCTCGATGCGCCCGATCCCGCGGGCGCTGGTGGAACGCGCGACGGAGATCTCGGCGCGCTATCCCGGGTCGCACGGCCCGCCGGTCCATGCCGGCGACCCGGCGGCGATCGGCATCGCCGACATCGCGCATCCCGACTTCGGCGATCCGGTGCACATCGGCACCGACGAGGTACCGGTCTTCTGGGCCTGCGGGGTGACGCCGCAGGTCATCCTCGAGGAGAGCGGCTGTGTACGCTTCGCCGCGCACGCGCCCGGACGGATGTTCGTCGGCGACGCGCCTGAAACGATCGACGCCCTGTCGGCCCTGTCTGCTCTAGCGCACTTCGGTGGGGCCACCACGAGGACGTAAAAATCACGTCGGCGTCCTGCCGGCGGATCGAGGGCGGGGACATCCCGGTCACGTTCAGCGCGAACGGCGCGAGAGAATTAGTCCGCGGTCCGTTCTGCGCGAAGGTCGTCGGGCTCGGGCGCAAGCGCTCGTCATCGGACGCCCGGTCGCGACATGCCGGCGAGTCGCGCTGCGGAGCCGGGAAAAGGGCCAAGCTGGCTGCCTCACGTGCTGACATGGAGCCGGTGCCGATGCTCGGCTGCGGTTAGGGCGTCAACCCGGAGGTG
>DASYVN010000010.1:0-13935 GCA_035937095.1 Candidatus Limnocylindria bacterium
GGGTGTCCGGGCCGCCGGTCGGCTAGCCCCGCCCGAGCCATGCCCGGAGCGAGGCGCGCGCTTCCTCCTCGCGGTCGGGCCGCTCGTTCTCACGGAAGTGCGCGATCGCCGCGAGCGGCACGTACAGGTCGTAGAGCTCGGCGCGGGCGCGGACATCCGGACCGTACGGCTCGAGCGCGCCGTACGCGGCGTTGAACGGCGCGGCCATCGCCGGCCACGCCGCGAAGGTCGTGGCGCGCAGCTTCGCGAGGTCAAGCAGCGGGTCGCGGCCCCGCGCGCGCTCGAAATCCACCAGGGCGACGAACTGCCACCCGTCGGCGCGGCGCTCCACGATGATGTTCTCCGCCGATGGGTCGTCGTGGCTCAGCCGCCGGGGCACGCCGTCGAGCGCACCGCGCCGGGCATCGTAGTAGCCGACGATCCGTTCCACCGCGGCCTTGTCGACCGCGTCGAGCACGAAGCACTCGGCCACCCGGGTACGGAAGCGGTCGTCGAACTCCGTGGCCCAGGACGTCGGCGTGTCGATGTACTCGATCTGGTGCAGGGCGCGGAACGCGGCGGCGAGCTTCGTCCCAAGACGGTGCTGGTCGGTGAACGAGAGCTCGGTGCCCACCGTGCCGAGATCCTGCCCCCGGAGGAAATCCTGGATGAGATATGGCACCGTGAGGGTGTCCTTGTCCATGTCGTACCAGCGCAGCGCGGGATGCGGGACGCCGGACTCCCTCAGCATCGCCGCGACGTGCACGTAGCGGCGCATCCGACCGGGGTGGCGCATCCGGGCGGCCTTGAACAGGTACTCGCAGCCGTCGCGTGCGGTGAGGAGGTACGCGTGGTGGTCGTGGGCCCGAGGCCATCGGGCGACCGTCGCCTCCCCGAGCGCCCCGTCCGAGACGCGCGCTGCGGCGCGTGCGACCTCGTCCTCCGCCGGTGGGACCGTGAGCGCCCCGAGCATCGGCGCGACCATACCCCCGCCGCGCGCCGGCTGCTTTTCTAGATACCCGCGAGCGCCGTCGCGATCGCGGCCGCGACGCGCGCGTTGTTGCGGAGGAGCGCGACGTTCGCGTCCAGGGTCCGTCCGGACGACGCGTCGCCCAGATGCGCGAGCAGGAACGGGGTCACCTCGCTGCCGCGCACGCCCGCCGTGTCCGCGGCCGCGAGCGCCGCGTCGATCTCGCGCTCCATCTCGGCGCGCGGGCGCGCGCTCGCCTCGGGGATCGGCACGCACACGACCATCCCGGCGCCGCGGCCGAGCTGCAGCCGCGCGATCCGTGCCGCCGCGGCCGGGTCGTCGACCCGATGCGGGACCGGGAGGCCGCTCGAGCGCGCGTAGAAAGCCGGGAGCTCGTCGGTCTGGTAGCCGATGACCGGCACGCCGAGCGTCTCGAGCTGCTCGAGCGTCCTCGCGAGGTCGAGCACGAGCTTCGCGCCGGCGCAGACGACGACCACCGGGTGCGCGGCGAGCGCAAGCAGGTCCGCGGAGACGTCCATCGTCCGCTCGGCGCCGCGATGGACGCCGCCGATGCCACCCGTCGCGACGACCTCGATGCCGGCCCGGGCCGCGATCTCCGCGGTCGCCGCGACCGTCGTGGCGCCGAGCTGGTCCGCCGGCACGCGCGCGAGGAATGGCGCGAGATCGCGGGTCGAGATCTTCGCCACGCCGTCCTCGGTGGCGAGGCGCGCCAGGAGCCGGTCGCTCGCGCCGACGACCTGGACGCCGTCGGCGAGGCAGATCGTGGCAGGCACGGCACCCGCGTCGCGCACCTCGCGCTCCAGCAGCCTCGCGGTCTCGAGATTCCGGGGACGGGGCAGGCCGTGCGCGATGACGGTGGACTCGAGGGCGACGACACCGCGCCGCGCGTCGATCGCTTCTTTGACGCCCCTGCCGTACGCGAGCTTCATGCCGGCTTGCGGTGCCCACCTTCGCCCGACTCGCCGGCGAGCAGCTCGATCGCGTGCGACAGCACGGGGATGAGGACCTCGAGCGACTCGCGCGCGGCCTTCGGCGATCCCGGCAGGTTCACGACGAGCGCCTGCCCGAGCGTTCCGGCGACGCCGCGCGAGAGCATCCCGTGCGGCGTCTTTGTGAGCGAATGCGCGCGCAGCGCCTCGGCGATGCCCGGCGCCTCGCGATCGATCACGCGTCGCGTCGCTTCCGGGGTCATGTCGTTCGGCGACAGACCGGTGCCCCCCGACGTGATCACGACGTTCGCCTTCTGCGAGGCCTCGCGGATCGCGTTGCCCACCGGCGTCACGCCGTCGCCGACGAGCTTCGTGTGCACGACCTTGATGCCGGAGGCCTCGAGGGCCTCGCGGATGGCCGGGCCGCTCTCATCCATGCGCTTGCCGGCCGCGCCCTTCGTGCTGATCGTGATGATCGCCGCTCTGAGCACGGTCATTCGGCGGTATACGTCCCGGTCTTGCCGCCGGTCTTTTCGACGAGCCGGATGTCGGTGAGGCGCGCGCCGCGCTCGACGCTCTTCAGCATGTCGTAGAGGGTGAGGCCCGCGACGGCCACGGCGGTGAGCGCCTCCATCTCCACGCCGGTCGGTCCGGTCGTCGCGGCGAGCGCCTGGATCGCCAGGCCCTCGTCGGTGAGCTCGACGTCGACCGCGAGGTGCGTGAGCGGGAGCGGGTGGGTCAACGGGATCAGCTCGCTCGTCTTCTTCGCGGCCATGATCCCAGCGATGCGCGCGGCCGCGATGACATCGCCCTTCTTCGTCTTGCCGTCGCGCACGAGCGCAAGCGTCTCGGGCGACACCCGCAGCAGCCCGCGCGCGATCGCGCGGCGATCGGTATCCGGCTTCTCGCCGACGTCGACCATGCGGGCGGCGCCCTGGTCATCGAGGTGGGTGAGCTTCTTCATCAGTGATCCTCCGGCAGATCGGTGCGGATGACCGTCACCGCCGCGCCGCGATCGAGGTGCTGCACCGTCTCCGGTACCTCGATGAACGAGTTCGCGAGCGCCATCGAGCGCAGGATGCCCGACCCCTGGGGGCCTGTCGTGCGCACGGTGCCCGTCCGCGGGTCGTAGATGCCGCGGGCGAAGACGCGCAGGCCGGGCGGCGTGTCCAGGGTGTCGTCGAGCGTCGCGGTCACGCGCGGGCGGTGGAGCAGCCGGCGGCCGGCCATCTTCAGGAGCGCCGGCCGTACGAACAGCTCGAAGCCGAGGAGCGCCGACACCGGATTCCCAGGGAGGCCGAAGATGAGCGTGCCGTCGATCTCGCCGAACGCGAGCGGCCGGCCCGGGCGGATCGCGATGGACCAGAAGTCCATCGAGCCAAGCTCGTCGACGACGGGTTTCACGTGATCGTGATCGCCGACGGAGACCCCGCCGCTCGTCACGATGATGTCGGCCTGGGCCGCGGCGTCGCGCAGCGCGCGCCGGAGATCGTTCGCGTTGTCGCGCGCGATGCCGAGCGGCACCGGCGTCGCGCCGGCCGCGCGCGCCGCGCTCGTGAGCGAGTAGCGGTTCGCGTCGCGGATCTGGCCCGGCTCGAGCGCTTGGTCGAGCTCGACGAGCTCGTCGCCGGTGGAGAGCACCGCGATCCGCGGCCGCCGCACGACAGTCACGGTCTTGCGGCCGAGCGTCGCGAGCACGCCGATCTCCGCCGCGCGCAGGAGCGTTCCCCGCCGCAGGATCGTCTCGCCGTTCTTGAGATCTTCGCCGGCCGCACGCACGGACGTGCCGGGCGTCGTCGCCGCGGTCACCGTGACGGCGTCGGTCCCGTTGTCGGTGTCCTCGACGCGAACGACCGTGTCGGCGCCGTCGGGCATCGGGGCACCGGTCATGATCCGCATCGCCTCGCCCGCGCGAACGCCACCCGTCGGGGTCGCACCTGCCGCGATATCGCCGGTCACGCGCAGCGTGGCAGGGGCAGTCGCGACGTCCGCGCCACGCACGGCGTAGCCGTCCATGGCGGAGTTGCGGAACGGCGGCACGTCGCGGTCGGCGACGATGTCCTCGGCGAGCACGGCGCCGAGGGTGTCGAGGAGCACGGCGCGCTCGGCAGGGAGCTCCCGGACGCGCGCGAGGATGCGCTCGAGGGCCTCGTCCACGGAGAGCGAGCGCGCGGCGGTACGTGCCGAGGACGCGCTGACGGGCATACGGCGAGTCTACTGACTAGTGAGGACGAGACTCGATGCTTGCATCGAGGTGAGGACGAAGGACGTCAGTACGAAGTTGTTAGTGACGGATGCGGGGCAGGAGATGCGGGACCGTCGCCTTGAAGGACGCGACGACCTGGTCACCGAGCGCGAGGCCCATCTCGCGCGCCGACTGGCGGGTCACGTGCGCGATGAGTGGGAAGCCGCAGTCGAGGACAAGCCGGGTGCGGCGGCCGATCGGCTCGATCCGGACGATGCGCGCGCGGAAGCTGTTCCGCGCGCTCAGGCTCGCCGCCTCGCGCGCGATGACGACGTCGTCCGGCCGCACGCAGAGCAGCGGGAAGTCGTCGCCGGGCGGCGGCGGCTCGGTGATCTCGATGTGCTGATCCGCGATACGCAGGAACGTGAGCTCGTCGGTCGCGCGCTCGACGCGCGCGGGGAGGACGTTCTCGACGCCGACGAACGCGGCGATCTCCGGGTCGGCCGGCATGCCGAACACCGTTTCCGCCGTGTCGAGCTGGCGCAGCTCGCCGTTCATGACAACGCCGATGCGGTCCGCGAGCGACAGCGCCTCGTCACGGTCGTGCGTGACCATGACCGTCGTCACGCCGCGCTCGCGCAGTACCCGCGCGAGGTCCGCGATGAGCGTCTCGCGCGTCGGGGCATCGAGCGCGCTGAAGGGCTCGTCGAGGAACAGGATCTCGGGGTCGGTCGCGAGCGCCCGCGCGATGCTCACGCGCTGGGCTTCGCCGCCGGACAGGCCGATGGCCGATCGGTCCGCGAGCTGGCCGACTCCGAGTCGCGCGAGCTCGGTCTCGGCGCGCGCGTCGCGCTCCCGCTTCGGCACGCCGCGCAGCGCGAGCCCGAGCGCGGCGTTGTCGCGCACCGTGCGGTCCAACAGGAGCGGACGCTGGAATACGACGGCGATGTGCCGCCGATAGGCCTCCGCGTCCCGAACGGACGCGCCGCGATACCGCAGGTCGCCCTCGGTCCGGACGAGCGCGGCCAGGCCGAGCACGAGTGAGCTCTTCCCCGCGCCGTTCGGACCGAGGAGCGCGAGATGTTCGCCCTCGGCGAGGTCGATACGCGCGGCGTGCGCGACGCGACGGTCGCCGCGATACGCGACCAGGTCGTGGGCTTCGAGCATCAGGCCGGCCGCCGGCGCTGTTGGGCGTACGTCGTGATCGCGGTGAGCCCGAAGATGAGCGCGAGCAGGATGAACGCGAGCGCGAACGCGCTGCCGAACTCGCCCTTGCTCGTCTCGAGCGTGATCGCGGTCGTCAGGATGCGCGTGTCGCCCTTGACATTGCAGCCGACCATCTGCGACGCGCCGACCTCGCTGATGACCGCCCCGAAGCCGGCGATCACCGCTCCGAGGACGAGGAGTCGCGACTCGATCACCAGCAGCCACGCGGCCTGCCAGCGGCTCGCGCCGAGCGAGAGGAGCTGGGTCCGAAGGAGCGGATCCACGCTCTGCAGCGCGATCGCGGTGAGGCCGACGACCGATGGCGCCGCGAGCAGGTACTGCGCGATGACCATCCCCTGGCGGGTGCAGTACCAGTTGAGATCGCCCAGCGCGCCGCTCCGCCAAAGGAACACGACGACGAAGAGGCCCACCACGACGGGCGGGAGGCCCATGCCGGTGTTCACGAACGAGAGGAGCAGCCGCCGGCCGCGGAACCGGGTGAGCCCGACGAGCGCCCCGAGGGGCACGCCCGTGAGCACGGCGAGGAATGTGGCCGCGCCGCTCACGACGAGCGACGCGACGGCCGCGTCGATGACGTCCGGATCGAGGGCCGCGAGCTTCGCGATCGCACCGGCGATCCCTTGGACGATCAGATCCATCTAGCCGCTCGGATCGGGCTGGCCCGCGTCGGGGAAGAAGAGCTGCTGGCCGAACGTGTTCACGCCGAAGCTCGCGATGAGCTTTTGCGTGTCGGCGTTCACGAGGTAGTCGGCGAAGGCGTTCGCGCCCGCGTTGTTCACCTTCGGGAACTTCGTCGGGCTGACGGTGATGACGTGGTAGTAGTTGAGCAGCGGCGGATCCTTGTCCACCACGATCCCGAGGTCGAGCGACGCCTTACGCGCGACGTACGTGGAGCGGTCGGTGATCGTGTACGCCCGCTTCTCGGAGGCGATCTGCAGCGTCTGGCCCATGCCGTTCGCCGCCTCGACGTACCACGGCTTCGCCGGCGTGATGCCGGCCTGTTTCCACAAGGACTTCTCAAGGACGTCGGTGCCGGAGTTGTCGCCGCGCGAGATGAACGTCGCCTGCCCGGCCGCGATCGCGCGCAGCGCGTCGAGGACCTGCTTGCCCTTGATCTTCGCCGGATCGGCCGGCGGGCCGACGACGATGAAGTCGTTGTGCATCACGAACAGTCGGCGCTCGCCGTTGCCCTGCTTCATGAAGTCCTGCTCGAGCGACGGCGCGTGCACGAGCACCACGTCGGCGTCACCGCGCGCGCCGATCGCGAGCGCGGCGCCGGTGCCGACGGCCGAGGTCTTCACCTTGTAGCCGGTCTTCTTCTCGAAGTCGGGGATGAGGACGTCGAGCAGGCCGCTGTCCTGGGTCGAGGTCGTGGTCGCCAGCAGCAGGTCTGGACGGGCGGGAGAGGGCGAGGCGGACGCAGTCGTTTGCGACGGCACCGAGGTCGGCTGCGCGGCCGCGCAGCCGGCCAGCAGAACCGCAGCTGCGATCACACAGACGAGGACGCGGACTCTCCTCATGAGGGCAGATCGATCATGACGTTCGTCGCTTTCACCACGGCGATGACCTGTACGCCTGGCGCGAGCTTCAGCTCGCGGACCGCCTCGGCGGTCAGCAGGCTCACCAGCCGGTGCGGCCCGGCCTGGACTTCGACGATGGCGGCGACGCGATCGGCCTCGACCTTCGTCACCACGCCGGGGAAGCGATTCCGGGCAGACTGGGCGGCGATGGGTCTCTGCGGCGCCGCCTTCCGGCGGGCGTCGAGCATCCGGCGCACCTCGGCCGCCGATACGAGGCGCTGGCCGCCGCCGGTGCGCGTCGTTTTCAGCGTGCCGTCCTCGGCCCAGCGGCGGATCGTGTCGACGGAGACGCCAAGGACCTCGGCGGCCTGCCCGATCCGGAGGGGTGGTTGGACGTTCCTAGGTTTCTTTGGTGCCATACCTAGGTAGATGATACGGCTGGCCTCCGGGTCCCCACGTAGGCAGCAGCTCCTCGCGCTGCTCGGCACGCCGTTCACGGTCGTCGCAGCCGACGTCGATGAGCGCGTCGCCACGCGGCCCGCGCTCGCCAAGGCCGAAGCCGTCGCCCGCCCGGGGGACGTGACGCTCGCCGCGGACACGATGATCGAGCTCGATGGCGAGCGCATCGGCAAGCCGGCCGACGCGGACGGCGCGGTCGCGATGCTGCGCCGGCTCGCCGGACGGACACACGTCGTCCGCACGGAGGTCGCGCTCATCGGCGCCGCCGGGCGCCGGCTGAGCTTCGCCGTGCGGTCGACCGTCTCGATGGAGCCGGCCGACGATGCCGCGATCCGCGCCTACGTCGCCACCGGAGAGCCGCTGGACAAGGCCGGCGCGTACGCCCTCCAAGGCCTGGGCGGACGACTCGTTGCCTGGTACGACGGTTGCTATTCCAACATCGTGGGCCTGCCGCTTTGCCACGCCTTCTACGGCCTTCGCCGCATGGGGGTCGCGACACCGGACCGACCCGAGCCGGCGTTCACGGACGCGTTCGGTTTCGTCTGTCCCGCGTGGCGCATCGCGGAGGCACAAGGACACTTCCTGCGGGACGGGGCGGAATACGAGACCGGAGAGCGGCGCTTCTGATGACCGACCTGACGACGGAGCCGGCGAAGGCGGTGCGGCGCGCGAAGCTCGGGTTCGCTGAGCTCAGCGTCGATGTGCCGAGCCACATCTGTCTCTTCTATTCGGACGACAACGAGCTGCGGCAGCGACTCGGGTTCCTCGCGCACACGCTCGACGAACCCGACCAGGTCGCCGTCCTCTTCGGGAAGCAGGAGCGCCTCGAGGAGGTCCTCGGCTACATCGGCACGGACTTCCGTCGCGACCTGGCGGACGATCTGAAGGCCGGGCGCATCGTGCTCGTGAACGGCAACCGGGATCCCGACGCGCTGCTTGGCGGCATCGCAACGGCGCTCGATGCCACCGTCGCGCGCGGCGCGACGCTCATCCGCTTCCTCGGCTTCATCGGGTGGGGGGACATGGATTGGCCGGAGACCGAAGATCTCATGGTCTTCGAGGCGAAGGTGACTGAGGCGGTGAAGAGCTACCCCGCGGTGGTCGTGTGCACCTACAACACCGAGAAGCTGCCGGGCTCGGTGCTCATCTTCGCGGGCATCGAGACGCACCCGTTCACGATCCTCGGCACGACGCTCTGCGAGAACCCGCATTACGTGCCCTTCGCCGACTACATCGAGCGCCGCGGGAGGCCCACGAAAGCCCAGCGCGAGAAGAACCTGGCCGGCGTGACGGTCGGACGGCTCGGCTAGGACTTCTCCGCGACCCCGATCCAGAAACGCGAGAACGTCGTCTCGTCCGCGAGCCTGAGCCCCGCGTTCGCGCAGAGCTCGGCGAGCTCCGGCTTCGTGTTCAACCGATTGCCCCAGGTGAGCTCGAACCACTGCGCGAGCGCCGCGAACCGCGCCGGCATCGTGCGCAGCTCGGCGTCCGTCGTGGGGTACGTCTCGTCGAAGATCACGAACTGCCCGCCGGGCTTGAGCGCCCGCGCCACGGCCGCGAACGCGGCGGCCTTGGCCTTCGGATCGATCTCGTGGATCACGAGGAAGCTCGTCGCGACGTCGTACGCGGCATCCTCGGCCAGTCGCTGGGCGTCCATCAGTCGGGCCTCGCAGCGGTCGGTCAGCTTCCGCTCGGCGATCAGCTTTCGGGCGAGCTCGATCGAGTACGGCTCGTTGTCCACGCCGACGCACGCGATCGTCGGGAAGCGCTCGGCGAGCTGGACGAGCGCCCACCCGCCGCCGCAGCCGACGTCGAGCACCCGCGCGCCCGAATCGAACCGCGCCTGGAGCGACGGCAGCTTCGGGAGCACGAACTCGGTGAAGATGCGCGGGAGCGCCTGCAGGCCGTTCGCGACGGCCTCCATGAACTCCTTGCTGTGGCGCTGGTAGGGGACTCGGAGGCCCTCGCGGAAGCGTGTCGCGTAGCTCGCGTAGTCCTCGCCGACGACCTGATGGATCCGCGCGGCGCCACCGAGGTAGAAGGTGGCGCTGGGCGTGCCGAGGATCTGGTCGAAGTGCGGCGCCATGCGCCAGCCCTCGCCGTCGTGCTCGACGAGCTCGAACGCGAAGGCCGTACGGACGAGCACGTCGGTGTAGAAGGGGTCGGTCCCGCACTGCGTCGCGAGCGCGTCCGAGGTGGTGCCCGGCTTCGCGGTGATCGCTTCCCACACGCCGAGCTCCCGGCCGATCTCCAGGAGATGCGTCGCGTGGTAGCCGGCGATGAGGTCGTAGAGCTTCGTGACCTGTTCAGGGAGCGTCGGCTCGGCTATGGCGAAAGAGGTTAGGCGACGCCCATCACGAACGCCGCGGCTTCGGAACTCGCTGGCGGGCATGGAACAGCCGGACGAGCCGGACGACGTCAGTGCGCCGATCGAATCGGTACCAGGCAAAATAGGGTACCCGGCCCAGCGCGATCCGCCGCAGCGTGTGGCGGTCGTCGCCGATCAGCTCGCGCCCGAGCTCAGGAAATCTTGTGAGCCGGTCTCGCAGGGTCGCCAGGTCCTCCGCGAGTCTGTCCACGCGCGTCCACTCGCCGCCTTCGATGAGGAGTGCCAGCTGTCGACGCGCGTCGTCGCGGAATGGCTGCGCAGGTTCGACGCGCGCCAACGGTCAGCGCGTCCGCCGCTTCGCACGCGCGTCCGCGAAGACCCGCTCGAGGTCGTCCCAGGCGACCGTCTTCACCGTGCCGGCGATGTCGTCACGGAATGTCTTGTACGCCTGCTTGAACTGCCAGCGCTCGGCCGCCGCAAGCTCGCGCTCGTCGTCCACCTCGGCCAAATGTTCTGAAACGATCAGACGGAGCGCTTCGGATTCGCCCAAGTGTCGCGCGTCGGCGAACTCGCGCAGCCGCGTACGCAGCTCGACCGGCATCCGGAAGTTCAGCGGTGCCGACGGCGTGGACCGCCGCTTTGCGGGCACCGTCGCATTGTAGTCCGTCGGACTACGCAGCAGTCGGCGCCTCGCCATCGGCGCGCAGCGAGCTTGCTTCTGCTCTCATAGCCCGATGCGCGTCGTGGTGGTCGGCACAGGCGTCGCCGGTCTCGGGGCCGCGATCGCGTTGGGCCAGCGTGGACACCAGGTCACTCTGCTCGACCGCGACACCACCGAGCCGCCCGACAGCATCGGCGCGATCTTCGATGGTTGGCAGCGTCCCGGTGTGCCGCATTTCCGGAATCCACACGCGTTCGTCTCACTCGGCCGGAAGATCCTCAGCGAGAGGATCCCCGCGGCCTTCTCCGCGCTCATGGCGGCCGGTGCGCTCGACGTCCAGATCTCGGAACGTATTCCTGGCGGTGCTCCGGAGACCGCTGACCGCGAGATCGCTCTACTCGGGTGCCGGCGGCCGATCATCGAATGGGCGCTCCGCCGCGCGGCGTACGCGCAACCGGGCGTGCGGGTGTTTCTCGGCGCACGGGTCGAGGAGCTCGTCGGTCGCGGGTCGCCGCCTCGGATCACCGGCGTACGCACCCAGAACGGAGAGGTCGTCGACGCCGACCTCGTCGTGGACGCGAGCGGCCGCAGCACCAGGCTCGGGACCTGGCTCGGCGCCCTCGGCGGCCAGCGGCCACGCGAAGAGAGCGAGGCCTGCGGGGTCGTCTACTACTCCCGCTACTTCCGCTACCGCGGCGACGTTCGACTCTCCACGAGGATCTCGCCGCTCGGTCCCCGCGGCGATCTCGGGTACATGGGCTTTGCCACGTTCCCCGGCGACAACGACACCTGGGCCATGACGTTCAACGCGCCGGCGTGGAGGCCGGAGTTCCACGCGCTCCGCGACGAGGAGACGCACTTCGCCGCCGCGCGATCGATCCCGGCGCTCAGCGAGGCCATCGCGCCGGAGAACAGCGACCCGATCACCGAGGTCTTGCCGATGGGTGGACTCCGCAATGTGTCGCGCGAGCTCATGGTCGATGACGCGCCCGTTGCCCTCGGCGTTGTCGCGATCGGCGACGCGCTCGCGCACACGAATCCGGCGTACGCCTGGGGGCTGTCGCTCGGGCTCGAGCAGGCCTTCGGTGTTGCTGCGCTCGTGGATGAATGGGGCGCCGATGTCGACGCGCTCGTGCGGGCCTTCGATCGCACCTACGGCGAGCATGCCCGGGCGTGCTATCGCGTCTCGCGCGACACCGACCTCGCTCGGGTCCGCGTCTGGCGCGGGGAAGCGAAAACGCCGACGACGCCGGATGGACCGGAGCTGGCGTTGTTCCTCGTTTCGGTCTGCTTCGTGGCCGCGCTGACCGATCGTGACCTCTTCCGCGCGGCGTTCCGGCGCGCGCAGCTCCTCGATCCGCTCGACAAGCTGCCCGGCGATCGAGATCTGCTCGAGCGGGCAGCCGCGATCTTCGCGGAGCGCATCCAGACGAACGGTCCGCCGCGACTCGGCCCGACGAACGACGAGATGCTGGCGCTGCTGCGGGAGCGAGTGAGCGCCTAGAGGTTCCCAGCCGGTCACCAGGCGACGAGCTTCCACACCTCCGGCTCGGTCGCACCGGCCTCGCCGATCTCGGAG
Organism: Candidatus Limnocylindria bacterium; assembly: GCA_035937095.1. Lineage (GTDB taxonomy): Bacteria > Chloroflexota > Limnocylindria > P2-11E > P2-11E > UBA4735. The sequence continues at coordinate 11,860 of DASYVN010000010.1, forward strand.
AACAGCCGCACCGCGCGTTTCAGGTGGCGCATCGACTCCTCCTTGCTGCCCTGCGCGCGGAGGATGTCGGCGAGATTGTTGTGCAACGCCGCGGCCCGGTGGCGATCGCCCAGGGCCTCACATTCCGCGAGCGCCTCCTCGGTGAGACCGCGCGCGCGTTCGAGGTCACCCGCGTCCTTCAACGCGAGGGCGAGGTTGTTGAGCGCGGCCGTGTGGGCCTCACGGTCGCCGAGCTCGCGCGCGAGGGCCACGCTCGTCTCCAGGTGCGCGCGGCTGCCCGACGCGCCCAAGATCCCGAGGATGTTGTGGGCCTGGGCGAGGGCGCGCTTGTCCTCCGATCGCTCGGCGAGGCCGAGGGCCTCGGTCGCGAGTCGCTTCGCGCGTGCGCTGTCGCCGGACCGGTGCGCCGCCAGGCTCCAGTCCGCGAGGATCCGCGCTTTCGGGCCGCCCTCGCTCGCCTTGTGCGCGGCGGCGTAGTGGCGCTCGGCGTTCGTCCAGTCGCCGCGCCGATGATGGACCTGTGCGAGCTTGTGCTCGATGCCCGCGCGCCCCGCCGCGGGGGCTTTCGCCGCAGCCGCCTCGTAGCTTTCGATCGCGCGTCGGTAGTCGCCGTGCAGCACATGCAGATCGCCGATCGCGGCGGCCGTTGTCTGCTCGGTGGGCGATCGGTCGCCCAAGGTGCCGCTCTCGATCGCGTCGTACAGAGCGCGCGTCTCCGCGACCGGCGCGATCCCGAGCTCCTGATCCAGCAGCCGGGTGGCTTCGCGGTACTGACGGAGGGCCGCCGAGCGATCTCCCGAACGCGCGTAGAGGTGCATGAGCTCGCGATGCGCCGGCTCGTGCAGCGGATCGATCGCCAGACGGCGCTTCGCGTAGCCGAGCGCTCCCGCGAGATCGCCGTCGCGCTCCGCGGCCGATGCGAGGTGGGCGAGGACATCGGCGTATCCGCTCCGAAGCGCGTCAGCCTCGGCGGCCTGCCAGTCGTCGAACTGCGGGCTGTCCCGGAGCGAGAAGCCCTGCAGGAAGTCGCCGCGATAGAGCTTCGCCGCTTCGGCGAGCCGGCCGTCGGCGACGGCGCGGCGGAACTCGATCACGTCGACGCGCACACTCGCGCGGTCGAGGTCGATCGTCTCGCCCTCCGCCTCGAGCCAGCGATCGCCGAGCGCCGATCGCAACACGGAGAGGGTGCGGCGGAGCGCGCCGCGGGCCTTCTGCTCGTCGGTGTCAGGCCACAGGAGCGCGGCGAGGGTGGCCCGGCGCTGTGGCTGCTCCGAGACCGCGAGGTAGGCGAGCAGCGCCGTTGCCTTGCGGGTATCGGTCTCGATCCGCTTCCGGCCCACCTCGATCGAGGGGGCGCCAAGCAGGGACACGCGGAGCTCGGCCACGCGCACACCCTACCCGTGTCGTAACGCCTGGCGGACGCGGGTCAGGCAAAGTTGCACGGATGAGTGTGCGGACCATCGTCGCAGTCGCGTTGTTGCTGGCCGCCATCGCCTTCGCGGCGATGGACTTCGCCTCGGCCGCGCCAGTCCCCGGGTACTTCTTCGTGCTGGCCTGGGGCGTGTTCGCGCTCACTGGCGCGGTGCTCGCGATCCGCCGTCCGGCGAACCCGATCGGCTGGCTGTTCCTGCTCATCGCGGTCGCCGCCGAGGGCTCGCAGGTTGCGAGCAATGGTGGTCCGGTGGATCCGGCCGGCGGCCCGGCGTCCATCCTGCGGCTCATCGCGAAAGACAGCTGGATCGTCCCGTACGGCCTGCTGCCGGTGCTGCTGATCCTGTTTCCGACCGGGCGCCCGCCGACGCCCCGCTGGTGGATCTCGATCGTCGTGGCCGCCCTCGTCATCCCGTTCGGCGTCCTGAGCTCCACCGACGAAGGCGGCACATCCGTCCTCTCGATCCTCTTCGGCTCGGGAGCAGCGTCACTCGCCGATCGGCTCCAGGGGATCGTTGGGGTCGGTTTGATTGGCCTCTTCTTCGTCGCGGTCGCCTCGCTCTTCCGGCGCCGGCGGTCGGCCTCGGCCGTGGAGCGCCAGCAGCTGAAGTGGGTCGCCTACGCCGGCGCGCTCCTCGCGATGGC
>DASYVN010000011.1:0-2503 GCA_035937095.1 Candidatus Limnocylindria bacterium
CCACGCGGTGAGCGGGACGAAGACCGTGCTCGAGAAGCCCGCGACGAGCGTGACCACCATGAGCGCGCGTGAGCGATGCCGCCGGAACCAGACGATGATCGTCGCGAACGCGGGCCCGTAGTTCACCGCGGCGAAGGCGACGCCGATCAGGATCCAGATGAGATAGAAGGAGAAGAGGTCGCGCGCCTGGGACCACGCGATGACCAGCGGCACCGCGACGATGGAGCCTGCGGTCATGAGCAAGCGCGGCCCGTGCTCATCGAGCCACCGCGCCACGGCCAGACCCGCGATGCCCGAGACGACGAGCATCGTCGACAGCGCGCCCGAGACCTCCGCCCGAGACCAGCCCAGCTCCTGCGTGGTCGGCGCGACGAGGACGCTGAACGCGTAATACAGGACGCCCCACGAGACCGTCTCGGTGAAACCGAGGACGACCGCGAGGACCCACCCGTAGTACGGCCGTCGCGAGCGCACGCGCACGGCCACGAGGCTACGGGCGGGCGGCGGTCAGTGCCGAGAGTGGGATCACCGTGGCGCTCGGGCCGCAGCAGGTGCTCTCCGCCGAGCTGCGGTCGACGCCGTCGCAGCGACCACCTGCGCCCTGACCGGCGACCTCACGGGCGCGGAGTCGGTCGAGCTCGTGCTGCCGCAGACCGGCCTGTGCTCCGGCTGGTCCGACTGGCTGTGCCGTCCATAACTCCGCGCGAGGGCAGATGGCCGAGGGCCTGTTGCGGCATGCCGCGGGCGATGGGTTCGAGGCCCACACAGCGCCGGCACCGAGGCGGCGCCCGTGCGGCCGCTCGCGATCAACGCGATGAGATCGACATCGACTCGGAGCAGACGTCGAAGACGCTCGATACGTAGATTGAGCAGCGTTTCGAACTAGGTGATCACGGTCTGCGACGACGCGAACGAGGCCTGGTTCTTCCCGAACGCCACCCACCGCCTCCGCTCGTCGCTACCCGATCCGTCGAAGGCGACCGGGTGAACTTCTTCTTCGAGCCTGCCCGGCAGACGATCGACCAGGGCGACGTGATCCGCCGGGTGAATCTCTGCACGTTGGGGCACACGACCACGTCGGACGCGGCGGCGTGGAACAGCCCGGCCTTCGGGACCGGGGACGCCTTCGCGGTTCACGTTCGACAAGCCCGGCGTCTATCCCTACCACCGCCTGATCGAGGGGAGGAGGTTGGTCCTGCCCTCTCCGTCGGGGCCGGATTCGCCCACTTCGGGTCGTCGACCCCCTGTCGGACGGACCCTTGGTTGTTCCCATAACGCCGCCGCGAACACCCCGTTAGTCAAATCGGACCAGTTCACATGGAGGGGTTTCGCATGCTGAGCACTATTCCTTCGCTTCAAGTCACCGCGAAGGCGGCGGGGCTGACCGCCGCGCTTGTCCTGGGCTTGACCTTCGGCCTGGGGGCATCGCCGGCGTCCGCCCACATCGCCGGACACCCAGTCGCGGCGACCGCTCAGGAGAACGAGGAGGCGACCTGCGATGACGCTGCCGCCGAGGCCGCGGTCGCCGCCGCCGAGCAGCAGCTGAAAGCCGCCTTCCGAACGAACCGCCACGCGATCGAAACGCTGCGGGACAACGCCGGCGACGAGAACAAGGCCGCCCGCGACCTGCTGCGCAAGGCCGCCGCCGACCTCGAGCGTATCTTCGCCAAGGCGGAGTCGGCACTCGATGTCGACGACGAGGACGAGGATGCCGCGGCGTGCACGACGCCGGACCCCGCCGCGCTCGATGCGATCGTTACCACAGCGACCGCCGACATGGAAGCGGTCGTGACCGAAGTGACCGCGGCGGTCGCCGCCCTTCCGGCCGATGCGGCAAAGGCGGATGACGAGGACGACTAGCGAGACAACAGATTTTCTCATTCCCCCTAACCCCTCCCTCGCGTGTCGAAGGCTCCGCTCCCAAGCGGAGCCTTCGTCGTGTGGGCGCCGGCCTCAGCACCCGACAAGGCCGATCCGGCGCTCGCCGCGCCCAGAGGACTGCGACACTGGGAGGAGCACCAGCGCGCAGGGCCCCGGATCGACCGCGTGCATGAAGCCCGGCACAGCCGAGCAGCTAGGACTGCCCGCGAAATAGCAAGTGTCCGCGCTTACGCGTCTCCCTCCGCGATCACGTGGATCCGCTCCGGGCGGATCGCGACCTGCACCGCGCCGTCGAAGTGCGCGACCGCGCCCGGGTCGGGCTGATCGACGATCCACTCTCTTCCATCGACGGTCACCCAGTAGCGCATGAGGTCGCCGAGGAACGCCCGCCGCGCGACCGTCCCCGGCACCACGACCTGTCCGTCCGCGGCCGCGCTCGCGGGCCGCAATGCGAGGCTCTCTGGCCGGATGCAGAGAAGCACCTGGGCGCCGCTCGCGGGTGACAGCCCCTCGGGCACGGGCACCGGCGCGTCCGTCGGACCGAGCGACACGATGGCGACGCCGTCGCGGACGTCGCGCACGATCGACGGCACGAGGTTCACCGCGCCGACGAAGTCCGCGA
>DASYVN010000012.1:0-9372 GCA_035937095.1 Candidatus Limnocylindria bacterium
GTCCCTACCCGAGGATGCGCTGGTGTCCTGCGACGTCGGCTACAACAAATCCGTCTCTATCCAGTGCTGGCCCGCGTACGCGCCGCGGACGTTCTTCGTGTCGAACGGCCTGTCCTCGATGGGCTACGGGCTGCCCGCGGCGATCGGCCTGAAGCTCGCGCATCCGGACCGGGCGGTGGCATGCATCCTGGGCGATGGCGGCTTCGCGATGAGCGTCGCCGAGCTCGAGACGGCGGCGCGCCTCGGGCTCGCGCTCACCGTCGTCGTCCTGGCCGACGATTCGCTCCAGCAGATCAAGGCGGCACAGGAGCGCAAGGGCTTCTCCGTCACCGGCACGACCTTCGGCGCGCTCGATTATCGGGCGCTCGCCACGGCATTCGGCGCGGACGGCATCGAGGTCCGCACGCTCGATGAGTGCCGCACCGCGTTCCGCGACGCCGCGCCCCGGAAGCGCGTGACGCTCGTGGCCGCGCACGTCGACCCCGCGGGCTACCGCCTGTAGGCCGCTAAAATTCAGCTGCCCATGACGACCACGACGACTGCGGTCGCGTCCGACCTGTTGGAACGGAACCGCGCCCGGTTCGCGCGCGCCGAGGCGCAGCTCGATCGCGCGCGTAACGCCGACCGGCCGTTGACCGAAACGAACGTGCTTCGTCCGTTCAACGAGATTGGCGTCGAACTCTCGAGCGCCGCGAGCGAATGCGGGCTCATGGCCGAGGTGCATCCGGATCCCGAGGTCCGCGCCGCGGCCGACACGATCATCCAAGAGCTCTCGGCGTTCTCGACGCGCCTTGGCCAAGACCGGCCGCTCTACACCGCCCTCGGCGGGCTGGACCCCTCGGCGCTCGGGCCGCTGGCCCGGCGCGTCGTCGAGCTCGCACGCCGGGACATGCGCCGGACGGGTACCGAGCTCAGCGACGCCGACCAAGAGAGGGTCCGCACCGTGCGCGCGGAGCTGGTGAAGGTCGAGCAGGAGTTCGCGAAGAACATCCGGGACAACGTGCAAGACGTCGCGCTCGACCCGGCCCAGCTCGAGGGCCTGCCGCCCGACTACGTCGCGGCGCATTCGGCCGACGCGAACGGCAAGGTCCACGTGACGACGAACTACCCCGACCTCATCCCGTTCATGACGTACGCGAAGGACGAGTCCGCCCGGAAGGCACTTGCGATCGTGAACGGCCGGCGCGCCGTCCCGGAGAACGTTCTCCTCCTCGAGCAGATGCTCGCGAAGCGGGCGGAGCTCGCGACGTTGCTCGGCTACACGAACTGGGCGGAGTACGCATCCGAGGACAAGATGACCGGCTCGGCCGCTGCGATCCGCGACTTCATCGATCGCGCGCTCGCCGCGTGCCGCGACAGCGCGGCCGCCGAGTACACGGCTCTGGTCGCGGAGAAGGGCAGCGAGCCCATCGGCACGTGGGACACCCAGTACCTGCTCGAGCGCGTCAAGGCCCGGAAGTACAGCTACAACGGCCGCGAGCTGCGCCCGTACTTCGAGTACCGGGCCGTGCGGCAGGCCATCCTCGATCTGAGCAGCGAGCTCTTCGGACTGGCCTTCACCCCGGTGACGATGGAGCTCTGGCACCCCTCGGTCGAGACCTTCGCCGTCCGTGTTGATGGACGCGAGATGGGGCACATCTCCCTGGACATGCACCCGCGCGAGGGCAAGTTCAAGCACGCCGCGTGCTTCACGCTCGTCCCGGGATTCAAGGGACGGTCCAAGCCGCACGGCGTGCTCGTCTGCAACTTCCCGGACCCGAATGCCCAGCAGGGTCCCGCGCTCATGGAGCACTCGGAGGTGGTCACCTATTTCCACGAGTTCGGGCACCTGGTGCACGGCATCGTGAGCGGCGACATCGAATGGGCTCGGGTCCGCCGGCCGTCGGAATGGGACTTCATCGAGGCCCCGTCCCAGTTCCTTGAGGAGTGGATCTACGACTACGACGTGCTGCGGCGTTTCGCGAAGCACGTCGAGACCGGCGCGGTCATCCCCGAGGCCCTCGTGCGCACGCTCCGCGACGCGCGCGATTTCGGACGCGGCACCCACGTCCAGCGGCAGCTCATGCTGTCGGCGATCTCGCTCCGCCTCCACGATCGCGACCCCCGCGGCCTCGACACCACGCAGGTGGTCCGCGACACCTCGAATGAGTTCTCGCGGATCGTGATGCCCGAGGGGACGGCGATGCAGGCCTCGTTCGGGCACCTCGAGGGCTACACCGCGCTCTACTACACGTACATGTGGTCGCTGGTGATCGCGAAGGATATGCACGGCGCCTTCGCGAACGGGCTGATGGACCTGAAGCAGGCGAAGCGCTATCGCGATCTCGTGCTGGCGCCTGGCGGCACGAAGCCCGCGGGTGACCTGGTGCAAGACTTCCTCGGGCGCTCATACGGCTTCGACGCATTTCGGGAGTGGCTCGCGCCCCGCGACTAGCCGGTGGGCCGCGCTCTCATCGCCTTCGCGATCGCCGCCGCGAATTCAGCGGGCCGTTGCGTGCCGACGAGCACCCGACCGCCGCGCTTGAGGCGGAAGTGCACGCCTTCGTTGCCGCTCACGTTGTACGTGAGGCCGGCGAGCCCGAAGTGGATGCCCCAGCCACCGGAGTCCCACATGCCGTAGTGCATCGGGGCGTACTCCGCGATGTCATCGAGCTTGATGCGCCGGGTCGGCCAGAGCCCGTGGAACGTCACCACGACGGCATCGCTCGTGACCGTCGTCTCCAGCCGCGCGAGGCCGATGAGCAGTGCCACCCCGACGGCGACGACGATCACGAGGACCACGACGCCGCTCGGCGTCCGCGGAGTTGCGAGCATCGCGCTCAGCGCGACGACGAAGGGGATGAGCACGATGAGCCACAGCCACGAATCACGGAACCGCTGCTCCTCGTGGAAGTCCGTCACCGCTACGAACGCTAGCATCGGACGGTGGCCAGCAAACCGCACGTCACGATCCCCGCGGGCGCGCCCCCGGACGACCTCAAGGTGGAAGACCTAGTCGTCGGCACCGGCGCCGAAGCGACCGCGGGCAAGACCGTCGACGTGCATTACGTCGGGGTCGCCTGGTCCACCAAACAGCAGTTCGACGCATCGTGGGATCGCAGCGGCACATTCTCGTTCCCCCTCGGTGGGGGGCGGGTGATCAAGGGCTGGGACCAAGGGGTCGCGGGCATGAAGGTCGGCGGCCGGCGCCGGCTGACGATCCCAGCGCGGCTCGGCTATGGCGAACGCGGTGCCGGCCGAGCCATCAAGCCGGGCGAGACACTTGTCTTCGTGGTGGACCTGCTCGGGGTCACGTAGGACGCGGACCTTCGGTCCTGCGGCCTGCGGCTACGCAGTGGCCCGGACGCAGCTCCGCATCGCAAGGCGGACGCAGTCGGCATCGTTCTTCGTCGCGGCCACGACGCGCACGACCGCGATATCGAGCCCCGCGGTCAGCGCCTCGAAGCCGGCGGCGGCCGTCTCCGGCGGCCCCCAATAGCCGACCCGCGCGAGCAGCTCGTCCGGTAGGCGGTCGGCGAGCGCGCCGTCGTCGGCGCCGCGGGCGCGCATCGCTTCGAGCTCCGCCAGGGCCGCGTCGAAGCCCATCCGGGCGAAGTGCCCGCGGTAGCCCTTGGTCGGATCGAGCCCGGGCCGGGCCATCGCGTAGCTCAGGACCATCGTCGCGAGCCCGCGGCGCGCGGCGCTCACGTCCGCGTCCACGCAGACGCGGATGTACTGATGGATGCGGATCTCCCGCGGGTCCCGGCCGGCGCGGAGCGCGCCGGCGGCGACGCGCTCGCGGCTCCAGAGTGTGTGCTGCGGCGAGCTCCAGTTCAGGGCGGCACCGTCGTAGCGCTCGCCCGCGAGGTGAAGCATCTGCGGGCCGAGCGCGCCCAGATAGATTGGGTCGACGAGCGCCGGGCCGAGGATGGCTGCGAGGTCGCGCATCTTCCGGATGGGCGCATCGCGCTCGGTGCCGCTCCCGACGCCGAGCGTGAAGCGGCCTGCCGTCCGCTCAAGCGCCATGCGCGTGCCGGCCACGAGCTGCTCGGGGCTCCATCGCTGGAGCGGCAGCACGGAGATGCCGGTGGCGAGCCCGCTTGCCTGGTGCCACCGCGCGCAGAGCAGGAACGGATCGTCGTCTCGGGCCGGCGTCCAGAGGCTCGCGTACCCGAGCGCCGCCGCCTCCGCCGCGACGTCGGCCTGCTCGGTATCGGAGAGCACCAGACGGCCGTCGATCCCGAGGCCGATCTCCATCGGCGGAACGGTACTCTCGGATGGATGAGTGGAGGGGTGCTGGACACGTTCCAGCCGGCGACCCGGGAGTGGTTCGGGCTGTCCTTCGCGGCGCCGACGCGCGCCCAGCAGCTCGCGTGGCCGGTCATCGCCCGCGGAGAGTCGGCGTTGCTCCTGGCGCCCACGGGCTCGGGCAAGACGCTCGCGGCATTCCTCGCGGCCATCGACCGCCTGCTCTTCGAGCCGGTGCCGCCCAAGGGCAAGCGCTGCCGCATCGTGTACATCTCGCCGCTCAAGGCCCTCGCCGTGGACGTCGAGCGGAACCTGCGCGCGCCCCTCGCGGGAGTGGCGCGCGCGGCCGAGCGCGCCGGCCTGCCGTTCCACGAGGCGAGGGTCGCGATCCGCACCGGCGACACGCCGCATCGGGATCGCGCCGAGTTCCTCCGCGATCCGGCGGACATCCTCATCACCACACCCGAGTCGCTGTACCTACTGCTCACGTCGCAGGCCCGAGAGGGGCTCCGCACCGTCGACACGGTCATCGTCGACGAGGTCCACGCGATGGTCGCGACGAAGCGTGGCTCGCATCTCGCGCTGTCCCTCGAGCGCCTCGAGCTCCTGGCGGCGAAGCCGCTGCAGCGCATCGGCCTGTCCGCGACGCAGCGGCCCCTGGAGGAGATCGCCCGGTTCCTCGGCGGGACGCCCGACGGCACGCCCCGACCGGTCACGATCCTGGATGCCGGCGAACGCAAGCGGCTCGACCTGCGCGTCGAGGTGCCGGTCGAGGACATGGCCCGCCTCGGCGAGGTGGTGGACGTCCCGAGCGGCCCGGCCGAGCAGGGCGAGGTCCGCACGAGCATCTGGGCATCGATCCACCCACTGATCCTGAAGCTCATCCGCGCGCATCGCTCGACGCTGATCTTCTGCAACAGCCGGCGGCTTGCGGAGCGGCTCGCGAACGGTCTGAACGAGCTCGCCGGCAAGACCATCGTGCACGCGCATCACGGCTCCATCGCCCGCGAGCAGCGGCAGCTCATCGAGGACCTGCTCAAGTCGGGCAAGCTGCCCGCGCTCGTCGCGACGTCGACCCTGGAGCTGGGCATCGACATGGGCGCGATCGATCTGGTCATCCAGGTGGAGACCCCGCCATCGGTCGCGAGCGGCATGCAGCGGATCGGCCGCGCGGGGCACACGATCGACGCCGCGAGCACCGGCGTCATCCTGCCCAAGTACCGCGGCGACCTCCTCGCGTGCGCGGCGCTGACCGAGCGGATGCTCGCGGGGCAGGTCGAGCACATGCACTACGTCCGCAACCCGCTGGATGTGCTCGCGCAGCAGATCGTCGCGATGGTCGCCGTCGACGACTGGCCCGTCGACGAGCTCGCGCGCGTCATCCACCGGGCGGCGCCGTTTTCCGACCTCACCCGGGGGGTCTTCGAAGCGGTCCTCGACATGCTCTCGGGGCGCTACCCCGGCGACGAGCTCGCCGAGCTCCGTCCGCGCGTGGTGTGGGACCGGCTCGCCGGGGTGCTCACGGCCCGCGAGGGAAGCAAGCGCGTCGCGATCATGAATGGCGGCACGATCCCCGACCGCGGCTTGTACGGCGTGTTCCTCGCGGGCGCCGAGCGCGGCACCGGACGCGTGGGCGAGCTCGATGAGGAGATGGTGTTCGAGACCCGTGTCGGTGACGTCTTCCTGCTCGGGGCGTCGAGCTGGCGGGTCCAAGAGATCACGCACGACCGCGTGCTCGTGTCGCCCGCGCCGGGCGTCCCGGGCAAGATGCCGTTCTGGCACGGAGAGAACCCCGGCCGCCCGCTCGAATTCGGGCGCGCGATCGGCTCGCTCGTGCGGACCCTTCGCGCCGAGTCGGCGGCCGCCGGTGAAGCGCGCCTCGTCGAGCAGCACAAGCTGACCGAGAACGCCGCGCGCAACCTGCTCCGCTACCTGCGGGACCAGGAGACCGCGATCGGGACCGTGCCCGACGACCGGACGATCGTGATCGAACGCTACGTCGACGAGCTCGGTGACTGGCGGGTCTGCATCCTCAGCCACTTCGGTGGGCGCGTCCATGCGCCCTGGGCGATGGCCATCGGTGCGTTGGTCCGCGAGCGCACCGGCCACGACACCGACATCCTGTACACCGACGATGGGATCGTGGTGCGCTTCCCGGAAGCGGCCGAGCCGCCACCGGTGGAGCTCCTCATCCCCGAGCCCGAGGATGCCCAGGACCTCGTGATGCGCCAGCTCGGCATGGGCGGCGGCGGCGCGCGCCAGGAGGCGATCGGCGCTCCGGTGAATGCGCTCTTCGCCTCGCACTTCCGCGAAGCCGCGCAGCGGGCCCTGCTCCTTCCGCGCCGGTTCCCCGGGCAGCGCGCGCCGCTGTGGCAGCAGCGCAAGCGGGCTGCCGATCTCCTCGAGGCGGCGGCGAAGTACGGGTCGTTCCCGATCGTGCTCGAGACGTATCGCGAGTGCCTGCAGGACGTCTTCGAGATGCCGGCGTTCGACGAGATCCTCCGGGCGATCCGGGACCGGGCCATCCGGGTCGTGACCGTCGATACCCGCACCCCGTCGCCGTTCGCCTCGTCGCTGCTGTTCAACTACGTCGCGAACTTCATCTACGAAGGCGATGCCCCCCTGGCCGAGCGCCGGGCGCAGGCGCTGCTCGTGGATCCGGCGCAGCTACGAGAGCTGCTTGGCGAGGTCGAGCTCCGGGAGCTCCTCGACGCCGACGCGCTGGCCGAGCTCGAGCTGCAGCTGCAGCATCTGACGCCCGAGCGCGCGGCGAAGCATGTCGACGGCGTGCACGACATGCTGTTGCGGCTCGGCGATCTCACTCCGCTTGACATCCTCGCGCGATCGTCGGACCCGGCCAGTGCGCCCGCCTGGATCACGTCGCTCGATCGCGATCGGCGGATCGTCGCGCTGCGCATCGGCGGCGAGGAGCGCTACGTCGCCGTCGAAGACGTCGCGCGCTACCGCGACGCGCTCGGCGTGCCGCTGCCGCACGGGCTGCCCACCGCGCTGCTCTCCGCGGTGCGCGATCCGATCGGCGATCTCGTCGCGCGGTACGCACGGACCCACGGCCCGTTCCGCGCGATCGACGCGGCCCGGCGATTCGGCGTGGGCGAGGCCGTCGTCCGCGACGGGCTGCACGTCCTCGGCGCGACCGGCCGCGTGGTCGAAGGCGCCTTCCGGCCCGGCGGCACCGGTACGGAATGGGCCGACGCGGGCGTGCTCCGCACGCTCCGCCAGCGCTCGCTTGCGCGGCTTCGTCACGAGGTCGAGCCCGTTGAGCAGCCGGCGCTCGCCCGATTCGCCACGACCTGGCACGCCCTCGATGTCCCGCGGCGCGGCCCGCGTGCGCTGTTCGAGACGATCGAGCAGCTGTCGGGCGTGGCCCTGCCCGCATCGGAGCTCGAGGCGATGCTGCGGGCCCGCGTGGCCGATTACGGCTCGCACGACCTCGATGCGCTGACGGCGTCGGGCAGCGTGGTCTGGGTCGGGCGCGGATCGAGCGGCAGCCGTGACGGCCGGGTGTCGCTCTACCCGACCGCGCACGCGATGCTCATCGAGCCGCCTGGGGAGCGACCCGACGGCGAGCTGCACCAGCGGATCCGGGCGCATCTCGCCGAGCGCGGCGCGTCCTTCTTCCCGACGCTCGTCGCGGCGAGCGGCGCCGGCTTCGTGCCCGACGTCCTCGAGGCCCTCTGGGACCTCGTCTGGGCCGGAGAAGTGACGAACGACACGCTCGCGCCTCTCCGTAGCTACCTCCGTCCGTCGCGTTCGCGTGCGTCGAGCGGCCGCCGGGCGCCGGCTTTGGACCTGACGCACGCGCGCGGATCCGCGGCCGTCCAGGCTCCCGCGCGAGAGGCCGACGGCCGCTCCGTCACCGCGCGCCCCTCGCGGCCGGTCGACACGCCGCCCGAGGCCGCAGGGCGATGGTCGCTCGTGTCTTCGAATGCCACTGATGCCTCACCGACGGAGCGGCTCCACGCCCGGGTGCGCCAGCTGCTCGACCGTCATGGCGTGCTCACGCGCGAAGCGGTCCAGGCGGAGGAGCTGCCCGGCGGATTCACGTCGGTGTACGGCGTGCTCAAGGCGATGGAGGACGCAGGCCGGGTCCGTCGTGGCCACTTTGTGGCCGGACGGGGCGCCACGCAGTTCGCGCTGCCGATCGCCGTGGAGCGACTGCGCGGGGTACGCGAGCCGGCGGCCGAGCCGGTCGTGACCCAGCTCGCCGCGACAGATCCCGCGAATCCGTACGGCGCGGCGCTCCCATGGCCCGAGCGATCGGAGGTCGCACGCCGTCCGATGCGCGGTGCTGCGGCATCCGTGATCCTCGTCGATGGGGCGCTCGCTGCGTGGGTCGCAAAGGGGGAGCGCGATCTGCTCACATTCGATCCGCCGATCGAGCGCGATCCCGAGCTCGTACGCGATCTCGTGGCGAGGCAGCTCGCTGCCCTCGTCCAGGCACGCTTCTTCGACAGCCGATCGCCGTCGGTCCGCCGCAAGCTGCTGTTCATCGAGACGGTGGATGGGGTCGACGCCCGCGGCTCCCGAATGGCCGAGGCCTTGCGCGCGCACGGGTTCATCGACACCGCGCGGGGCTTCCTCCGGCGGCCCCTTGGTTAGAGGGGGCTGATGCCTGAAGGCGACACCATCTTCCGGGCGGCCGCCGGCCTCCGGCGTGCGATCGGGGGCAAGGTCATCACCGGATTTCGATCCGATGTGCCCGCGGTCGCAGCTCGGGCGACCGCGGTCGTCGGGCGCACCGTCGCGGCGATCGATCCGTATGGCAAGCACCTCCTGATGCGCCTTCGCGCCGACGGGGCGGATGACCTGGTGCTCCACAGCCACATGCAGATGGACGGGCAGTGGCACATCTACCGACCGCAGGAGCGGTGGTGGCGGGGGCCATCCCGGGCACGTGCGGTCATCGAGACCGCCGACTTCGTGGCGCCGTGCTTCGACGCGCCGACGGTCGAGCTGCTCACCGACCAGGAGCTCGCGCGGCACGAGTGGATGCGGTCGCTCGGTCCCGACCTGATGGCCGCCGATTTCGATGCGGACGCGGCGCTCACACGGCTCCGCGCCCGAGCGGACGCGCCGATCGGCGTGGCGATGCTGGACCAGCGCGCGTTCGCGGGTGTCGGCAAC
>DASYVN010000013.1:0-4296 GCA_035937095.1 Candidatus Limnocylindria bacterium
GCGGACACGCATTTCGACCCGCTCGTCGTCGAGGCGATGAGCTGGGCGCTCCGCGAGAAGGGCGCGAAGGTCGACGTCGTCGTGGTCCAGGCCGAGCCCGACCGCGAGTTCGAGGACGCCGACGAGCTGCGCGCGGCGATCCGCCGCCGGCCGTGGGCGGATGAGCCCCGCCGCTGGGAGGGCGTGCCGTGGGTGGAGGAGCTTGCGTTGAAGCGCGGGTACGACCTGCTCGTCCATGGCAAGGGCGGCGGCATCCCCAACACGCCGCATCGCTACGAGGCCTTCCCGTGGCTCCAGCAGGACCAGTTCGCGAGCCCAGCGACGACCTACCCGCGGGAGCTGCATGCGCTCATCAATCGCCGCGCCTGGGAGCCGTTCTACGCGAAGGCCCCGGGTGGCCGCGTGCGGGTCACGGACCCGGAAGGCACCGACGTGACGTGGGATATGTGGCCCGAATACTTCGAGCGCCCGACGCCGATGTTCGGACCGGTCCCGCGCTGGAACCACCTCATGAGCCACCCGCCGACGCCGCTCTCGCCTCGCGAGAGCGCGACCGGCATCGTGAAGGGGACGACGAACCACTTCGGCCGGCCATACCCGCCCATCGCCGTCCACGTCGACCGCGGCAAGGTCGAGCGCGTCGACGGCGGCGGCGCCTACGGCGAGCTCTGGCGCGAGCTCATGGACGAAGCGAAGGACATCCAGTACCCGAGTTTCCCGCGCAAGGGGCTGTTCTGGATGTGGGAGGCGGCGATCGGCACGAACCCGAAGATCCGGCGGCCGCGCAACATCCGGTTCCTCAGCTCGGGCGGCTTCGAGTGGGAGCGGCGGCGCAGCGGCATCCTGCATCTCGGGTTCGGCACGCAGTGGCGCGGACCCGAGGAGAAGTGGGCGGGCGAGGCCGGCCTGGTGTACGGCCACCTGCACGTCCACCTCATGTTCGCCACCGTGACGCTCACCGCGGCGGACGGCAGCGAGGTCCGGCTCCTCGATCGGGGGAGGCTCGTCGCGCTCGACGACCCGGACGTGCGGGCGATGGCCGCGCGTCTCGGTGATCCGGACGCGCTCCTGTCGGTGGATTGGACGCCGAAGCTGCCGGGCGTGAGCGTGCCCGGCGACTATGCGCGATACGCGGCGGACCCGGCGTCCTACATTTATCGCGAGGACGCGTAGATCACGCGCGCGGGGTCGCGCGCGTAGTCGTCGTACGAGCCCGGCGCGTCGATCCCAGGCACCTGCGGTCCCCACTCCTCGGCGAGCAGGCGGTCGGGGTCGCCGTACCTCGAGGCGAGATCGCGGACCTCAGGATCGTCCAGCGCAGTGAGATGGCCGCGCTCGATGACCCGGATCTCCTTGCCCGCGGTCGTGGTGACGGTGAGCGTCGGGAAGAACAGATGGACGTGAAGGTGGCCGTAGAGGAGCCCGCGCTCGCCGGCCCAGACCTCCTCGGAGCCCCGCCAGCGGGTACCGAACCCGATGTGGACGATCCCGCTCCGGCGCCGCTCCCACTCGAACCCGCCCGAGCTCAGCATCTGGATGTTCCGCGGGCGGCGGATCTTCGGGTGGGTGCCGATCGCGATCTCCCAGAGCCAGAACAGACCCGGCCGCGGGAACGACGGGTACTGCACGTCCTTCGTCTCCTGCTGCAGCGCCCGCCAGTCGTCGCCGTACCGTCCGCCACCCTCGAGCGACTCCAGCCGGCCCTTTTCCATGCCGATCCGCAGGCGCGGGAACGGGCGCTGGAAGTGGCTCGTCGTCCCGGCGAAGACCCCCGTCGCGTCCTCCTGCGGCAGGATCGGCGTCGGCCCATGGGCGAGAAGGTGGCCCCACCACGGGACGTCGGTGTAGCCGCGGCGCGTGCCGTCGAAGTACTCGGGGAACAGCGTGTAGCTGACGTCGGTCCCCTCGGGATCGGTCAGGTGCACGTTTCCCCCGCGCCCCTCGCGGTAGAACACGTCCCAGGTCTTCAGGTTGACGAGCCGGTGGAGGTCGCGGGGGAACGTCGTCGCCTCGCTCGCGAACTGATCGACCTGCAGCCACGGGATCGCCTCGTACCGGTGGGGCGTCTCCGGGATCCCGCCCCCTTTCCCGTGGACGAGCAGGTCGTAGCCCTCCTTGAGGGCGAGCGCTTCGACCCACGGCAGCCCTTCCCACCGTCGCGGCTCGTCGGTCCACGGCCGGCGCCGCATGATGACGCGGACCTCGTCGGTGTCGGTGAACTCGCGGTCGGGCTCGGCCTGGACCCAGAGGACGTCGACGTTCGCGCCCTTCTCCCGAAGACCGCGGGCGATGGCGTCGACGACCCGCGGGTCGTAGTGCGTGTCCACGGCGACGAGCGCCCGGTCACCGGGCTTCGTCGCGCCGTACCCGATGAACCCCGGAGCGGTCCGCCGGACCTCAGCCTGTCCGCAGATCGCGCGCGCGTAGGGCATGAGGTCGTCGGCCGTGACGATCGTGAGCGAAGGGCCCGCCAGGGTGCCCGCCGCCGCGTCGAGCTCCGCGACCGTCTCACACATCGGTCTCCACCTCGATGTTCGCCATCGCACGGCCCGTCCCCGCGAGATCGACGGTCTGTCCGCCGGACGCGTCGGCGCGGACGACGAGGGCGCGGCCGATTGCGACCACCACCGACCTAGACATAAAGGTAAAACCATCATACGTTCGCGCGGATGCCCGCCGAGCGCGTGTTCCTGCGCGGACTCGCCAGCGAGCACTATGGCCTCGACGCGCAGCGCGCCGAGCAGCGGCGCGCGCCGCGCGTGCGTGACGGCGGCATCGTCGTCGGCGCGCGGGACGCGGCGTACGAGGGGCTCTCGGACCGGTCGAGCGCGCAATGGTTCGTCGGCCCGGGCGACGATCCGTTCCTCACGCAGACGATCCAGCTGCACACGGTCGAGCTCTTTCCCGGCGGGGCGAACGAGGGCCACGCCCATCAGAACGAGGCGCTGCTCTACGTGCTCGAGGGGCGCGGCTACGAGATCCACGACGGCAAGCGGTACGACTGGGAGGCCGGCGACCTCGTGGTCATCCACGCCGACTCGGTGCATCGACATTTCAACGCCGACCCCGAACGCCGCGCGTTCGGCGTGATCGTGAAGGCGAAATGCGCGTGGCTGTACCTCGGGTTGTGGCAGCAGGGCCGCCCCGCGGCCTTCGCCAAAGACGGCTACGGGCCCCGGGAGGATTGGTCCCGGCTCTGGTCGCCGGGCGTCGTCGCGAAGAAGAAGGTCGTGAAGCCGGCCGACGCGCCGTGGCGAGCGACCCGCAGCGGTCGGCTCCGGGTGCTGAGCGGTCCCGGTGGGCCGGACATCCGGGCCAGCAGCGTGGACGTCTCCGTCCATGAGATCGCCCCGGGCGAGCGGAGCGCGGCGCACTGGCACATGGCCGATGAGCTCCTGTACGTGATCGCCGGCCGGGGCCACGGGCTGCACTGGGACGTGGAGGCCGAGATCGCCGACAAGTACTACGCGCACGTCGCGACCGAGTCGTCGCGCTGGGACGTCCGGGCGGGGCAGGTGCTCTACGTGCCGCAGAACACCGTGCATCAGCACGTGAACGACGACGCGCGCGAGCCACTGGTGCTGCTGTCGGCCCAGAACCGCCTGTTCCGGATGCTCGGCTACGACGCGGTCGTGGAGCGCTGAGCCGCTACTTCAGCAGGCCCCGGTCGAGCGCGCTTTTCACGAAGGAATCGTCGACCAGCTTGGCCAGATCCACCGTCTTGACCTTGTCGTTGAACTTGCTGACCACGTCCTGGATCCCGGCCAGCTGCGCCGTCGTCGGGGTCGGCGGGTCCTTGAGGACGGTGCCGACGTACCAGTCGTAGGCGGCCAGCATCGCCTTGTTGTCGTCGGACTTGAGGTACTTCTTCAGCGCCGCGACGGTCCCCGGCTTGTCGGCGCGGGCCCTCGCGATCGCCTGGACGATCGAGTCGACGTAGCGCTGGATAACGGCCTTGTTCGCCGTCAGGTAGCTCCGCGTCACGACGATCGTCGTCGCGGCCGTCGGCAGATTGAGATCGGCCATCTTCGCGACCGAGTGAAAGCCCGCCGCCTCGAGCTTCAGCGTGTCCGGTGGCGACGACAGCGTCGCGGACACGCCGCCGGAGAGGAGCGCAGCTGTCGCGTTCGCCGTTGAGCCGGTCGAGAACACGGCCACGTCGGTGTCCGGCACCAGACCGAGCTTGGGCAGCATCGTCCTGATACCGATGTCGAACGTGCCCCCGACCCCGGCGATCGCGACCTTCTTGCCCTTGAGGTCAGCGGGGGTCTTGATGTCCGCCGCGGCGTAGAGCTG
>DASYVN010000014.1:0-2577 GCA_035937095.1 Candidatus Limnocylindria bacterium
CTCGGCCGCGGCAGCCGCAGATTTCTTGCGCAGCCGGGCCGGGCGGACCAGCGGCATCCCGGTCGCCGCCTCGGCGGCGTGCCAGTCCTTCTCGATCTGGTCGTTCTGGCGGCGCTCGGCGAGCTCGCGGGCCAGATCGGCAGGCATGTACTTCGCGAGTTCGTCGGGGTCGGTGATGAGGGCGAGGTTCGGCGCCGCTGCGGCGACCGCCGCCGATTCTGGCTCGACCGACGGCGGGGCCGCGACGGGTTCAGTGGAGGAAGACGCGCGCTGGAATGGGATGCGCTTGCGGAACCCGTCGGCGCAGGCGGCGAACGGCGAGTGCCGCAGGCCGCAGGGCTCGCGGTCGCAGACCGACTGCTGGCGGTGGATCTTGCGCTTCCTCGGCATCAGCCGCGGACCCCGCGACGCCGGCCGATACCGACCTTGCCGACGCCACCGGACTGATTAGTCGGGGCGGTGCCCATCCCGCCGGTCGTGCCGCCGACGCCGTTCTTGCGAACGGACGGCTGCGGCATCTCGGCCCGCACGAACGCGGACCCTCCCTCGACCTTCCCTTGGGAGATGGCCCGGCGCTGCTTGCGAACCTCGGGGTTCGCCATTTCTCCCGAGACGTTCGGGATGACGGTGTTCGGCACTAGCCGCGCGTCCCGCGCTTGGATGCCTTCTTCTTGCCCTTGCGCTTGCTCTTGTGCTTGAACGGCGGCATGGGCGGTGGCGGCGATGCCGCCATCGCGGTCGGATCCTGCATCGGCTAGTTCGGATCCATGTCGAGGGCGAAGGGCGTGTTCGCGACGGCACCGGCCGCGGTGAGCGACCGCCCGAGGTTGGTCGAGGCACCGGCTGCGGCTGCGATCTTGGTCTGGCCGGCGACGCCACCGTTGGCGACACGGCCGGAGATGACCACCCCTGCGGCCACCGACAGCGCGGTGACCTTTCCCAGGACCGCGACCCAGACGGCACCGTTGAGGATCGCGGCGTTCTGGGCGATGCCCTTGCGGGCGACGGAGTCGGCGACCGCGGAGGTCACGACGTTGTCGACCGCGGTCGGCTCGTCGGCGATGACCGACTGGTTCACCGAGATCACGCCGCTGGAGTTCTTCTCCACGGCCATGAATGCGCTGCGGTCGTAGACCGCGCCGCCCGCGAGGGCGAACGGACCACTGACGTTCGGCCCGCCTTCATTTTCCAGCCTTCCAGGTTGTGCCATCGTCTTTCTCCTCTATCCCTGTAGGTCGACTGTGCCGCCGAATGCGGGGCAGGCGGCCCCGCCGCCCTGGATGCGAACGCGCACGTTGAGCGAGTCGCCGACGATGAGCGGCATCGTCAGGAATCCTGCTGCGACGAGGATCTGCGTGAACGCCGCAAGCGTCGTGACCGTCGCATCGAACAGCGTGGCGATCACCTGGGCTGCGCCGCCGGCAGCCGTGCGGTGGGTCAGATCGACGATGAACGAGGCCGCGGCCGCGGCGAAGGCTGCGTTCGGGGTGACCCGGACGGCCTGGATCTGGAAGGTCGGGGCGGGCTCGTTCGCGGCGGGGTTCGCATCGAGCAGCGTGGTGACGAATGCGTCGGCGACGATGAGGTTCGGGGCGACCCAGAACGGGGCCTCGATCGGGTACGACGCCGCCGGGATCGCGCCAGCGGCCGCCGCTGGGTTGACCATCGAGAACGGGATGCCCAGGGAGATACCCGACCGGGTACCTCCCTGGCCCTGCGCGACGAGATACGAGAGTCGGTGGCTCATGCGGCCCTCGCCGCGATGAACTCAGTCGCGGTCATCGTGCGCTTGCGCGAGTTGCACGACCGACACGCCGGGATGATGTTCATGATGTCGTCCGTTCCGCCGCGCGAGAGCGGCATCTTGTGGTCGCGGGTCAGCGGACGAGACTCGCCGCAGTACGCGCAGCAGTGAGCGAACAGGTCGAGCTTCTCCTGCCACTCCTGCTCGGTGTGTGAGCCGCCGTTGCCCACGCGGAGCGCGCGTCGGCGGTTCGCCATCGCGGTGTTGAAACCCGGATGGTCCAGCGTCCACTTGCGTTGCCGGTCCGGATGCTCGGCGGTGTACTTCCGAGAGTTCGCGCGTGCACGCTCGGGATTCTTGTCGTAGAGCGCCTTGTTGTACGCACGGCTTGCCTCGATGTTCTCGGCGTACTTGGCACGACGCTTCGCGCGGAGTTCCTCAGCGTGAGCGGCGTAGTAGGCCACGTTATACGAGCGGTGATATGCACCACGACGACGATTCGAGTCGCGTAGCTGCGCACGTCGCCGTTCTGCAAGTGCAGGATCGGCAGCGAGCCGCGCCTTCGCAGCAGCGGAATACACCGTCTGCCACGCCGCCTTATGAGCGATGTAGTAGTCGTGCTTCCGCTGCTTCTGCGTATCAGCCATCAAGTGGATTTTACCGAGAGCTGGTGCGCCAGGCCCGAGCCGGTGGCCGACACGACGGCGGTGTTGCGGACCTCGAGCGACATCTTGGCGATGACGCGGGCGGCCTCGCCGTCACGGAACGACTCGGCGGTGCGGTAGTACAGGAACGAGTTGATGAACGGCCGCAGGGCCATCCGGCGGCTGTCC
>DASYVN010000015.1:0-1651 GCA_035937095.1 Candidatus Limnocylindria bacterium
AGCGGCGGCCGAAGGTGAGGCCGATCGCGAGCTGCAGCGCGACCGCGGCGAGGATGCCCCACCAGCCGGTCAGGACGGCGAGCAGCGAGAGCGTCCCGACGATGGCCTGATTCGTCCGCGGCGCCCGCGCGTCGATGACCGCGGTGTCGCGATACGGGTGCGCGGTGCGGGTGAAGGCAAGGCTGCTCATCTGGTCCCCCTGTGCTGAAACCGAGTATCCCACTCGGAATTCAGGACCGATAGCCCGGTCCGCGTATTCCGGCCCGAAGAACCGGTGCGCGAGCACCCTTCGGCGACGCCCCGCCGGGTGGGGACGCTGGATTTCGGACCATTCCTAGCCTTCCGGACAGGGTCCGGCAGGGTCTGCTGGCGGTAGGCGCACCCACGAGCTTCTCGCCAGGCAAGATCCTGGCGCGAAGGCGACCCGCCCGTCGAGCGTCGGGGCGGAGCGCGCCTGCGAGCGGGCGCTGGCGTCGCCGCCCGTTATGGCCACGATGCTCGTGGCTCCGTTCGTCGGCGAGATCGCGACCGCGCGCAAGACCGCCACGCCGGACTTTGCGCCTGTCGAGCGGTTCGAGGAGCGGATCTCGAAGACCGATCTCAGCGCGGCGGTGTCGGCGAAGACGTCCTCGCCGGTCCTTCACGCGCCGTCGGAGACGCGTCGCTAGACGAGCGGCGCCTCCGCCCGGGTCGTGTAGCGCGGTCCCTTCGGGGAAAGCTCGCTCTCCACGACGGCGATGCGGTCCACGCGCGTCCGCAGCTCTGGGACGGTCAGGGCGTCGACCGCGGCGGCGATCGTCCGGGATTCGGGGCCGCTAGCATCGGCCCGGATCCTGGCCAGGGTGAGGTGTAGCGCGAAGGCGCGGTCCTCCAGCGCGAACGAGCGGCGGCGGAGCTCCTCTGCGGTGTCCGTCGCGAGCCGCGTGAGCTCAGCCTTCCCTGCCCCGATTCCGAGCCAGATCGCCCGCGGGCGCCCGGTCGCCGGGAACCGCCCGGCGTGATCGAAGGAGAGGTCGAACGGGGAGTGGCCGGCGGCCGCCGCGCGGGCCGCGTCGGTGGCGGCCTCGAGCCGGCCGTCGGCCACCCACCCGAGGAACGCCAGGGTGACGTGCAACAGCTCCGGGCGGACCGGCCTGAGGGCCGGCAGCGCCGGCGGTAGGCACCCGGCGGCGCGGTCCGAGAGCTCTGTTGGGAGCGCGACCGCGATGAACAGCCGCATGGACCGAGGCTAGGGCGGGCGCTTAGAGAGCGGCGGCCACCTGGTCAGAAACGAGGAGCACCATGAACGCGACCGCGAGGACGAGGGTGAACGCCGCCAGCAGCGCCGTCCGGATGCGCTCATCGCGCTCCACCGTCTCGCGGATCCCGTACACCAGGGTGCTCACGCACTCCGGATAAGCAACCGTCGTGCCGACCGTTATGCCCTCGCTCGGTCGCTCTGTTGCGACTGTGTATCGGCGGTGCAGATCTGCGTCTCGGACGCCCGGAGCGGGCGAGAGAGCGGCTTGCTCGCCGATCCCTACCGCGCCGCCGCGATGGGCCTACGCAGGTGTCGGAGCGGGCGCCGGACCGCGACCGGTGCCCTCGTCGGGACGGCGTTTCGGCTCCGGCGTCCCAGCGGGCAGACCGCTCGGAGGCGTCGAGCCGCCGC
>DASYVN010000016.1:0-9670 GCA_035937095.1 Candidatus Limnocylindria bacterium
CTCGTGCTGATCGGCCTCACCGTCACGTCGGACAGGTCGAGCGCGAGCTTCACCGCCACGACGACAAACCCGGGCAACCAGTTCGGGTCGGCGACGCTCACGATGTCGAATGACAAGAGCGCCGCGGCCTCGCTGGTCTCGCTGTCGAACATGGTCCCGGGCGACACGGCGAACCGGACCGTGACCCTGACCAACACCGGCAACGTCGGGTTCACCTACACGGCGGCCGCCTCCGCGGTGGCGAACTCGAAGCTTTGGACCGACACGACAAACGGCCTCCAGGTCACCGTCAAGCGCGGGGCGACGACCCTCTACACCGGCGCGCTCAAGAACCTCGCCCTCGCCGCGTCGGGCACCGTCGCCGCAAGCGGCACCGACGCCCTGACCTTCGATTTCTCGCTCCCGACGAGCGCGGACAACACCTTCCAGACGCTGACCCAGGACTTCACGATCACCTACACCTCCACGCAGCTCGCGGGTGCCGCCCGCTAGTTCCTCCAACGACAGTCCCCTCCGCTGGTGGCGGCGCTCCCGGAGCCTTCCCCGGGAGCGCCGCATTTTCAGCCCGAATAGCGTTCAGGCCGGTCCGCCGTTGGATATGAGGCATGCACCAGGACCGGATCGACCGCCGCGACCTCGAGCGAGCCGTGCTTCGGATCCGGCTGGCCGGCGTCGCCCTGGGCGCGACCCTCCTCGTGCTCACACCGCGGTCTGACGCGACGGCGGCCGGGGCAGTACTCCTGGGCTACGCGGCCATGATCCTGATCCAGCGATTCACCCCGGCTCGGCTCCCGACGGCCCCCGTGCTCGCGGTCGGCCTGGACGTTCTCTACGCCCTCGGCCTCTCGCTCCTGGTGCCGCTGTCGGCGGGGACCTGGGCGATCTACGCCTTCGCGATCGGGACCGCTGCGATGGAATTTGGTGCGATCGGTGCCGCGGTCGCGACGGCCGCGTCGATCCTGGCGTACGACCTCGTCATCGCCCTACGCGCCGAGGACCTCCATCCGAGCGACCTGTGGCCCGTCCAGCTCCTGCTCGGCGTCGGCGTGCTCGTCGCCGAGCTCATCTGGGGTGTCACCAGAGGTGACGTCGGCCGGCGCCGCCTCCGGACATTCGCGTTGGCCCAGCGGGACCTCATCGCCGCAACGACCGAGGACGAGCTTCTTGATCGGCTGGCCGACCACGCCGTGCGAAGCTTCGGCGCCATCTCGGCATGGATCGCGGTCGGAACGGGCGACGCCGAGACCAAGCGCCATCTTCGGGGGAGCGCCGTTCCGGTCGAAGGCACGCCGGCGCTGCTGGTACCGGCCTGGCCGCTCGACGATCCGCCGGTCACTCGGCTTCGCTGCTCGTTCTTCGACGCGCAGACGGTCGAGTCGGCCGAGCCGGTCATCCGCGATCTGGCGAGAGACACCGCTCCGCTTCTGGCCGGAGTCCGCGAACGTTCGGCCCTGACGCACGCGAAAGCCACGCTCGATCGCACCCTGGAGGGCGTCCGTGCGCTCGAGCGCGATCGCGTCACGAATGCCGTGCTCGCGGAGCTCCTCAGCCTGACAACGGCCATCGCAGGGCCCGCGGCGCTCGTGCGCCCGGCGGACGGCAGCATCGTCGCCGGCGATCTCGGCCGGCGCGACGCCCTCGCCTTGGTCCGCGACACGACGCCGCCCGCGCTCATCCACGGTCGCGCGACCGTGCGGTCAGGGGCGGTCGTCTCCGCGGGGCCCGGACTGCTCCTGGTCGCGGTCGGCGCGACGCGAGATCTCACCGAGGACGACCTACATGCGCTTTCGGTGCTCGGCGAGATCGCCGCGGGCACGACGGCCCGGATCGCCGAACGCGACGAGTACCTGGAGCGGAATGCGTCGCTTGAAGGTCAGGTCGCCGAGCTCAGCGAGCAGCGACGCGTCAGAGACGACGCAGTCGCGTCGGCCGTGCACGAGCTCCGGACACCGCTCACATCCGTGCACGCGTACGCGCAGCTCACATCACGCAATCTTGAGGCGGTGCAGCAGCAAGTGAAGCAGCTCGATCGGCTCATCGGCGATCTGCTTGGCTCGCCGAACGAGTCGCGATCCGGTCTCGAGCTGGAGGAGGTGGATCTCCTCCATGAAGCGAAGCAGGCGGCCCGCCGCGTCGCGCTGGTCTCGGGGAGACGGGTGAACGTGGCTGCCATCGGCGACGGTCCGTTCATCGTTCGCGCGGATCGCAGCCGCATCGAGCAGGTCATCGGCAATCTGCTGGGCAATGCGGTGAAGTTCTCGGTGCCCGACCTGGAGGTGGATGTCGTGCTCGACCGGGCGGAGCCCGAGGTCGTGCTCGCGGTGACCGATCACGGGTCCGGCATCCCGGGCGCTGAGCTGCAGCGGATCTTCGAGCGCTACTACCGCAGCGCCACGGAGGGCAGCTCGGTCGGAGGGGAAGGGATCGGGCTCGCGATCGCCCGCCAGATCGTCACTGCGCATGGCGGACGGATCTGGGCCGCGAGCGAAGGTCCGGGAAAGGGAAGCACGTTCTTCGTTGCCCTACCGATCGTCCAGCCCGATACGGTCGAGCAGCCTCTAGAGTCGACGGGTGGCCGGCGACCTGGCGACGAAGCTCCTCATCAAGCCTGATGCGCGAGTGCTGCTGCTCAACGCGCCCATCGGCTACGCGAAGAAGCTCGAGCCGTTGCCAGCCGGTGCGACGATCACCGACAAGCGCGGTAGGTCCGCGAACGTCGTCGTTGCGTTCGTGCGGGACAGCGGCGAGCTGAAGCGCCTGGCGACGTCGTTCGGGGCGCTCGAGGAGGAAGCCCTGCTCTGGGTCTGCTACCCGAAGGGCGGCACGACGGCGGGCACCGACCTGGACCGCGACATCCTGCACGCGGCGATGCTGAAGCACGAGCTGACCGGCGTGTCGCTCGTCGCCGTGGACGACACGTGGTCCGCGATGCGGTTCCGTGCTCCTGAGGACGTCGGCAGCTAATATCGGCCTAGCGCGACGACGCGGACAGTGCCTTCGGAGCAGGATCGCGTAGCGAGCCGGGACAGTGGAAGCCGGTGCGGTCAGCACGACGGAGACCACCGCCGAGCGTCATCGAATGAGCGCCCCGGCCAGTGCCGGGGAAGCTGGGTGGAACCGCGAGAGTGATCTCGTCCCAGTGATGGCCACATCACGTCGGAGGCGAGAGATGGCGAAGCCAGAGCAACGACTGGGCCGCAAGGCAGATCACGGACCGGATGACCTCTATGCGCTGCGCCATTCGACCGCGCACGTGATGGCCGGCGCGGTGCTCGAGCTGTTTCCCGAGGCGAAGTTCGGCTTCGGTCCGCCGGTGACCGACGGCTTCTACTACGACTTCGACCTTCCGCGCGCGCTCCAGCCCGATGACCTCGCGAAGATCGAGGAGCGCATGCGGGCGATGGTGCAGAAGGACGCGCCGTTCGAGCGGAGCGAGATGGACGTCCCGGAGGCGCTCCGGTTCTTCGGCGACAAGCATCAGGATTACAAGGTCGACCAGATCCAGAAGCTCGACGAGACGATCGAGGACGGCAAGGTCGGCGTGTACACGCACGACACCTTCGTCGATCTGTGCCGCGGCCCGCACGTCGAGCGCACCGGAAAGATCGGACCGTTCAAGCTCATGTCGATCGCGGGCGCGTATTGGCGCGGCGACGAGCACAACGCCCAGCTCCAGCGCGTCTACGGCACCGTCTGGCCGACGAAGCAGGAGCTCGACGCCTACCTGGAGCGGCTCAAGGAGATCGAGCGGCGCGATCATCGCGCGCTCGGCCGCGATCTCGAGCTGTTCCGCATCGACGAGGAGCTCGGGTCGGGGCTCGTCCTCTGGCTTCCGAACCTCTCGATCGTCCGCGAGGAGCTCGAGACCTGGTGGCGTGCCGAGCACCGCAGGCGCGGCTACACGCTCGTGTACACGCCGCACATCGCGCACGAGAAGATCTACCAGCGGTCCGGCCATCTCGAGAAGTACGGCGAGAACATGTACGGCCCGCTCGCGTTGGACGGCGGCACCCAGAACTTCTGGATCAAGCCGATGAACTGCCCCGGCCACATCAAGGTCTTCCAGTCGAAGGTCCACTCGTATCGCGACCTGCCGATGCGCATCGGCGAGCTCGGGACGGTGTACCGGTACGAGCGGGGCGGCACGCTGCACGGGATGCTGCGCGTCCGCGGCTTCACCCAGGACGACTCGCACATCTTCTGCTCGTGGGACCAGGCCCAGGCCGAGATCGGCAAGGTCTTCGACCTCGCGATGGAGTTCCTCCGGATCTTCGGCTACACGGATCCGGCGATCTATCTCGCCACCCGGCCCGAGAAGCGCCTCGGGACCGACGACCTCTGGGACAAGGCCGAGGAAGCCCTGCGCCAGGCCCTCGGGGAGCGCGAGGTCCCGTACAAGGTCGATGCGGGCGGCGGCGTCTTCTACGCGCCGAAGATCGACATCAGGATGCGCGATGCGATCGGTCGCGAGTGGCAGGGACCGACGATCCAGATCGACCTCAACCTGCCGGAGCGGTTCGACGTGACGTTCGTGAACGAGCAGGGCCAGCGCGAGCGCGCCGTCATGATCCATCGCGTCCTGTTCGGCAGCCTCGAACGGTTCGTCGGCGGCCTCATCGAGCATTACGCCGGGAACTTCCCGCTGTGGCTCGCGTGGGAGCAGGTCGCGGTGATCCCCGTGCGCGAGACCGCACGACCGTACGCCGAGGAGGTCGCGGCGCTCCTGCGCGACCGTGGGCTGCGGGTCGGGCTCGACGCGCAGGCCGGCGACATGCGCACCCGGATCAAGGAGGCGACGGAGCGCAAGGCCAACTACATCCTCGTGGTCGGTGACCGCGAGGCCGCGGCCCGGCAGGTGTCGATCCGTAGGCGCGGGTCCCGCGACGAAGAGCGCGGCGTCGCGCTGGATGCGATCGTCGAGCGGCTCGTCGCCGAGCGCGACAGCAAACAGCTGCCGCCCGACTTCGTCCGTCCCGAGGGTGCGCCGACGCTCATGGCCGACGCGTGACGATCCCGACCCTCCGTGGCCCGCGGGTCGTGCTGCGGCCGATGACCGTGGCCGACCTGCCGCACCTCGTGCGGTGGGGGAGCGAGCCGGAATTCCGCTGGCAGCAATGGGGCAGGCAGCCCGGCCGGTTCGCGGAGGCCGATGCGCGCACGTGGATCGAGTTCATGACCCGGGACGGCGAGTCAGGGGCGTGGCTCATCGAGCACGACAGCAAGCCGATCGGCTTCGCGAACTTCCGCGACATCAAGCCGAAGGGCGCGAGCTGCGAGATCGGCATCGGCATCGGCGAGCCGGACCTCTGGGGTCAGCACCTCGGCCGCGAGGCCCTCAGGCTCGAGGTCGACTACCTCCAGCGAGCGCTCGGACTGCACCGGATCGGCCTGGGCGTGGTCGCGCACAACGACCGCGCGATCTGGATGTACAAGAGCCTGGGGTTCGTGGTGGAGGGCATCGAGCGCGACGGCATCGGACGCGAGGCCGGCTTTCTCGACGACGTGAAGATGGGGCTGGTGACGGGAAAGCCGCGTCCGGACTTCGATCCGCGGCCGGTGACCCTCGAACGCGACCACGTCCGCCTCGAGCCGCTCCGGATGGAGCACGCCGCGGCGTTGTTCGCGGCGGGCGACGAGGACGACATCTGGCTGCACATGATCCCGCGGCCACAGGGGCTCGAGGGGTACACGAAGTACATCCGGTGGGCCCTCGACCAGACGATCCTCGGGCAGCAGCTGCCGTTCGCCGTCATCCGGAAGTCGGATGGCGAGCTCGTCGGGACGACGCGCTACGCGCACATCGATCCGCCGAACCACACGATCGAGATCGGCTACACGTGGTACGGGAAAGGCGCCCGGCGGACGCCCATCAACACCGAGGCGAAGCTGCTGCTCATGACGCACGCGTTCGAGGCGCTCAAGGCGAACCGGTTGTGGTTCCAGACCGACAAGCGCAACGTGCGCTCCCAGGACGCCATCGCCCGGCTCGGCGCGGTGAAGGATGCCGAGCTGCGGAACGAGCGCATCCTCGCGGACGGCCGCCTCCGCACGAGCGTCGTGTTCAGCGTGATCGCGGAAGATTGGCCGGAAACGAAGCGCCGCCTCGAGGGTTTCCTCGCCAAGTGATATCCTTTCGGTCTGATCAACACGTCTTCTGACCGCGGAGCGAGCCGATAGCTCCCGAGCTCCGCATCAACGACCAGATCCGCGTTCCCACCGTCCGCCTCATCGGCGCAGACGGGTCGCAGCTTGGCGTTGTACCCACCCCCCGGGCGCTTCAGCTCGCCCAGAGCGAGGGCTGGGATCTCGTGGAGATCGCCCCGAACGCGACCCCGCCGGTCGCGAAGATCCTCGACTTCGGGAAGTACCGGTACGAGGAGCAGCAGAAGGCCAAGGACGCCAAGAAGAAGCAGCGCGCGGTCACGTGGAAAGAGATCCGCATGGCGCCGAAGATCGACGACCACGACATCGAAACGAAGATCAAGGCCGCTCAGCGGTTCCTCGACGAGGGCGACAAGTTGAAGGTCACGGTCCGGTTCCGCGGCCGCGAGATGGCGCACCCCGACCGCGGTCGTGCGCTCCTGCTCGCGGTCGGCGAGAAGCTCAAGGACCACGGCGTGATCGAGCGCATGCCGCTGCTCGAGGGGCGTCAGATGATCATGGTCATGAACCCGGTGCGCGCGCCGCAGGTGCAGAACGTGCCTGGTGGTGCCGCTGCCGCTGCTGCGCCGGTGGCGGCAACTGGTCGTGCGCCGGCGCCGCCGGCACCAGCACGGCCCGCACCACCCGCTGCATCACCGTCCGCGCCCGCCTCGGCAGCTCCCGGGATTCGTCCGGCTCCCGCCGCGCCGCGCGCGGCCGCTCCGGCAGCCGCCGCGCCCGCTCGACCGGCGCCGGCTCGTCCGCCTACGGGGAATCGCGTACACTAGTCGTCCCACGTAGTCGAAGGAGTCGGTATCACTGTGCCCAAGCTCAAGAGCCACAGCGGTGCGAAGAAGCGGTTCAAGATCACCGGGTCGGGCAAGATCACCCGGGCCAAGGCCTTCAAGGGCCACTTGAACGCCCACAAGTCGCCGCAGCGCAAGCGCCGCCACGCAGGCAAGGGCCTCGTGGACAAGGCGGACGTCAAGCAGGTCCGCAAGCTGCTGCCGAACCTCTAAGGACGGGTAGGTAGATGTCACGGGTGAAGCGCGGGGTTGCCGCGCACAAGAAGCACAAGAAGCTCCTGCACGAGGCCGAGGGTCGCCGTGGCGCAAAGCGCAAGCTTGTCCGCCCGGCCCGCGAGGCCGCGATCCACGCGCTCTCGTACGCCTACCGGGACCGCCGCGCGCGCAAAGGGCAGTTCCGGGCGCTGTGGATCGCCCGGATCAACGCCGCGTCGCGCGAGGCCGGGGTGTCGTACAGCCGGCTAATGTCGGCGCTGCGTCAGGCCGGCGTCGGGCTCGACCGCAAAATCCTCGCGGACATGGCGGTCAACGACCCGAAGATCTTCCGCCACTACGTTGACTTGGTGCGCGACAATAAGCTCAAGGCGGAGACGCCGAAGAGCTAACACGGCCAAGACGGAGAGCAGTACCGCAGGGTCGCTCGACAGGGAAGACCGGTGACGCGCTGAGAGCCGGTCAAGATGCGGACAGCGGGAATTCGCTCCAGAGCCGACCGGCAGGAAAGCCGGTCCGGGATGAGCCCGATAGCGCTCAGAATGAAGTGTCGGTCGCCGGAATGGCGGCCGGAACACGGGTGGTACCACGGAGGTCAGCCTTCGTCCCGAGCGGACGAGGGCTTTTTTGTTGCCCGACGAAAGGAGACCCATGGCCGACGAGCGCGAGCTGGCGGAGCTGACCGATCGCGCGCTGCGAGAGATCGCGGACGCGAAGGACGAGGCCGCCCTCGATGCCGTGCGGGTCCGCTACGTCGGGCGCAAGGACGGCCAGCTCACCATCAGGGTGAGGTCCCTTGCCGGCCTCCCGTCCGCTGAACGCCCGGCGGCGGGCAGCGCGCTCAACCGCGCGAAGACCGGGATCGAAACCGCGCTTGGCGAGCGCGAGCGCGCCCTGCGCGACCGCTCGCTCGAGGCGAGCCTCAGCGGCGAGGCGGTCGATCTGACGCTGCCGGGCCGCCCGGTACGTCTAGGCCGGCTCCACCCGATCTCGCGGACCATCCGCGACATCTCCCGGATCTTCCTCGGCATGGGGTTCGAATCGGTCGAGGGCCCCGAGATCGAGTGGGACTACTACAACTTCGAGGCCCTCAACATCCCGAAAGGCCACCCCGCGCGCGACAAGTTCAACACCCTGTGGGCGTCCAACCCGCTCGGCGACGACCCGTCGCGACCGATGCTCTTCCGCACGCACACGTCCCCGATGCAGATCCGGATCATGGAGCAGCGCAAGCCGCCGATCCGCGTCATCGTCCCGGGCCGGTGCTACCGGTTCGAGGCGACCGACGCGACGCACGAGAGTGTCTTCTTCCAGTACGAGGGGCTCGCGATCGACGAGAAGCTGTCGATGGCCGATCTGAAGGGCGTGCTGTACAGCTTCGCGCGCCAGCTGTTCGGTGGCGAGCGCAAGGTGCGCTTCCGTCCGGACTACTTCCCGTTCACCGAGCCGTCCGCGGAGATCGCGTTCGATTGCTTCGTCTGCGACGGCACCGGGGTGACGGACGGCGGGCGCTGCGCGACCTGCTGGGGCTCAGGCTGGATCGAGGCCGCCGGTTGCGGCATGGTCCACCCTGACGCGCTGCGCCGCGTCGGCTACGACCCGAACAAGTACCAGGGTTTCGCGTTCGGCGGAGGCGTCGACCGGCTGGCCGGACTGCTCACGGGCACACCCGACATCCGGCTGTTCCACCAGAACGATCTCCGCTACTTGGAGTCGGTATGAAGCGCGAGCGAGCGACGGCTTTGCCGGCGCGAGTGAGCTCCGAAGAAAAGTCCGCGAGGCCTTGGCCGAGCGGAAAGAGGCGGCGCTAATGCCGACCATTCGGGTCCCGCTGTCGTGGCTGCGGGAGTACGTCGACGCGCGCGGCTCGGCCGAGGAGATCGGACGCGGTCTGCACATGAGCGGCACCGAGGTCGATCGCATCGAGCGGCCGGGCGGCGCGTGGGAGCACGTGTGGGTGGGCCGGATCGCCGCTCTGGAGAAGCACCCGAACGCCGACAAGCTGCAGCTCGTGACCGTCGAGTACGGCGAGGGCCGGGAGAAGACCGTGGTCACCGGCGCGACGAACGTCAGCGCAGGCGACGTCGTCCCGTACGCCGAGGTCGGCGCCAAGCTCCGGGACGGCCATGGCGACGGCTGGCTCACCCTCGAGCCCAAGAAGGTGCGGGGGATCATGAGCGAGGGGATGGTCTGCTCCGAGAGGGAGCTCGGCCTGGGCGAGGACCACGACGGCATCCTCATCCTCGACAAGGCGCTCGCGATCGGACAGCCGCTCGCGGACGCGCTCGGTGACCCGGTGCTGGTCCTCGAGCTGCAACCGAACCGTCCGGACTGCATGGGCGTCGTGGGCGTCGCCCGCGAGGTCGCCGCCGTCCAGCGCGTCACCATGCGCGAGCCGAAGCTCGCGAAGGTGCGCTACGAGCTCGACCGGAAGCGGCTGGACGTGCGTATCGAGGACCCTGACGGCTGCCGGCGGTTCGGTGCGGCGTACCTCGAGAACGTCACGATCG
>DASYVN010000017.1:0-1621 GCA_035937095.1 Candidatus Limnocylindria bacterium
GCAGGGCGAACGACTTCTTTCCTTCACCCACCTGCGGGCCGCGATACACGTCGAGGAGCGTGACCGATTCGAGCAGGTCCTTGGCCGCGCCGGTCACCTCGTCGCGGACCGCGCCGTACGTCACGCTCCCGTCGACCACGAGCGCGATGTCCCTGAGCGCGGCGGGGAATCTCGGCGGCAAGTTCGCGACGCGCGGCCGCACGACCGCAAGCAGCGACGCAAGATCGACCTCGCCGATGTAGGTCTCGGCCGGCAGCTCCCAGCGCTCGGCGACCCGTGGGTCGAGCTGGCCGATCATCAGCGCCCGGCGGCCGTCGTGGAGCCGTGTGCTGGAGTGGCCGGGGTGCATCCCGGGAGCCGGGCCGCTCGGTCCGGAGAAGGTTCCCGCGTTGATCCCCCCGGCCATCGCGGCGAGCAGGCCTTTTACGTCCCAGCGATCCCAGTCCCGCGGCTGCGTGAGCCAGGTCTGCTCCTGGGCCCGGCCCGCGACGAGGACGCCGATGGTCCACCGCTCCTCGGGCAGGTCGCCGTTCCGCGGCAGGTAGACCGGCGCGATCTCGAAGATCGCCACGCCGTCGCGGTGCCGGAGGTTGCGCGCCGCGGTATCGAGCAGGCTCGCGCGCAGCGTCGGCCGGGCCACCGACTGCGCGGTCGACGTCGGGTTCTGCACCCGGATGGGCTCGGGTGCGATCGGCGAGCCATCGGCGGTGAGTCGCGTGAGCCACGCCGGGTCGATGAGCGAGTACGAGACCGTGTCCTGCACGCCGAAACCGATGAGCCGGTCACGCACCTGCTCGCGCAGGATCTCCAGGGGATGGCGCTCGTGCAGCGGAAGCGGGCCGTCGGGGATCCGCACCGGGATGCGGTCGTAGCCAACGATGCGCGCGACCTCTTCCACGATGTCCTCCGCGATCGCGATGTCGGTGCGGATCGCCGGCGGGGTGACGACGAGCGTGTCGCCCGACTCCGCGTATTGGAAGCCGAGCCGCGACAGCGCGTCGAGCGACTCCTCACGCGGGATCTCGACCCCCAGCACGCGTGGGATGTCGCTGAACGAGAGGCGAACGTTCGGCCGGGGGCGCGGCGAGGGGTACACGTCCACCGCGCCGACTATCTTCGCGCCGGCGTGCTCCACGAGCAGCTCAGCGGCGCGCGCGAGCGCGAGCGGTACCAACTCCGGGCTGAGCGCCAGGCGGAACCGCGCGCTCGCGGCACTGTGCTGCGACAGGCCGAGCTTCGCGGCGGTCCGATCGATCCCGCGCGGCGCGAAGCTCGCGCACTCCAGCGCGAGCTTCGTCGTGGTCGGCCGGATCTCGGAGTCCTCGCCGCCGAGGATGCCGGCGAGGCCCAGCGACCGCTCGTCGTCCGCGATGACGAGCACGTCGGGTGAGAGGATCCGCTCCACGCCGTCGAGGGTCTTCAATGACTCGCCGGCCCGCGCGCGGCGCGCGACGAGGGCGTGGCCCTTCAACCGATCGACGTCGTACGCGTGGAGGGGCTGGCCAAGCTCGAGCATCACGTAGTTCGTGATGTCGACGGCATTGTGGATCGGCCGCATCCCCGCGGCGACGAGCCGCTCCTGCATCCACTTCGGCGACGGGCCGATCGTGACGTTCTCGAG
>DASYVN010000018.1:0-4012 GCA_035937095.1 Candidatus Limnocylindria bacterium
CTTCGACGTGACGAAAGAGCTTCTCGACCGGGCGCAGATCCCGCACAAGGATCTGCAGTTCGAGGGCGATTCGCTTTTGTCAGAGATCCTGCAGATGACCTACTTCACCGACTACGTGTCCTTCTATGTCGCGCTCCTGAATGGCGCGGACCCGTCGCCGGTGACGTCGATCGACTACCTCAAGGACCGTCTGGCGAAGGCCTAGTGACGGCGAGCGCGTTCGCCTTCTGCCCGCGTGACGGTACGAAGCTCGTCGTCACGCGCATCGACGGGCGCGAGAGACCGACCTGTGCGGTCTGCGGGTTCGCGGATTTCATGCACGTGCAGATCGGCTCGAACGCCATCGTCGAGCGCGACGGCTCGGTCCTGCTCGTGCGCTTGAACTACGGCCCGCGTGACGGGCACTGGGCCCTGCCGGGAGGGCTCGTCGAGAACGACGAGACGACGGAAGAGGCGGCGGTCCGCGAAACGAAGGAGGAGACGGGCTTCGATGTCCGCCTCGACGGCCTGCTCGCGTCGTGGATGCGACCGGGGTTCCCGATCCTCGTGGTGATCTATCGGGCGCACATCACCGGTGGCCAGCTCCGTATCGCGCCGGACGAAGCGTCCGAGGCCGCGTTCTTCCCCAAGGCCGAGCTGCCGCCGCTCGAAGAGATCGCCTGGCCGTCCACGGCGCACGGCCTCGACGCGTGGCGCGCGTACGAGCCACCCCGGCCATGACGACGCCGCAGACCTGGGAGCTCTACTACCCGGAGGCCGCCGCGACCGGCATCGAGATCGCCCGCTCGCGAGTCGATCCGACCAACGTGGTCTGGCTCCACGCGGCCCCGCCGGTGCTCGCGGTCACCGTCCGTGAGGGCGACGATCGCGTGGTCGCTCGTGGCGAGCCGCTGAAGCGCGAGGGGCCATATCTACCGATGACCCGGCTCGAACGTCGCGGCAGCACGGTGACCCGCACCGACCGCTGGCCCACGGACGCAGATCTCGGCACGGTCGTGATCCTGCCCGGTGGCGAGGCCGGCATCCTCAAGAGCTGGTGGAACGCGAGCGACGGCGGCGAATGGCGCTGGGTGGTGGAGTTCTTTAACCGGCGGGGCTGAGCTCGAGGTCGAGCTGCGCGAAGTCGCCATCATCCCGACGTGCGCCCGGTCGCCACCGGACCGGCGTCCGAAAGAGCGGTCCGGCGAACGTGAAGGAGTGGTACTCGCCGTTCTCCCCGGCCGGGTCCACGGGAAGCGATCCGATATCGCGCACGAAGCGCTCGTCGATGATCCGACCGAGCCACGTCTCGTCGAGCTTCGGCAGCTCGACGCAGGTGATGACCGCGCGGCTCCCGCTCGCGACGAATTCCCCGACGAGGTCCGCCGGCGGCTCGCCCCAGATGGGCTCGACGTGCTCGAGCCCGCTGGCCCGCACGCGGTCCTCGTACCACGCGCGCACATCGGCGAGGTGGATGTCCCCGAATACCACTCCCGCGAAGCCAGCGCCCTTCAGCTCCGTGAGCATGCCGACGAACGTCGCTTCGTAGCGCTCCCACGGCGTTCCGAGCTGGCGGATCCCGATCCCGATCGCGTCCGCCTGGGCCTTGATGAGATCGGACCGCGTCGCGTGGAACCGGACCCGATCGGTCACGGGGTCGTAGAAGTTGATCAACCGCTCCACGTTGAGGCCGCGTGACCGTGCGCGCATCAGCGCAAGGGCGCTGTCCTTTCCGCCCGACCACATGAGCGCATAGCGCTCAGCGGATACCGAACTCGATCGCGACGACACCGTCGCGCACCTCCTTCACGCAGAGCCCGGGCAGACACCCGCGTGCGGCACAGTCGTTCGTGCAGAGATGTGCGCGGGCGCAGTCCAGGCAGAGTCGCATGCCGCCGCAGACCTCGCAGGCGGCGTGATGCTGCGGATCGATCGGGTGGCCGCAGTCAGCCGCGGACATCGAGCTCCTCCGCGGCGCGCCAGAGGCCGACCCAGATCGCCCGCCGCTCCGATTCGGTCGGTGCCCGCCCGGCGAGCTCGCGGAACGCCACGACGCCCCGCGCGGCGAGCGCGCCCCAGGCCTTCGGCCGTCGCGCGGCGGTGTCGCGCACAAGCTCGCGCTCCCGGGTAACGGTGTCTTCGATGGCGCGTTCGACCACGAGGGCTAGCCTACGGGCGTGCGGATCGTCTCTCTCGTACCGGCTGCGACGGAGATCGCCTGCGCGATCGGCGCGGGCGATGACCTCGTCGCGGTCACCCACGACTGCGACTTCCCGCCCGCGGTCCGGGCACTGCCGCGGATCACCCGCTCGACGATCGAGCCGGGCACCCGCAGCGGGGCGATCGACGCGCAGGTGCGCGCGGCGGCCGACCGCGGCGAGTCCACCTTCCACCTCGACGCCGCTGCGCTGGCGGGCGCGAGACCGGACGTGCTGCTCGGCCAGACGCTCTGCGCGGTGTGCGCGGTGACCCTCGACGCGCTGCCGGCGTCGCTTGATCCGGCGCCGCGAGTGGTACCGCTGGACGGCGAGAGCATCGCCGGCATCTACACCGACATCGTCCGCGTCGGCGACGCGATCGACCGCCGTGCGGCAGCCGACGCGCTCGTGGCCCGGCTGCGCGAGCGCGTCGCGCAGGTGCGGGAGCGGGTCGCGGGCTTGCAACGGCCGCGCGTGGCGTGCCTCGAATGGCTGGACCCGCTCTTCAACGCGGGCCATTGGGTGCCCGAGCAGGTCGACCTAGCCGGCGGCGTCGACGTCTTGGGTGAGCCCGGTGCGCGTTCGCGCGTCGTGACGCAGGCCACTGTCAGCGCCGCCGATCCCGACGTGCTCCTGCTGATGCCGTGCGGCTTCGACGCGGAGCGCGCGCACACCGAAGCGGGGGAGCTGCTGCGCGGCACGGACTGGTCGTCGCTGCGCGCCGTGCGGGAGGGCCGCGCGTTCGCGCTCGACGGCAACGCGTACTTCAGCCGGCCGGGTCCGCGCGTGGTCGACGGTATCGAGCTCCTCGCGTCGCTACTGCACCCGGACCGCGCCCGTCCGGCTACTCCGCGCGCTTTGTCTTTTGCGCCATGACCTCGGCCATGGACGGCGCGCCCTCGGGTCGCGACAGCACCCGCACGGCGTCGCCCGCGCCGACCTCGCCCTCCTCCACGATCCGGAGGTAGGCGCCGGGCCGCCCGCCGTCGATGAACTCGGTGATGAAGCCGGCCCGGTCCATCCGCGCCTCGAGCTTGTAGCAGGGGAGCCGTGGCTCGGTCACCTCGAGCAGCGCGCTGCCGACCTGCCAGCGCTCGCCGACGCGCGCGCCGGTCACATCGATCCCGTCGGTGGTGAGGTTCTCGCCGAACGCACCCGCGCCGAGCGGCTGCCCGAGCGTCCTGCCCCACCACTCGAGGTCCTCGCGGGCGTAGGCGTACACGGCCTTCCGTTCGCCACCGTGGACGCGGCGGTCCGACTGGTCATCGCCCTCGAGGTTCACGCCGCGGATCGCGACGCGACCGGCGACCGGATCCTTCCAGATGCTCGTGCGGATGCGCCGATCGCCGACGGCGATCTCGCGTGGCGTACCCACGTTCACCGACGCGACGCGGCCTTCCTGGTTAGCCATCTGCATACGTCAGGCTAGTACGCTCGACGCGATGCTGATCAACAAGCACGACGCCGCGATCTCAGAGGCCGAGTGGAAGACGTTCCTCGCAGGGCGCGACTTCGGCGAGCTCATCGCGAGCGGCCGCGGCCGCGACGTTCCCGTCGTCGTCCCGACCCACTTCATCTACGACGGCGACCGCACGATCCGCCTCCACCTCGCGGTGCCCAATCCCGTCTGGGAGGCGCTGTCGGAGAACCCGCTGGCGCTCGTCTCGGTGTACGGCGACTACAGCTACATCCCCACGCAATGGAACGCGAACCCCGGCGCGCCGATCGAGTACGGCATCCCGACCTCGTACTACGCCGCGGTGCAGGCGGTCGTGCGCACCCGGAACGTGGACGACCCCGACGAGCTCGCGGAGATCCTCCGTGCACAGCTCGCG
>DASYVN010000019.1:0-3199 GCA_035937095.1 Candidatus Limnocylindria bacterium
TCCGGCTACAACGTGTACCCACGCGAGGTCGAAGAGGCGCTCGCGAAGCACCCCGCGGTGCTGGAGGGCGCCGCGATCGGCGTGCCGCACCCGATCAAGGGCGAAGAGGTGAAGGCCTTCGTCGTGCTGAAGCCGGGTCAGACCGCGACGGGCGACGACCTGATTGCGTTCTGCCGCGAGCAGCTCGCGCCATTCAAGGTCCCGAAAGCGATCGAGTTCCGCGACACGCTGCCGAAGACCCTCATCGGGAAGGTGCTCCGGCGCCAGCTCGCGGAGGAGGACAAGAAGAAGCGCGCGACCCCCGCCTGATCGGCGAGCGCGCGCGACCCTAGTCAGCGTCTGCGGGACGTTCGTTCCCGAGGGGAACGCCGGCGTGATCGCGGATGCGATCATCGCTGAGCTCACGGCGATCGGTTGGCCGAAGCTGCTCGTGCCCGCCGCATGTACTACGCGGTGCGGGCTCGTCGCCTCTTGGAAGAGACCGTCGTCGCGCGATGGCTTCGCGACGCTCTGTGCGTTACGGCGGTCGTGTGTGCCGCGCCGGAGCTCGCCGGGCGCGCACGCGCGAGCGTCAGGCCCTAGCGCACACAGCGCACCACGGCGATCGAGTAGCTCAGGTTGTGCACCACCACGATGTCGCTCGCCGCGATGCGGAACGGCAGGGCGTCGGTGAATGGCTGACCGCCGATCAGCGCGCGCGTGCCCGATGCGAACCGCATCGGCTCCTGGAGCATCGGCGGATCCTGCCTCGCGAACGTGTACCGCAGCTCGACCTCGGCGCACGGTGACTCGACGCGGTCCGGCGCGCTCGCATTCGCGACCTCGGCCTTCTCGGCCCAGGGGACCCGCGTCACCCGGATCTCCGCATACCCGCTGCTCGCGGCATAACCGGTCTGGGTGTACGCGGGCGGGGGCCATTCGCACGACCGGAAGACCGTCGTCGACTCGCCACGGATGGTGGGCGCCGGCGGATCGAGCTTGTCGCTCGGCCCGCTCATGCCGTGGGCCTGCACGCACGCATTCACCTTCGTCGCCGCGACCACGGATGGGTCGGGTGCCGCGGCGCTACCGCCGTAGGCCGCGAGCGCGAGCGCGAGCGCGGCGACCGCGTAGCTAGGCCGCATTGATGGACGGCGCGGCCTCCTTGAGCATCGCGACCATCCGGTCGTCGTACTCGCCGAAGTATTTCTTCATCATCCGCACGGCGACGATCGTGCCGAGCTTCATCCTTAGGCCCTTCGGCTCGTCCCAGTACACGGCCGTGTCGATCCGCGTGCCGGGGCCCTCGGGTACGACACGGTCGGTGCGGTAGATCCGGCCGACGAACGGGAACTCCACGGTGATCGTGAGCTCCGACGGCTGCTTGGCCTTGATGACGCGGAAGACAACGGCGTGATCGCCGCCGTGCTCGCAGTGGTACTCCGCGCCGACGAGGCTGCCGCGCGCGCCCGTCTCGAAATCGACGCGTTGCACGTTCATGATCCGCCTCCGCGCGACGGGATCCGTCATCAGCCGCCAGATCTGCTCCGGCGGCGCGGCGTAGCGCCGGGTCACCCGCAGCTTCGCCTCGGCCTCGGTCACGACGGTGCGATCCTCGCGAAGTGCGTCGGCGCGTACCGTGGCGAGATCGAGATACGCCGCCCCCACGTCACCCAGGTCGTAGTGCTGCGGCGTGTCGATGTACTCCGCGCGCGCGCCCTCCGGCCACGCCACCAGCGTGGCATCGGTGGCGAGGAGGTATTCACCGAGCGGGACGGTGTTCTTGAGCAGGCGATGGATCAGGTTCACGTCGTTGCCGTAGAGCTGGACGACGCCGGCGACGACCTGCCGTGAGTACGTCCCCCGGTGCACGATGAACTTGAGGCCGAGGTTCCCGATCATCTGGCAGGCCTGGCACGGGCAGGTCGTCGCGGCACGCATGTCGCGCAGGCGCCGGTGGAACGCGCCGAACGTCTCGCGCAGCCAGTCGGTGACCTCCACACCCGGTCGCTCGGTGGTGCAACAGAGCGCGTCACCCTCGACTTGATCGACGCTCAGCTTGCCGCCGAAGCTTTTCGCGATGTTCTCGATCAGCTCAGCCAGGATCTCGCGCGAGTGCTCGTGCTCCGTGCCGGACACGAACGCCGTGTACCCGGAGATGTCTGCCATGACGAGGAGACCCTCGACGGACGCCACGGCATGATTATCGGTCGAAGCCCTACGGTACGGCCATGGCCATCAAGAAGGCGCAGCCGCTGAAGAAAGCGGCGCCGACGATCGTCTCCAGCGGAAACGGCCGTGGCGCTCTCCCCGCGGGGATCCGCATCCTGGAGAAGGGCGGCACCGCACTGGATGCGGTCGAAGCATGCGCGTGCATCGTCGAGGCCGACCCGAAGGACAACACCGTCGGCTTCGGCGGTCTGCCGAACGTGCTCGCCGGCGTCGAGCTTGACGCGTCCATCGTCGACGGCACGACCCACCTCGCCGGATCCGTCGCGGCCCTGACCGGGTTCCTCCATCCGATCACCGTCGCACGCGCCGTGATGGAGCAGCTGCCGCACATGATGCTCGAGGAGGCTGACCTCCTCACGCCCGCCGTGCGGAAGGCGTGGATCACGGCCCTCAAGTCCGCGAAGCACACCCGGAGTCCATCGCCGTCGCGACGGCGCTGGCCCCGGTCGTGTGGGCGACGGTCCGGGAGCGCGGCACGGTTAACTTCATCGCGATCGATCGGCGCGGCAGCGTCGCCTCGGCGGTCACCACGAGCGGCTGGGGCTTCACGTACCCCGGCCGCGTCGGCGATGCGCCGGTCATCGGGGCGGGCACTACTCCGACTCGCGCTACGGAGGAGCGGTCTGCACCGGATTCGGCGGGCGCGCGCTCCGCAACGTGACGACGAAGACCGCGGTGAACCGGCTGGCCCGTGGTGGGTCCGCGGAGCAGGTGGCAACGGCCGCGATCGCCGACGCGAACGCGCTCGATGGCCCGGGCCTGCGGCTGAATATCGTCGTCCTGGCCGCGAATGGCGAGCACGCCGGGCCACCACGAAGCGCAACGTCCAGTACGCGTATCAGTCGGTCGGCATGAAGCGGCCGGCCGCCACGCCGCGGACCGTCGTTCGGCGCCGCTCGAGGTGAGCCGTCGCTGGGCGGCGTATGCCGCGTACGCGAACGCGATCATGGCGATCGGGCAGCTCCTGACATCGGGCGGTGACCCGAAG
>DASYVN010000020.1:0-16531 GCA_035937095.1 Candidatus Limnocylindria bacterium
TGCGACTGACCCCTTTCATCTTCCCTTGCGATCAAGGACGGAAGTGGCACCGCAGCGGGTCTCCGCCGGTTGCCGAGGCGTCAGCGGGCCGTTCCCTCAGCCTCTCTGGATGAATGGCAACCTCAGTGATGAGGTTGTGACCGAAGCATAGACGAGCTCGCGTGTGCGAGTCGTGGGCACGAATTCGAGCGACATCACCACCGCTGAGCTCGCCTCGATCCTTCGGACCTGGATCGTGACGCGATCCGGCTCCCGACGCTTACGGAACCTCCGGGTGTGGGCATGACCCGGTTGCCGCTCGCGGTGACCGATCGGCCAAGTACATCCGACGGATCCCGACGATCTCGGGCGACCAACGCGCCGTTGGGGTTTCCGCTTTCGCGGCGGGTGCGATCTCAATCGTCGTGAACGCCCTAGGTCGAACACAGCGACGATCGCGCCGGCCTCGAAGTCGAAGCGACCGTGGCGCCGGCACATCACATCATCGAGGCGAGGCGTCGCGCATTACGCGAGGCGGCACGTTCCCAGCCGAGAGGGCAGCCGCCTCCTTCGGTCAGGGTGTGGAGGTGCCGTCCGCGCCCAAGTCGCGACCGTCGGCGCCAATGAGACCGAGGCCGAGCAGTGTGGCGATCGTCGGCGCCCAATCAGCGAGGTCGGGCGGCCGCGCCTCGATCGCGCCGGCAATGCGCGGTACGGCGGGATGGCCGCCGCCAGCGACGGCGACCGTGCGAACCGCTGCCGGGCCGCCGTGGAAGCCGCCGGGAGGCAGGTGGTCACTCGCGAAGATCCGTCCCGGCTCCGCCTCCACGATGACGAGCTCCGCACCGGCCGCCGCAGCACGCAGCACGCCGTCGAGCCGCCCGACTGCGGCGACGAGCGCGATGGGATCGGCGCCGGACCGCAGCCGGACGAGCGCCGCACCTCCGTCGGCAAGTGTTTCGCCCGCGAGCTCGCCCACGGCGGCATCCGCGAGCAGGTCGATGGGCGGCGTCGCGGTGCGGGGCTCCATGTCGTGGTCCGACACGATGAAGACCGCAGTCCGCTCCCACCCGTCGGCGAGCGTGTCCAGGACCTCGCCGATGATCGCGTCCGTCGCTCGATGGCAGGCGATGGTCCGCGCGTCGTCGGGGCCGTGCTCGTGCCCGAGCGTGTCCGCTTCATTCAGATGGCCGAACAGGAACGCGATCTCGGGCCGCGCTGCGACGGCGAGGAGGTGCGGACGTACTGCGGCATTCGTCGGATAGCCATGGCTGTCGAGCGGTACGCTCGCCGCCAGCGGACCGGCCGGCGGCCAGCGCACGTCGGCCGCTTCGGTCGCGAGGATCTCATGCAGCAGGTGGTCGCCCTGGATCGCCGCACTCGGTGTACCGGTCCTCCGGCAGAGATCGAACAGCGTCGGCACGGCGGCGCGCCGCTCCCCCGCCCACGTCGGCAGCGCGCCGGTGCGCGCCCGCGCCGTCGTCCGAACGCGATGTCGAGACGGCAGACATCCGGTGAGCAGCGTCGCGAAACCTGGATACGTTGACGATGGCACGACCGCGCGCCCGCCATCGGGCGCTCGCCCTCCCGATCGGCCGAGGGCCCAGAGCCGCGGTGTGCGCTCGGGCCCGAGGGCCCGGCACGAGAAACCGTCGAGCGCCAGTAGGACGACGCGCGCCGCGATCAGAGGACGGGCTTCAGTCGGCGGGGAAGACGCGGATGCCGGTCGGGTTGACCCGGATCCAGAGCTTCGTGCCGAGCTCGAGCTGGGTCGCTTGACGACTGGGAATGTCGGCGTGGAGCGAGGCGATTTTCCCGTCGACGTCGGCGAGCAGGTGGAGGCGCGTCGTCGGGCCGTGGAAGATCTTCACGTTCAGGGTGACGGGATGGCCCTGTCCAGCGGTATCGATCTCGACGTCCTCGGGGCGGAAGAAGACGAGTGCCGACCCATTCCGACCGGCACGCGCCGGGACGCTGAACGCGTCGCCGAGTACGACGCGACCGTCTCGGACGGGCAACTCGAGCGCGTTGCGGCTGCCCACGAAGGTCGCGCTGAACGGCGTTGTCGGGGAGTCGTAGAGCTCGGCCGGACGAGCGACCTGCTCCACCCGACCGCGGTCCATGACGACGACGCGGTCGGCGATCGCCATCGCCTCCGACTGGTCGTGGGTCACGTAGATCGCGGTCGTGGAGATGGCCTGCTGGATCCGCCGGAGCTCGTCGCGCAAGCGACCGCGCACCAGGGCGTCGAGGGCGGAGAGCGGCTCGTCGAACAGCAGCACCGCCGGCGCCGGGGCGAGGGCCCGCGCCACCGCCGCACGTTGCTGCTGCCCGCCGGAAACCTGATGCGGGTAGCGGTCGGCCTGCGTGCTCAGATGCACGAGCTCGAGCAGCTCGTTGACCCGCGGCCGGATCTCCTGCGGTCGGCGCTTGCGGACCATGAGCGGGAATCCGACGTTCTGGCGGAGCGTCATGTTCGGGAAGAGCGCGTAGTTCTGGAAGACCATGCCGATCGGACGCTGCGCCGTCCGGAGGTCCGTCACGTCGTGCTCGCCAATGAGCACCTGGCCGGAGTCGGCGCGCTCGAGGCCCGCGATCGTGCGCAGGAGCGTCGTCTTGCCGCAGCCGGACGGTCCGAGCAGGACGACCATCTCGCCACTCGCCACGTCCAGCGAGAAAGCGTCGAGCGCCTGGACGGCGCCGAAGCGCTTGCTGATGTCGCGGAGCACGACGCCGCTCACGACTCGGCGCGGCCCCTCGCGCGCGCAACGGCGCTCACCCCGGGCAGCAAGAAGGTCTGCCTGCGGCCGACGTAGACCGCCGCTGCCGACAGCGCGAACAGCACCAAGAACGTCGCGAACGTCACGACGGCCAGCGCGTTGAACCGTCCTTCGGTCTGCACGAGCGCGTCGGCGCTCCAGAGCGGCACGGTCTCGAACGCCGCCCCGCTGAGGATCTGGGCGAGCGCGAATTCGTTGAAGCTCACCCCGAAGACGAGGATCCCTCCGGCGATGAGTCCCGGCGTGATGTTCGGCAGGACGACGCGCCGGATGATCTGGAGGGGGCTCGCCCCGCAGGCCTGCGCGGCCTCGCTGAGCCGCTCGATGCCGGTGGCGGCCATCGCCGCGTCCACCGCCCAGTAGAGGAACGGGAACGCGATGGCGGCGTGCCCGAACGCGAGGAGCAGCGGGGTGCCCTGGATGAAGGGCGCGATCTCGCCGGTGAGCTGCAGGATCCCGAACGCGATGACCACGTACGGCAGCGCGAACGGTATCGCCGCCGCCAACTCGACGACGGTGCGGATGCGCGGGTTGCGAACGCGGGCCCAGTACGCCGCTGGGACCACCAGGACGAGGTCGAGCCCAACGACCGTTGCGGCGAGCGCGATGGACCGTACGAATGCACCGGCGATGCGCGCGTCGCCGAGCGATTCGCGCCAGTGGCCGAGGGTGTAGCCATCCGGCAAGATGTGCGCGGTCCAGCGCGTCGCGAGCGAGTAGAGCAGGACCGCGAGCATCGGCAGAAGGAGATAGACCGCAACCGCGCCGAAGATC
Source organism: Candidatus Limnocylindria bacterium (assembly GCA_035937095.1). GTDB lineage: Bacteria > Chloroflexota > Limnocylindria > P2-11E > P2-11E > UBA4735. The sequence goes on from DASYVN010000020.1 coordinate 3,534, forward strand.
GCGAGCGACGGCAGAACGCGCACGACCCGTCCCACCGTCAGCGGGCTCGTTCCTAGAACCACTTGAGCGCCCTCCGGAGCAGCGCACGATAGGTGAGCAGCGACGCCGTCGCCATCAGCATGAGCACGACCGCGAGCACCGCCGCGCGTTGCTGACCGAACACCGACGCCTGGAGCGTGTTGCCGATCTGGAGCGTGATGATCCGAACGTCGGTCGCGCCTGCCTGTCCGGCGAGGGCATAGGCAAGACCGTAGATGCCGATCGACCAGGTGAAGATGAGGAGCCACCCGCCAGCGATGAACGGCAGCAGCACCGGGATGCCGATGTGCCGCCAGAACTGGATCCGGCTCGCAGCGGCGGTCTGCGCCGCTTCCCACCAGTCCTCACGCAAGATGCCCATCGCGGGGATCGTCAACAACACGAACAGCGGGATGTTCGTGTACTGGTAGCCGAGCGCCAGCCCGGTGAACGACGCCGGACTCGGCGGCTCGTACCCGAGTCCAAGCGCAGTGAGCGTGAGCGTCACCATGCCGACCGCGCCGAGCGTCGCGAGGTACGCGAACCCGAGGCCGATGCCGCCGAAGTTCGCCGCGACATTGAGCAGCGCGAGCCACAGTGCCCGGCGGCTGGGCAGCATCCGGCTGATGGTCCAGGCGACCGGTGTACCGACGATGACCGCGACCGACGCGGAGAGCACGCCCAAGCTGACGCTCGTCTGGATAGCGCGTTGGTCGTTCCGGTTGCCGAAGGTCTTGACCCAGTTGTCGAGCGTGAAGCTACCGCTGTCGTTCAGGACGCTCTGCGCGACGAGGAGTCCCGCCGGGGCGACGAGGAGTGCCAAGGCGACGACCAGCAGCGGAACGGCAGGGAGCCACGCGAGAACGATCTCGTTCACCGACCGAGCCGGGCCCGCCGCACGAGCGTTGACCTTGCGCTCGCGTTGTCCCGCGGCGGGCCCGGTCGATCTCACTGGCCTGCGAGTACTTGCGTGTCCCAAACCTCGGCGATCTTCGCCGGATCCACCTTCGACCAGTCATTCACCTGCTTGACGTCCTTGTACCTGTCATCGGGCAGCCACTTCGTCTTGGCCTCGGCCGACAACTTCAGGTCGCCGGTGATGTAGCGCACCGGACGAGCGCCGAACTTCGCAAAGACGGTCTGACCTTCGTCGGTGAGCACCCACTCTGCGAACATCTTTATGAGGTCCATCTTCGCGGTGTTGTACGTGTTCAGCATGAGGCCCGACGGCGCGTACACGGAGACGCCGGGGATGATCACCTCGGCGTTCACGCCCTTCCCCTTGAGCGTCGTCTGCGCGGCCAAGAGGTTGAAGTCGTACTTGATCTGGATCGGCACTTCGCCCTTCTCGAGCGTCTGCGCGTTGCCCTCGGCGACACCCTTGATGTTCGGCAGGAGCTTCTTCGCGAAGTCCACGCCCGGCTGCAGGTTGTCCTCGCTGCCGCCGTGGGCGTAGGCCCAGGCGAGGAATGAGGTCGCGGCCGTGCCCGACTTGCGCGGGTCGCCCATCCCGATCTTGCCCTTGTATTCCGGCTTGAGCAGGTCGTCCCACGTCTGGGGCACGTTCTTGATCACGTCGGTGTTCACGATGAAGCCGGGGACACCGGTGAACGTCGCGATCCAACCGCCGGTCTTCGCCTTGAACCCGTCCGGCAGCTTCGACGCGCTCGGGGGCAGGAAGTTCGGCACGACGCCCTTCTTCTCGGCGACGGGCCCGTAGAGCAGCCCGATGTCCGCGAACACCGCGACCGGGTTGTTCTTCTCGGCGTCAAAGCGCGTGATCTCTTCGTTCGATGACATGTCGGTGTCGGTCCGCTTACAGGTGAAACCGTTCTTCTTGCAGAATTGATCGATCGACTCGCCGTAGTTCGCCCAGCTGTCCGGCATCCCGTACGTCTGGAAGTCGACCGCTTGGGCCTTGGCCTTCGCGACGTCGGCCGCGCCCTTCCAGTCGGGACCTCCGCCAGTGGACGCTCCGCCGCAGGCCGTCATCAGCAGCGCCACTACTGCCAGGACGACGCCAAGTCGTGGTCCGAACATCGTTGACCCTCTTCCTCGCTCTTTTGTTCCAGGTCGCCGGCGGTAGCATAGAGGCGGGCCCCTGGTTGCCCCGCTGGATAAGAGGCCTATTGGGACGACTTGTCTAGTCAGGTGACGACAAGCAGAATGGGTCGTGTGAGCACCAGATGGCAGCGATTGTCTGAACAAGTACCGCAGCCACAGCCTCGCCTGATCCTGGATCTCACTCGAGGCGGCGGGGTGCCGCTGCACCAGCTCATCACCGAGGAATTGCGCCGACAGATCGCCGGCGGCGAGCTCAGTCCGGGTGAGCCACTGCCGGGCGAGACCGAGCTCATGCGCCGTTTCGGCGTCGCCCGGGGCACGATCCGTCAGGCACTGGCCTCGCTCCGGGCCGACGGCAGCGTCGTGGGTTCCCGCGGCAAGCCGCCGGTCGTCGGGGCACCCCGTCTGGCGCAGCCGTTCAGCGAGCTGCTGAGCTTCTCGGCCTGGGTTCGCTCCCTCGGACAGGTCCCCTCGGGGGTCGTTCGTTCGTTCGCACGCCGTCGCGCGACGGCCGCCGAGGCTGCCGCGTTCGCGCTGCCGGTCGGGGGCTCGGTGTACCACCTGGTGCGGATACGCTGCGCCGACGACGTGCCGTTGATGGTCGAGCGCTCTACCTTTCCGCCACGCGTTGGGGACCTCGTCGCGCAGCTCGACCTGACGACGCAGTCGATCTACGAGCAGCTCGCGCTGCGCGGCCTGCGATTCGCGTCCGCCCGCCAGGCCATCGACGCGCTTCCCGCGTCGGTCGGTGACGCCCGCGACCTGGGCGTCCCCGCGCGAACGCCATTGCTCAGGGTGCGCCGCGAGGCCTTTGCGATCTCCGGCGAGCCGCTCGAGCGGTCGGAGGATCGCTACATCGCGGGCCGCGTCGTCTTCTCGATCGATCACACGACGCGAGAGACGAGCGTGTCGCGGCGTCTCGAACGTACGGGCACGTAGGAGGCAGGACCATGCCACGCGCCGACACCGCGCTCACCGCGCACCGCTGGGCGACCGAGCGGGCGGTCGACCTTTGGGCGTTCTTCTCCGCCGATCTCGGGGCCCGCGAGGCATCGGTGCTGGCCGCGACGTTCGCTGCCATCCGAGCGGACGGCGGACGCCTGGCCCTCGTCGTCCCGCCCGGTCATGAGCCCGACCTGTCCAGGCCTGCAGTGGACCTGGTCGTGGCGGCGCCGAACGCGCCCTCGCCGTTCGGCCTGTTTCGCGCCCTCGAGGCCGCCGGCGTCGGTGACGCCCGCCGACTCGGCGTGGTCGGCATGTCGGCGAACGCCCTCGAAGCCGGCCACCGCGCTGGCGCCGGCGCGATCGTCGGTCTCGCCGGCAGCGGCACGGCGCGCCGTGCCCTGCTCGCCGGTCAGCCGGACGCGATCGTCGACATCGCCGAGTTCGCGGCCCACGACGCCGTCCACTACGCGAGCGCGCGAGCCCACCGCGAGCGGGTGTTGCTGAACCCTGGTCCGAGCGTGGTGAGCGATCGCGTCCACCGAGCCGTCGGCGGTCCGGACCTCTGCCATCGCGAGCCCGAGTACACCGAGATCTTCCGCCGCGTGCGCCAGGACCTGCTGCGCGCGGCTGGCGTCGGCGACGATTGGGCCGTCGTCCTCCTTGCCGGCAGCGGCACGGCGGCGATGGAGGCGATGACCGGTGCGGGCGCCAGGCCCGGGCGGAAGCTGCTCGTCTGCCGGAACGGGATCTACGGCGAGCGCATCGAGACGATCGCGCGTCGTCTGGGTCAGGAGGTCACGATCGTTGACGCACCGGTCACCGTGCCGATCGACCCGGCGGCCGTCGCCGCGGCCCTTGCTGCGGACCCCACCATCGACGCTGTCGCCGTGATCCACCACGAAACCACGACCGGCCTGCTCAACCCGGTCCGCGAGATCGCTGCCGTCGCCGACGCGCACGGCGTGCTGACCCAGGTGGACGCGATCAGCTCGCTCGGCGCGGAAGACCTCGAACTGCCCGGCAGCGGGATCGACTTCGTCGCCTGCACGTCGAATAAGTGCCTGCACGGCCTCCCCGGTGCGGCGTTCGTGCTCGTTTCGCCGCGCGGCCAGGCCCGCGCGGCAGCGGTGCCGCCGCGCTCGCTGTACTTCGACATGCCCAACTACCTCCGGGCCCAGGAGAAGGGCACGGTGCCGTTCACGCCGGCGATCCCGGCGATCTACGGCCTCGCCGCAGCGCTCGATGAGCTGTTCGACGAAGGCCTCGAGCGGCGCCGGGAGCACTACCGGGAGCGGATGGCGTACCTCGACGCGGAGTTCGACCGCCTCGGGCTTGAGCTCCTTGTCGCGCCCGAGCATCGCTCGCGTTCGGTTCGCAGCCTGCGGCTGCCGGATGGCCTCGCGTACGAGACCCTCCACGACGCGCTGAAGGCGGACGGCTACGTCATCTACGCCGGACTCGGGGACGCCCTCAAGACGACGTTCCGGGTCTGCGCCCTCGGCGACCTCGACGTCGGCGCCCTCGAGGGGTTCGTCGCGTCGCTCGAGCGAGTGCTCGCCCAGCGGCCGGCGGTGGCAAATGTCCGCTGATGCGGTCGTGGTGAACGGCCGCGACTACCAGCTGCCACGGCGGCCGACGGTCGTCTTCACCGTCGACGGCGGCCAGCCGGAGTACTTCGATGACGCGCTCGGCCGCGGCCTGATGCCCCGACTGCGCCAGATGCTCGACGGCGGCGGGGCGTTCCATCGCGGCCGGGGGCAGATGCCTTCGCTCACCAATCCGAACAACATCTCGATCGTCACCGGGGCGTCGCCCGCAGTCCACGGGATCCCGGGGAATCACTACCTGGCACCCTCGGGCGAAGAGGTCCAGCTCGTCGATCCGTCGTATCTGCGCGCGCCGACGATCCACGCCGAGATGCGCCGGGCCGGACTGCGGGTCCTTGCAGTCACCGCCAAGGACAAGCTGCGACGACTGCTGGCCGACGGCGACGTCCCGAGCATCAGCGCCGAGAAGGCCCACGAGCAGCAGCTTCCGGCCTACGGCATCGACGACGTGCGCGAGCTCGTCGGCCGCCCGAACCCAGGCATCTACGACTGGGACATCAGCCATTACGCGATGGAGATCGGTCTCGCGGTGCATCGCACGGTTGGGCTGGCATTGCTCTACGTGTCCCTGACCGACTACGTCCAGCACAAGCAGGGGCCCGGCGGCGATCTCGCCGATCGGTTCTTCGGAAGGTTCGACGAGCTGCTGGGCGAGTACCTCGACGCCGGGTTCGTCGTGGGCATCACCGCCGACCACGGGATGAACGCGAAGCAGAACGCGGACGGATCGCCCAGGGTCCATTACCTCGAGGACGTGCTGGAGGCGGTCGGGATCAACGAGTATCGCGTCGTCCTGCCGATCACCGACCCCTACGTGCTGCACCACGGCGCGCTCGGCTCGTTCGCGTGGGTGCACGTCCGGCCCGCCGACGTCGCTTTGGCGAGAGAGCGCATTTCAGCGCTCGATGGCGTCGAGGAGGTGTACACGCGGGACGAAGCGGCGGTCATCTACGAGCATCCGGCCGACCGCATCGGCGATCTCTCGGTGGCATCGGACGCGCGAACGGCGCTGGGCAAATCGTTCGCCAAGCACGATCTGGCCAATGTCGCAAGCGGACTGCGATCGCACGGTGGGCGGCACGAGCAGATCGTCCCGATCATCGTGAGCCACCCACTGTGCGAGCGCTATGCCCAGTGGCACCGCGCGGGCGTGCAGAACCGCGATCTGCACGACCTCCTGTTGAATGGAGTGTCCCAACCGTGACCACGACTGCCGACACCAGCACACCCACCTGGGAGCGTCTCCGGGGCAAGCCGCCGTTCGCGCTTCCTGTGCTCATCGGCGAGCGAGCGGTATGGGGCGACGCCTCGCTGCAGATCCGCTACCCGTACACCGGGGCGGTCATCGGAACGGTGCCTGCCCTGACCCGTGCCGATGTCGTCGGCGCGCTGGAAGCCGCTCGCGACACGACGTTCGAGCTCAGCCGACACGAGCGCTCGCGCGTGCTCTTCGCGATCGCCGAGCGACTCGAGAAGGACGCCGAGCCCTTCGCGCGGCTCATCAGCTGGGAATCCGGGCTCTCGCTCAAGGACACCACCTACGAGGTCCGCCGGGCCCAGGACGTCTTCCGCTTCTCCGCGATGGAGGCGCTGCGCGACGAGGGCCAGGTGTTCGCGTGCGACACCTCCGCCAACGGCAAGCGCAGGCGCGGCTACACCGTACGCGAGCCACTGCGTCTGGTAAGCGCGATCACCCCGTTCAACCATCCGCTGAACCAAGTGGCCCACAAGGTCGCGCCGTCGATCGCAACGAACAACACGATGGTCCTCAAGCCGTCGTCGCGCACGCCGCTTTCGGCGCTCGCGCTCGCGCTCCTGATGCGCGAGGCCGGACTCCCCGACGGGATGATCACCATGGTCACCGGCGCGGCCGAGGAGATCGGTCCGATCCTCTGGACCCACCCGGACGTCGAGCTGGTGAGCCTGACCGGCGGGACCGAGATCGGCAAGCGGATCGCGCGCGAGATGGGTTTCAAGCGCGCAATCCTCGAGCTCGGCGGGAACGACCCGCTGATCGTGCTGCGCGACGCGGACCTCGACGAAGCCGCGCGTCTTGCCGTGTACGGAGCGTTCAAGAACTCGGGCCAGCGCTGCACCGCCGTGAAGCGAATCATCGTCGAAGAGCCGGTCGCCGACGCCTTCGTGGCGCGGCTCGTCGAAGCGACCGCACGCTTGGTCGTCGGCGATCCGATGGATCCGCGCACGGATATCGGGACCGTCATTGGGGAGGACGACGCCGTCGAGTTCGAGCGGCGCCTCCGCAGCGCCGTGGCCGCGGGCGCTGTCGTCCAGTACGGCGGCGGCCGCGCCGGCGCCCAGATCACCCCGACCGTCGTCGATCACGTCCGGCAGGAGATGGAGCTGGTCAGCTGCGAGACCTTCGGACCGTATGCCCCGGTCATCCGGGTGCCCGATCTCGACGCCGCGATCGCGGTCGCCAACGGCACCGAGTTCGGCCTCTCGAGCGGCGTGGTGACCAACGACCTGCGGGCCATTAACCGCTGTATCCGCGAGCTGCGCTGCGGGACGATCAACGTTCGCGAGGTGCCGGGCTACCGGACCGAGCTCACGCCCTTCGGCGGGACGAAGGACTCCGGGCTCGGGGTCAAGGAAGGCGTGCTCGAGGCGATGCGGGCGATGACCTTCACCAAGCTGTACACCCTGCCGACCGCGGATTGACCGGATGCCGACGCCGGTCCGCGAGTGGTCCGTAGAATTGCCGCGCGCTCGATGGCGGCCGGAGCCCCGGGCGCAGGCTCCGGCATGAAGGAAGAATGAAGCTGTGAGCGGATCTGAGCGAGCGATGCGGCTCGAGGGCAAGGTCGCGATCATCACCGGCGCTGGCTCGGGGATGGGTCGTACGGCCGCGCTGCTCTTCGCTCGCGAGGGCGCCTCGATCGTGGTCGCCGACGTCTCCGAGCGCGCGGGCGAAGAGACGACGGAGCTGGTACGTGCGGCGGGCGGGCGGGCCACCTTCGTGCGGACCGACGTCGCACACGCGGACGACTGCAAGTCAATGGTCCAGGCAGCGGTCGGGGCGTACGGCCGCTTGGATTGCCTCTACAACAATGCCGGCATCTTCCCGGAGGACGACCACTCGGTCCTCGACACCGACCCCGCGGTCTGGGATCGCGTGCTCGCGGTGAACGTGAAGGGCGTCTACCTCGGCTGCAAGTACGGGATCGCGGCGATGCTTGATAGCGGGGGTGGATCGGTCGTCAATACGGCATCGTTCGTTGCGCTGGTCGGCTGCAGCGTGCCGCAAGACGCCTACACCGCCAGCAAGGGTGCCGTCATCGCGCTCACGAAGTCGCTGGCGGTTCAGTTCGGGCCGCGCGGCGTGCGGTCGAACGCGATCTGCCCCGGCCCGATCGAGACGCCGCTGCTGACGGCCTGGCTCCTCTCAGATCCCGCGGCGAAGGCGGTGCGCCTTGCCCGGAACCCGAGCGGACGGTTCGGCCGTCCCGAAGATATCGCGTATCTCGCGCTCTACCTCGCGTCGGACGAAGCGGCGTGGACGAATGGCGCGGTGATGGTGGTGGACGGTGGCATCACCAGTAACTACTTCTAGCTAGCGAGGCTTCGCCTCACATTCGCAGATCAGCGTCCGATTGACGAGAAGGCCGCCGCCCTGGAGAACGACATGACCGATCACGCAGCCGGCCAGAAGCACCCGCGCCGCGCCGAGCTCGAGGAGATGTTCCGCGACGGGCGAATCGACACGCTCGTCGTCGCGTTCACCGACATGCAGGGCCGGCTGATGGGCAAGCGCGTCCAGGCTGAGGCGTTCCTCAACGGGGCGATCGACCACGGCGTGCACTTCTGCACGTACCTGCTTGGCACCGACATGGAGATGAACACCCCCGATGGCTTCGCTCTGACGAGCTGGGAAACGGGCTACGGCGACTGGATCGCGTCGCCGGTGTGGGACACACTCCGGGTCCTACCGTGGCTCGACCGGACCGCCCTCGTCTTGTCCGACGCGATCGACGACGAGACGCACCAGGAGATACGGGTGTCGCCGCGGACGCTCCTCAAGCGCCAGATCGCGAAGGCGACGTCGATGGGCTACGTCGTCAAGGCCGGCTCGGAGCTGGAGTACTACGTCCTCAAGGATTCGTGGGCGGAGCTCGCCGAGACGGGCTGGCCGGTCCCCCGCCCCTTCGGCTACTACAACGAGGACTACCACCTCCTCCAGGCGACGAAGGCCGAGCCCCTCCATCGGCTGCTGCGCAACCACATGACGGCGGCGCGGATCCCGGTGGAGTTCAGCAAGGGCGAGGCGGCGCCGGGCCAGCACGAGATGAACATCCGCTACGACGAGCTCCTCGAGTCGGCCGACCGGACGGTCATCTTCAAGCATGGCGCGAAGGAGATCGCCTACCTCAACGGCTGGGGCATCACCTTCATGGCCAAGCCGGACCACCGCTGGACCGGATCATCGGGCCACGTCCACCTCAGTCTTTGGACCCCCGACGGCACGCGCTCCCTGATGGCGGAGCCGACGAGCGACGCGCCCTACGAGATGTCGAAGGTCATGCGCCATTTCATGGGCGGAATGATGAAGCTCTCCCGCGAGCTGGCGCCGTTCATCGCACCAAACGTGAACTCGTACAAGCGCTACGCGGCGCTGTCGTGGGCTCCGGTGAACGTCATCTGGGGCCGCGACAACCGGACCACCGGATTTCGCGTGGTCGGCCGCGGCCAGGCACTCCATGTCGAGAATCGCTTCCCGGGTGGCGACATGAACGCCTACCTGACGTACGCAGCGGTGGTCGGCGCGGGCCTCTGGGGCATCGAGCACGAGGTCGAGCCGCCGGCCGAGTACAAGGGCAATGGCTACGTCGCCACCGGCTGCGACCGGATGCCGCGCGCGCTTTGGGAGTCGATCCAACAGCTCGAGCGATCGGCGGCGGCCCGCGAGATCTTCGGGGACGATGTCGTCGACCACTACCTGAACGCCGCCCGCGTCGAGCAGCAGGCGTACGACGCCGCCGTCCACGACTGGGACCGCGAGCGATATCTCGAGCGGGGATGAGCGCCACGCCCGGTCGCCGGTCCTGGTCAACCCGTGCCGAGCTGCCCTCGGCCGAGCGGGTAGGATTCGAGACAGCGTCCGGTAAGAGGCACGAGGAGGCGCCGGTGTGCGACTCGATGGGCGGCCCGACAGCTGACTGACGCGAATCAACCGGACACCTCTGCGGTCTCCAGCGTCGACCTGCTTATCGGCGGCGCGCGCGTTGCGGCCGCTGCCGGTCGGCGGTTCGGCACATACGAACCCGCGACGGGAAGCCTGCTCGCCGAGGTCGCCGAGGGCGGACCCGAGGACGTCGAACGGGCTGTCGGCGCCGCGTCCACAGCGTTCGGCGACGGCGCGGCGGCCTGGCCGCGTCTCGGGCCGCGGCAGCGCGGTCAGCTCCTCGAGCGCGTGGCGCGTCTCATTCGAGAACGCGTCGAGGCGATCGCGACGGTGGAAGCGCGTAATGCAGGCAAGCCGATCGGCGACGCGCGCGACGAGGTCCTGACCGCCGCGGCCTGCTTCGAGTACTACGCCGGCGCCGCGTCGCGCCTCTTCGGCCACACCGTTCCGGTCGCGCCGCATGGCTTCGACTTCACGCTGCGCGAACCGGTGGGGGTCTGCGCCCTCATCACGCCGTGGAACTTCCCGTTCGCGATCGCGTCGTGGAAGCTCGGGCCCGCCCTCGCGGCCGGCAATACCGTCGTGCTGAAGCCGGCCAGCCTTACGCCGCTCACCGCGCTCCTGCTCGGCGAGCTCTGCCTTGAGGCGGGCGTGCCCGAGGGCGTCGTGAACGTCCTTCCCGGGCCGGGCGCCGCGCTTGGCGCCGTGCTCGTGCGTCATCCCGCTGTGGCGAAGGTGTCGTTCACCGGCGAGACTGCGACCGGCCGCGAGATCCTCCGACTCGCAGCCGAGGGGATCAAGCGGGTCTCGCTCGAGCTCGGCGGGAAGTCGGCGAACGTCGTCTTCGCCGACGCCGACCTCGAGCGCGCGGCACGCAGCGGCGTGCTGGCGGTATTCGGGAACGCGGGCCAGGACTGCTGCGCGCGAAGCCGGATTTTCGTCGAGGCGAGCGTGGCCGACGAGTACACCGAGCGGTTCGTCGCAGCGACCTCGGCGCTGCGGATCGGCGATCCGCTTGACAACCGGACGCAGATCGGCTCCTTGATCTCGCGCCAGCAGCGTGAGCGCGTCGAGGGGTACGTGGCACGCGGTCGCGCGGAGGGTGCCCGGCTCGTGTGCGGCGGCACGCGGCCGGCCGAGGCAGAGCTCTCGGCCGGAAGCTTCCTGCTCCCGGCGGTATTCGACAGCGTGCACAGCGACATGGCGATTGCGCGCGAGGAGATCTTCGGACCGGTCGCCTCGATCATCACCTTTCGCGACGAAGCGCAAGTCATCCGGCTCGCGAACGACTCGCCGTACGGCCTATCGGGCTCGGTGTGGACGCGCGACCTCGGGCGCGCATTCCGGGTGCTGCGATCCATCCGCACGGGCGTCATCAGCGTGAACTGTGACCGCAGCGTGCACCTCGAGGCGCCTTTTGGCGGCTACAAGCAGAGCGGGTTCGGCCGCGAGCTCGGCATGGAGGCGCTCGCGAGCTACACCGAAACGAAGAACGTCTACATCGACACGAGCGTCAGCTGAGGAGCGGGGGCAGCTCGCTCAGGGCCCGCACCTCGGCGTCGGCCCGCATCCCCTCCGGCGCCACGAGCGAGCCGCGATTCAGCCAGATCGATCGGAGGCCTGCGCCGCGCGCGCTTGCCACGTCCCGCTGGAGGCTGTCCCCGACCATGACCGCGTCCTCGCTTCGGACGCCAAGGCGATCGAGCACCGTCTCGAACGCCAGGCGCTCCGGGTTCCCGGCACCAAGCTCTGCCGAGATGACGATTATCGCGAAGTAGGGGGGAGAGGTGGGTCTCTCGTAGCTTCTCGCGCTGGAGATCCTCCGGCCCGTTCGTCAGCAACGCGAGCCGATGGGCCGGCCGCAGGGTTTCGAGCACGCTTACGGCATCGCCGAAGAGCAGGTGCCGCATTCGCCGGTCCTGTTGGAACCAAAGGCCGAGCGCTTCGGCGAGCCCGGCATCGGGCACGCCGACCGCGCCGAGCGCCGCCCGCCACGTCTCGCGGCGGTAGGCCGGCAGCCAGTCCTCGAGGCCCCGGAGCTCCTGCCGCGTGCCGGGCGCATCGCTGACGAGACCCTCCCAGGCGGTGATGCCGAGCCGCTCGCAGAGCTCGGCATGAGGGCCCCTGAGCCAGAGCGGCTCGGCCTGCTCGATAACCGCGCTCCGGAGCGCGTTCGCGGCCACCCCGGAGCGACGTTGCGCTTCCTCCGCGGTCGCTCGGAGCGCGAGGTCCGTGGACACCTCGTCGATCACAAGCGTGTCGTCCAAGTCGAAAACGACGGTCGAAGCCATACCCTCTCCCCCGCCGTCGACCTCCAGCGCGCGACCATTCCCGGCGCGTCTGTCGGTCGGGTCGTGTCCCGTGGACTCTTCGATGAAATCGCGTGGAACTGGCTACAGCATACGAGCGGCAGTTGATCGCCCACCTCGAGGAGCTCTCGAATGACGCGACGGTCAGCGGCATCCTGTTGCTCACGCCGCTGCCCGGCGCGCTCGACGAGGCGCATGTCATCGATCACATCGCGATCGCAAAGGATGTCGAAGGCATGCACCCGTTCAACATGGGTTTTGTTGCCGGCGGGGGACCGCGGTTCGTACCGTCGACCGCGGACGCGATCGTCGAGCTGCTGACGTTCTACGAAGTTCCGTTCCGTGGAGCGCACCTTAGCCGGCCTCGGCCTCGCGCCAGAAGGCACGCCATTCGTCGAAGCCGCAGACGGTGATGGTCGGCGTGGGTGTGGCTGCGTCCCGTCGAGTTCTCTGGATGAATGACATCCCCACCGTGGAGGATGCGCTGGTGTAAGCAGCATAAACGAGCCCTCGCGTGCGCTCAGCGGGCACGACCTCGAGCGACTCGGCGCGGCGGCTGATGTGGATCGTCGAACCACTGGTCGAACCGGCGCTTCTCGGCCGGCTATTCACGAGGTGAGTCCAGCACCGGAGCCGTGCGACGATCGTTCGACCAGGCGCAGCGTGTCGTCAATGGCCTACGCGACGACGACCTCCTGCAGCCGGCGCAGATCGCGGCGGCGAGGGTGCCCTGGCTGACGTCGCCGACCCAGTACGGCGCCCGCGGAGCCGGGAACGTTCGCACCTCGACCGGAGCAGGAAGCAGTGATGGAGCGCGTGGCCGCGGACGTGTTGCCGCGGTTCCGAGCAGACGCAGCCAAGACTTAAACTGGCCGAATCCCATGACAGAACGATTCGTTGAGCGGACCCTGCGCG
>DASYVN010000021.1:0-9395 GCA_035937095.1 Candidatus Limnocylindria bacterium
GGCCCCGGCCGCAGACGAGATGGATCTCGTCGTCACGCCGCTGCCGACGCCCGACGACTGGCACCACTTCGAGCTCGCGCTCCGCCGCGTCCGGGGGGTCGGGCCGCTGCGCATCGAGTACTACCGCGCGGGGATCCTGAAGCTCCGCTTGCAGTGGTCCGGTGCCGAGCGGTTCGCGTCCGCCATCGAACGCGTTCCCGGCTATCGCGTGGGGATCCTCGGCGAAGATCGCCGCACCGTCCAGATCCGCGTCACCCGTGCGTAGGCGGCCGCTGCCCGGCCGACCGGGTACCGGAAGGGTACTTTCTACCCAGCGCCCGATCCCTCGGACGCGCGCCGGCGTTGTACGAGCGGTGTCCGGACAGTCTCAGTCGCCCGCTGTGTGCTCCAGGTCACCGTGGATGCCGCGCGGCTTCCTAGACTCGGCGCCGATGGGCCGGGAGTCTCGGCCCGTGAGGGGAACAGTGCGGATGCGTGTGACGAACGCGGCGGAGCGGCTTGGCAGGATCTGCCGCGAGGCGGCTGGCCAGTCGATGGTCGAGACCGCGCTGCTCTTGCCGATCCTCGTCTTTGCCTTGATCGGCGGCGCGGACCTCGCGCGGGCGTACGCGATGCAGCTGGCGGTCCAGAACGGGGCGCGCGCGGGCGCCGAGGCCTACGCGCTCCAGCGCTTCCCGAGCGTGAGCCAGGCGCAGGCGCAGGCCGTCGCGGAGATCAACCGGACGCCCGGCCTGAACGTCACCCCGGGGAATGTCACAGTCACCTACGACCGGAAGGCCGACGGCACCGCCTGCGCGCCACCCACGACACTCGCGAACCCGTGCTACGTCACGGTGCGCGTGCAGTACACGTTCCGCACGATCGTCGCCTGGCCGATCGTCCCGAACACCGCGAACTTCGACCGCAGCACGACCTTCCGGCAATTCAACTGATGCGTGGTCTGCGGGGCGCCGCCCGCGACGAGCGGGCGCAGTCGTTGGTGGAGTTCGCGCTGATCCTGCCGCTGCTCCTCCTCATCGTGACCGGCCTGTTCGACGTCGCTCGCGCGGTGTGGCAGGAGAACACGCTCGCCTTCGCCGCCCGCGAGGCGACCCGGTACGCGCTCGTGCACGGGTCGACCTCGACCACACCGATCGGTCCGTGCAGCAGCTGCACCGATGCGACGCTCCTCGGCGTCGTGCAGAAGGCGTCGGTCGGCGTTCCCACGATCACCATCGTCGTGGACTATCCGGACGGCAACAACGACCGCAACAGCCGCGTCACCGTCGACGCGAGCGCCCCGTTCGTGCCGCTCCCTTCGCAGTACCTGCTCAACGGCGCGTTCTCGATTACGCTCCGTGGCGGATCGCAACTGGTGATCCAGCGATGAACGCGCTGCGGCAGTTCTGGTCGGCGGACGGACAAGGCGGTCAGGCGGTCGTGCTCATCGGCATCTCGCTCATGGCGATGCTCTTCGCGGTCGGCCTGGCGATCGACGCGGGCCAGCTCTTCGTGGCCAAGCGGACCCAGCAGGAAGCCGCGGACGCTGCCGCGTTCGCGGGCGCGGTGCAGCTCTATCTCGGCGGCACACAGGCCGACGCCAAGATCGCCGCCATCGCCGACGCCACGATCAACGGGTACACCGACGCGGTGAACCTGACGACGGTCACGGTGATCTCGCCGCCCACGGAGGGGAACTTCATCGGCAACAACTCGGGTGTCGAGGTCACTATCGTGCGCCAGGTCAAGACCACGCTCGTACCGGCCCAATCAGCGTTGGCATCGGTCCGGGCACGCAGTGTGGCGATGGCAGCACCGTTCGCCAGCCAGTTCGCGATCGTGGCGCTACAGCCCGGGGCGGGGCCGTGCATCACGGTGTCGAACACCGGCGGGATCATCGTCCCGAACGGCGCCAATCTCGGCGGTGCGATCCAGGCGAACTGCACCGGCACGTCGATCGACCTGAGCGGCTCCGGCGGGATCACCGACCCGTTGGGGACCAACGCGGTCGGCAGCGTCACCAACCCCTCCAGGGTGCTTCCCGCCGGGAGCCTCATCACCCCGGCGCCAGTGCAGCGGGATCCCTTCGCCGGATTCCCGAAGCCGCCGGCGCTGCCGCCGTTCATCTCGAGCAGCCAATACCCGGTGCCGGCGTCCGCATGCAACGCGGCCACGCCGCTCCAGCCGGGGGTCTACGTCGGCGGGATCGTGAACAACCAGACCTGCGCGACCGTCTATCTGGCGACCGGCGTGTACATCCTCAAGGGTGGTGGCTTCTACCAGGCCTCCAGCACGAACACGCTGACGAACGTCCCCGGTGGCGGGGCGATGATCTTCAACACCCATTCCTATTACGCCGACGTGCCGGGGACCGTCGTGCCGGGGCCCTGCGGCGGGATCGTGGCCGACTCGGGCGGCAAGTTCGACATCTACGCGATGACCCCGGCGCAGAGCATCCAGTACGCCGGGATGGCGCTCTACCAGGACAGCGCGTGCCCCAATCCGATCGTCATCCAATCGAACGGCGCACTGAACCTGCACGGCACGCTATACGCGCCGAGCGCGCTCCTG
This sequence comes from Candidatus Limnocylindria bacterium, assembly GCA_035937095.1. Lineage (GTDB taxonomy): Bacteria > Chloroflexota > Limnocylindria > P2-11E > P2-11E > UBA4735. Next base: position 2,551 of record DASYVN010000021.1, read on the forward strand.
GACATACAGTCGCAGTCAAGCGGGACGATCGATGCGCAGCTCGTCGTGCGCGCCATCAGCCTCAGCTCGAGCGGCGCCATAACGGTGAACTACCGTCCGAGCCAGGCTGCCCAGACGAACTTGCCCGCGCTCGTCGAGTAGCCGTTCGGCGACCGACCGTACTACCGATCGGATGCACGGTCGACCTTCCGGCGCCCCCCTCATGTGGCCATCGGCACTAGCCGCCCGGCGCGACCCCGCGGCGCGGCCTAGACTCGATCCCATGAAGGCCTCGTCCGGCAGCCTCGAGCAGCGCGCGTCCCGCGTCCTCTCCCCGGTCCTCGGCCACTACACCTGGCTCGAGGTCGACCACGCCGCGGGGAGCTGGCTCTACACCCGCGACCGGCGCAAGGTGCTCGATCTCACCTCGGGCATCGCCGTCACCCCGGTCGGTCATGCGCATCCGAAAGTGGTTGCGGCCATCCAAGCGCAGGTCGCCAAGCTCTCGCACATCTGCGCCGGCGTCGTCGCGTACGAGCCGAACATCGCCCTCGCGGAAGCGCTCGGCGAGGTGACCCCGCCGGGCCTGGACATGGTCTTCTTCGGGAACTCGGGTTCCGAGGCGATCGAGGCGAGCATCAAGCTCGCGCGTCAGGTGACCGGCCGCGAGTCGATCATCGTCTTCCGCGGCGGATTCCACGGCCGTACGCTCGGCGCCGCCTCGGTGACGACCTCGAAGTCGCTGTACCGCAAGGGCTACGGCGCGCTCCTTCCAGAGGTGCACGTCGCGCCGTACCCCTATCCGCTCGACTGCCCGATCACGCCCGCGCACGACGCCGAAACCTGCGGCCAGCACTCGCTCGCGCTTATCGAGCAGATGCTCGACCACGACGTCCCGGCCGAGCAGGTCGCGGCCATCCTCATCGAGCCGGTGCTCGGCGAGGGCGGCTACGTGGCCGCGCCGGTGTCGTTCCTCGAGGGCCTGCGCGAGCTCGCGACGCGCATCGGCGCCCTCCTCATCTTTGACGAGGTGCAGACCGGCTTCGGCCGCACCGGCGCCTGGTTTGCGGCGCAGCGGTTCGGCGTGACGCCCGACGTGATGACGCTCGCGAAGGCGCTCGGCGGCGGCCTGCCGCTGGGCGCGGTCGTCGCGCCCCGCGCGATCCACGAGCGCTGGCGGACCTCCACCCACGGGTCGACGTTCGGCGGCAATCCGGTGTCGTGCGCCTCAGGGCTTGCGACGCTCGAGGTCATCCGTGAGGAGGGGCTCGTCGAGCGCGCGGACCTCGTCGGCAAGATCATCGTCGAGGAGCTCGCGCCGCTCCGGCACGACCCGCGGGTTCGCGAGATCCGTACGACCGGCGCGATGGCCGCGATCGAGTTCGCCGACAAGGCCGCGTCGAAGGCCGCGATCGCGGGTGCCCTGAAGCGCGACGTCCTCCTCATCACGTGTGGCGCGCACGACCAGGTCGTCCGCTTCATCCCGCCCCTCAACATCGCGGAAGACGACCTCCGCAGCGGCATCCGGGCGTTCGTCGAGGCCTGCCAGACCGCGGCCGTCCGAGCGCCCGCCTAGCTCCTCGCTATCCCGTCAAGCGTCCGGTCGGCGAGATCTGAAAATCGTTCCCTCTCCGCTCTTGACACTGCCCGTCGCCGGAGTAACGTTCGCCCCCTGCGCCACTAGATGTTGTGTCCGCCGGCAGGCCGGTCCATACATCTAGGGGTCAAAATGGCACCATCGCGTCCGTCGCGTCAAGTAGGAGGAGAAGGGTCATGTCGCACGCTCCAGCGCATGCCACCACGCAGCGAGGTTCACTCCTTCTATTGCTCCTCCGTCCGTCCGCTCCCCACTCCACCCCGAACACCTACTAGGAGCCCTGAAAATGGCTATTGCCGAGCTACCGCCGCAGTCCGCCCACCCTGACCGCGACTCCCAGCCCGCCCAGCCAGGGCGCGGCCTTCGGTTCGAGCGCTTCTTCACCCACGAAGGCGTCCACCCGTACGACGAGGTCGTCTGGGAGCTCCGCGACGCGGTGATCCCGGGCGAGGGCGGGAACGTCTTCGAGCAGACGGGCGTTGAGGTCCCGGCGTTCTGGTCCATGACCGCCACGAACGTCGTCGCGTCGAAATATTTCCGCGGCAAGCTCGGCACGCCGGCACGCGAGACGAGCGTGCGCCAGATGGTCGACCGGGTCGTCGACACGATCACCCGGTGGGGGACAGAAGGCGGCTATTTCGCCTCGTCTGACGATGCCGCGATCTTCTGCGACGAGCTCAAGTACCTCATGGTCCACCAGCACGCGTCGTTCAACTCGCCGGTCTGGTTCAACATCGGCGTCGCGGGCGTGCCGCAGCAGGCCAGTGCGTGTCAGCCGTACCGCGCGCGCGTGAGCACACCATTCGGTCTCATTCCGATCGGCGAGATTGTCGAGAGAGAACTCGTCGGACTACCCGTGTACGACGCCGACGGTCTCACGCTGGTCCAGGCGACTAAGCACAACGGCCGCAAGCGCGTCTACCGCGTACAGCTCGCGAACGGCTCTTTCATCGAGGCCACCGGCGATCACGTGGTTTCGGCCATTCTTGGCGCGCACTACGATCGGAAGGCCTGGATGCGCGTTGACGAGCTGCGGCCTGGTCAACGGTTGCGGCTGCAACCGCACCGCAAGGCAGTCATGGCGGGTCAGCGGCAGGCGGTCGTCGAGGCAGCTGAATTGGTCCTCGCTGGCGTCGGCGCGACGGCCGGCGGCGGAAGCGGTTCCACGGTCGCCTACGAGGACACCGTGACATTGCGCTTTGCGCCAGGTGACATCGAGGTTTCCGAGGCTGCGCTCGCAGGATGGTTGCAGGGCGATGGATTCGTTGGTCAGTACGACGGCACGAACCGTTCGCTCACGATCGAGTTCGAAGTGGCCAACGCCGATGAGCGCGAGTGGGTGGTCCAGCACCTTGACGTCGTTTTCCCTGAGGTCCACCGCAAGGAATCCCTCGTCGAAGGGCTGCCCAACTATCGCAAGATCCGGCTTTACGGGAACGTTTTGCGGCCGTTCGTTGAGAAGTACGGTCTCCTCCACCGGCGTCTTGCGATCCGGGTGCCTGGTCCGATCTGGTCGGCACGCCCGGACGTGGTGAACGCGTACCTCCGCAGCGTGTTCCAGACCGATGGATACATCAGCAACCCGAGCCCGACCCGAAGCTACGTCGGTTTCGCGGTCATCTCAACGCGTTGGGTCGAAGACATTCACCTCCTACTCCTCTCGCGCGGTATCTACAGCCGGATCAATCGCAAGCGCGAGAAGCGAGAGAACCGCGAGGACACTTGGGTCTGCACGATCGCCATCCAGAGCGAGCGACGGTCGTTCGCGGAGCAGATCGGCTTCGTTGGGCGCGACAAGGCCTCGAAGCTGGCCGCCTCGCTTGCGTTTCCCGGTGGCCTGACCGCGCGCGACGAGCGTCCAGAGGTCATCACCTCGATCACGGACCTCGGCGAAGAGGACGTGTACGACATTCAGACGATCTCCGGGCAATACCTGTCGAACAACGTCGTCGTGCACAACTGCTTCATCGTCTCGGTCGAGGACTCGATGAACTCGATCCTCGACTGGTTCAAGACCGAGGGCGTGATCTTCAAGGGAGGCTCCGGCTCGGGCGTCAACGTTTCGACGATCCGCTCGAGCAAGGAGCACCTCTCCGGCGGCGGGCTCGCATCCGGTCCGGTGTCGTTCATGCGCGCGGCGGACTCCGTCGCGGGCTCGATCAAGTCGGGTGGTACGACGCGGCGCGCGGCGAAGATGGTCGTCCTCAACACCGACCACCCGGATGTCCGGGAGTTCATCTGGTGCAAGGCCAAGGAAGAGCAGAAGGCCTGGGCCCTCGGCGAGCAGGGCTACGACATGGGCCTGAACGGCGAGGCCTGGCAGTCGATCCAGTTCCAGAACGCCAACAACTCCGTTCGCGCGACCGACGACTTCATGCGCGCCGCGCTCTCCGACGAGGACTGGCAGCTCAAGGCCGTGAGCTCCGGTGAGACCCTCGAGACCGTGAAGGCGCACCAGCTCCTCCGGGAGATCTCCGAGGCTACCTGGGCCTGCGGTGACCCGGGGATGCAGTTCGACACGACGATCAACGACTGGCACACCCGGCCCGTCAGTGGAAGGATCAATGCCTCTAATCCCTGCTCAGAATTCCTTAGCCTCGATGACACCGCCTGCAACCTGGCGAGCCTCAACCTCATGCGCTTCCGCCGCGAGGACGGCGAGTTCGATCCCGAGCGCTTCACCAAGGCCGTGGACGTCGTCTTTACTGCGCAAGAGATCCTCGTGGGATTCAGCGACTACCCGACCGAAAAGATCACCGTGAACGCGCACGCGAACCGAGAGCTCGGGATCGGCTACGCGAACCTCGGCGCGATCCTCATGGACCGCGGCCTCGCGTACGACTCGGACGAGGGTCGTGGCTACGCGGCCGCCATCACCGCACTCATGACCGGCGAGGCGTACGCCCAGTCAGCCCGGATGGCCGGCGTCGTCGGTCCGTACGAGAACTACCCGATGAACCATGCCGGTCACGACCGCGTCATGGAGATGCACCGCCTGCACGCGTACCGGATCCGCGAGGAGATCGTGCCGTCCGACCTGCTGGGCGCGGCCCGCCAGGCGTGGGACGACGCGGTGGCGACCGGTAAACTACATGGATACCGCAACGCGCAGGCCAGTGTCCTCGCGCCGACTGGGACCATTTCTTTCATGCTCGATTGTGATACCACTGGCGTAGAGCCCGACATCGCGCTCGTGAAGTACAAGAAGCTCGTCGGCGGCGGGATGCTCAAGCTCGTCAACCAGACCGTGCCGTCGGCGCTCTCGAAGCTCGGCTACACCGAGTCGCAGGTCTCCGCCGTCACCGCGCACATCGAAACGACCGGTACGATCGAAGGCGCGCCGGAGCTCGCCGAGCGCCACCTCTCGATCTTCGACTGCGCGTTCAAGCCGCAGAACGGAACGCGCTCGATCTCGCACCTGGGCCACATCAAGATGATGGGCTCGGTCCAGCCGTTCCTCTCCGGTGCGATCTCGAAGTGTGTGACCGCGGATACGTTGCTTTCGACGGCCCAAGGGCTCGTGCGCATCGGCGACCTGTACTCCGGAGAGGATCCGGACAGCTTCCGCAACATGGATCTGGACCTCGTCTCGCTCGACGGAATGCGCGCGAGCGATGCCTTCTACTACGGGGGCCCTCGCGAGGTCATGGAGGTCCGACTGCGATCAGGCCATCGGGTGACCGGAACGCCCAACCACCGTCTGCTCGTCGCAGACATGGACGAGGGTCTGGTTTGGCGTCGTCTCGATGAGTTGAAGCAAGGAGACCATGTCGCCACTCAATACGGCGAGGACGTTTGGGCGAGGGTACCCGCGTCGTTGTCCGGCTTCCAGCCATCCGAGAAGCACGGTTCGCAGAAGTCCGTCCGGGTCCCTTCTGCGATGACCGATGATCTGGCGTTCTTCCTCGGCGCATACGCCGCGGAGGGTCATGTGACCCGCTCCAACTGGACGATCCACATCTCCAACGCCAATAAGGAGGTCATCGCACGGCTCCTCGCGCTGAGCGAGAGTGTCTTCGGTGTAACGGCGCGCCTGGCTCGGCAGCCGGATCGCTGCCCGTGTGTGGAGTTGTCATCCAAGACGTTGGTCGAGTTGTTCACGTTCCTCGGGTGTGGGGAACGTGCCTCGAACAAGCGGATCCCTGACGCTGTCCTTAGGTCCCCTCGCTCGGCGGTGCTCGCCTTCCTCAGTGGACTGAGCCTGGACAGCTACCTGCCATCCGACGTGGCGAAGTGGGCCATCTGCCTGGACTCCTCTTCAATGCTTGATGAGCTCCAAGCGGTACTCACCAATTTGGGCGTCGTGCACAGTCGTATCACCAAGTACAACGCCGAATACGACAAGTCCTTCGACGAGGTGTACGCGTCTGGGCAGCACGCGCAGGCGATCGTCAAGATGCTCGCGTTCCCCGAGGCTCACAAGCGGTCGCGGGCCGCCGAGATCGCGGCCGCCGAGTTCGGTGTAAGCACAGCCGATGTCGTCCCGGGAGCCAGTGGACGCGATCTCTATGACCTCCTCCCGAAGGGCCGTAGTGGGCGCTCGGGTCGGGGAACAGGCGTGGCTCGCCGGTTTAGCTACCTAAAGGACACCCGTACTGCCGTGGTCAGTCGTGCGTCGCTCGAGCGGATCGCTGCCCTTCCAGGCGTCGAACTGCCCGCAGAGCTGGCGGTCGTCCTCGAACGGAATCTTCACTTCAGCCCGATCGTTCGGGTCCGAGTCGCCGGGGTGCAAGAGGTCTATGACGTCTCGGTACCGGTCACCCATGCGTTCGTCGGCAACGGGATCGTGAATCACAACACCGTCAATCTTCCCGAGACCGCGACCGTCGAAGACGTCACGGACGCGTACGTCGAAGCGTGGAAGCACGGCGTGAAGGCGATCGCGATCTACCGCGACGGCAGCAAGAAGGTCCAGCCGCTCTCCACGGGCAAGGAGACCTCCAACCCGAAGAAGGAGGCCGCCGCCGCGGTCACGGAGACCGTCGTGGTCGCGCGGCCGCGCCGCCGGCTCAACAACACGCGCGCCTCGCTCACCCACAAGTTCACCATCGAAGGGCACGAGGGCTACATCACCGTCGGCCTTTTCGAGGACAACACCCCCGGTGAGATCTTCGTCACTATGGCGAAAGAGGGCTCGACGCTCTCCGGCATGATGGATGCGTTCGCGACGAGCATCTCGCTCTCGTTGCAGTACGGCGTCCCGCTCGCGCACCTCGTCGAGAAGTTCGCCCACATGCGGTTCGAGCCGTCCGGCTGGACCGGCAACTCC
>DASYVN010000022.1:0-4675 GCA_035937095.1 Candidatus Limnocylindria bacterium
CGTCGGCGGCGGACTCGCGATCCCACTGCGGAGCGATGACCCCGTGCTCGACCTCACCGCCTACGCGCGCGCGATCAGCGAGCCGATCCGAGCGGACGAGACCCTGCGCAAGGCGGCGCTGTACCTCGAGCCCGGCCGGTCGCTCGTCGGACGGGCCGGTGTCGCGCTGTATCGCGTCGTGGGCACGAAGCGGGTCGCCGGTGTGCGAACGTTCGTCTCCGTGGACGGCGGGATGGGCGACAACATCCGCCCGGCGCTCTACGGCGCCGCGTACACGGCCGTCCTCGCCGGTCGCCTGTCCGCCGCGCCGACGGAGCATGTCGCGATCGCGGGCAAGTACTGCGAGAGCGGGGACCTCCTCATTCGCGACGTCGCGCTTCCGACCCCGGCGCCGGGCGACGTGCTCGCGATCCCCGCTGCCGGTGCCTACAGCGTCGCGATGGCCTCCAACTACAACCACCACCCGCGGCCGGCGGTCGCGCTCATCGACGGCGGACGCACAAAGGTGATCCGGAAGCGCGAGAGCTACGCCGACATCTGGCGCCTCGAGCGCTAGCTCGAAACGAGTGGAGCGGTAGCTCGAAAGGTCAGCCGGGCCGCAGCCAGAGCGACAGCCGGAGCAGGAACAGATCGCGGATCGCCTTGACGATCGCCTTGGGCGACGTGCCCTTGGGCTCGTGGTGCACCCGCGGGTGATGGGGGATCCCGATCTCGCGCATGACAATGCCGTGCGCGTGCAGCGTGATGAGGAGCTCCGGCGAGAAGAACGCTCCGTTCGACCGCACGCGGTCCAGCGGCACGCGCGCGAACACGTCGGCCCGGAACAGCTTGAACGCGCAATCCACGTCACGCCAGCCGCCCGCGAACAGCAGCTTGATGACCCGGTTGTACACGCCCGACACGACCCGATGCCGCCACCCGTACGCCAGCGTCAACCGGTAGCCCAAGACAGCGTCAACGCCCGGCGCGAGCGCACCGACGAGCTTGTCGAAGTCGGCGACGTCGAACTGCTGATCGCCGTCGGTGAAGAACACGAACGGCTGCGTGGCGGTCAGCAGCCCTGCGCGCACGGCGCCGCCATACCCTCGCCCCGGCCGGTGATGCAGGACCTTCACTCGCGGATCGGCCCGGGCGAGCGCGTCCGCGATCTCTCCGGTGCGATCGCTACTGCCGTCATCGACGACCGTCACCTCGACGCGGTCGGCGTACTTCGGCAGCACCGCGAGGGCCTGGGCGACCATCGGCTCGACGTTCAGCTCTTCGTCGCGCGCCGGGAAAAAGAAGGACAGCCCCGAGAGATGTTCGGTCACAGGCGGCACAGGCTAGCGTTCTGAAGGACGTGAAGGAGCGTTCGATCGCCCTCGGCCTCGGCGGCCTTGCCATCATCGGCTACCTCGTCGCGGGCTGGGGCGCGCCGACGATCTACGACTACCACGGCCGTTTGGCCGACGCCTTCGTCCACGGTCGGTACTGGCTCTCCGAGGCTCCGCCCTGGCTGAATGAGCTACTGGCCTGCGGCGACGCCAAGTGGTGCGTCGCGTACCCGCCGCTGCCGGCGATCCTGTCGATCCCGCTCCTCGCGTTCGGGACCGCGACAGCGCAGGACCTCGTCTCGCAGATCTGCGGTGGCGCGTCGGCCGGCGTGCTGTACCTCGCGCTACGCGCGTATGGCGCGCCTCGCTCCGTCGCCATCACCGGGGCCTTGCTGTCGGCCTTCGGCACGACGCTCCTGTTCACCAGCGCCGATGGACGCTCGTGGTACGCCGGGCATGCGGTAGCGATGTTGTTGACGACGATCGCGTTCCTCATCGCCGCGCGCGGTGGACCGGCATGGGGTGTCGGAGCCGCGATCGGGCTGGCGGCCCTCGCGCGGTTGCCCGTCGCGGTGGTGGCACCGGCGCTCGCGCTGCTCGTCGCGCGGCGGGGCGATACCCCATTCCGTGTCGCATTCCTACGCGTGATCGGCGGCGGTATGCCGTTCCTGCTCGTGTACGCCGGATACGACGTGCTCCGCTGGGGCACCATTGCGGACGCGGGGTACGCGCGACTGACCGAGGGTGACTTCTTCTTCGACCACGGGCTCTTTTCGCTCGCGTACCTGCCGCGCCACCTGTACGCGATCTTCATGGAGCCGCCGGACCTCGTCCCGAACGTCTGGTACTTCCTGCGTCCGCGGTTCGTCGGGACGAGCCTCTTCCTCGTCACACCCGCGCTCCTCTTCGTCTTCGCCGGATTGCAGGACGTCCGGCGCTCCATCGTCGTCGCGGCGACGGCCCTCGCGGCGGGCCTCGCCCTGTTGCCCGATGTCACGCACGGCACCGTCGGCTTCCCACAATTCGGGTACCGGTTCAGCATCGACGCGCAGCCCTTCCTCATCGCCCTCGCACTCGGCGGAGACGCCTTGCGGAACGGCGTCTGGCGGTCGCGCCCGTCGGTCCTGTTCCTCTTCGCGTGCGCGATCGCGGTGCTCTTCAACGTGTACGCGACGATCGCCATCATCCGCGACGGGTATTGGCAATGAGCGAAGACGACCGGCAACGGCGCCGCGCGAACGTCGCGATCGCCGCGCTCATCGTGACCGGGGTCGTGCTGCGCTTGGTCGTGACCCGAGCGCAGGGGTTCCCGTCGGACGTCGGCACGTTCATGGCGTGGGCGGAGAAGCTCGCGGCGGTCGGCCCCGGCCGCTTCTACGAGCCCGGCTACTTCACCGATTACCCACCCGGGTTCCTGTACGTGCTCTGGCTGCTCGGCCGGCTGTTCGACGGCGACCTCCTTCGCTTCGCCGTGAAGGCCGTCAGCATCCCCGCGGACATCGGCATCGTGCTGTTGATCGTCCCGCTCGTGCGCCGGTACGCGGGCAACGGTGCCGCGATCCTCGCGACGGGTATCTGGATGCTGCAGCCGGCGCCGATCTTCGCCGGGCCGTACTGGGGTCAGGTCGATGCGGTCGGGACCGTGCCACTCCTCGCGGCGCTCCTGGCCGCGGGCGCGCGCCGATGGGGGATCGCCGGCGTGCTCGCGGGTCTTGCGACCATGACGAAGCCGCAGTTCGGTCTGGTGTTCGGCGTCATCATCGCCGCCGCCATCATCGAGGTCATCCGCGAGCGCGATTGGCGGCCGCTGCTGTGGTCCGCCGTCTCGGCGCTCGTGACGATGCAGATGCTCGCCCTGCCGTTCGGGATGACGCCCGGCGGCTTCCTCGGGCTGGTGCGCAGCGCGTCCGAGACGTATCCGTACTCGTCGCTCTACGCGTTCAACGGCTGGTCGATCGCGCTTGACTTCTGGACGGACGACGCCCAGTGGTTCGTGCCTGGCGGCATCCTGCTCCTGATCGGGCTGCTCGCCTGCGCTGTACCGCTCTGGCGGCGGCGCGATACCGCGGCGCTCCTTGCGGTCGGGGCAGCCGCGGTCATGGCGTTCTACTTCCTGCCGACCCGGGCCCACGAGCGGTATCTCTTCCCGGCGCTCGCGCTGCTCCTCCCGTTCGCCGTGACGCGCCGCCGGATGCTCGCGCCGTACCTCGTGCTCGCCCTTGGCTTTTTCGTCACGTTGTACTTCGCGTTCACCCGGTATCCGCAGAACGACCTGCAGGCGCCGGCGTGGCTCGATGCCACCGTGTTCGCCCGGAACGGTCAGATCGCGCTGGCGCTCCTGTTGATGGGGACCGCGGCGCTCAGCTGCTGGCGGCTCGCACGCGGTGAGACCCGCTTCGAGCCGACGCTCGTGCTCGAGGACGGCCGTGTCGCGACCGTGGAGCCGACGTCCCCGCGCTGGACCCTACCCGCCGGCTTCGGCATCGGGGGTCCGGCCCTGCGGCGCGACATCCTCATCGCGCTCATCATCGCGCTCACGGTCCTCGGGACCCGTGCCTTCCGGCTCGATTGGCCGCGCGACATGTACTTCGATGAGGTCTATCACGCGCGCACGGCGTTCGAGCTCCTCGCGCAGCGCGAGCCGTACGAGTGGACCCATCCCCACCTGGCGAAAGAGATCATGGCCCTGGGTATCCTCGCGTTCGGTGACGACCGGGTCACCGGCAGCGAGCCGGTGCCCCAGGACGTCACGGCGTTCGCGGTCACCGCCGGTGGCACGCGGGTATTCGGCCTCGCGGACGGGACGATCGAGGTCCGCGCGCGTGACGGGCAGGACGTCCGGGTCATTGGTCACGTCGCCTCGACGCCACGATCGGTCGGCGTGGAGGGCGACCACGTGTTCGTCGTCGCCGACCGCGACCTGGCCGACCTCTCGCTCTCTCGACAACACCTGGATCTGACCCGACCCCTCGCAAGCCCACCTACGGCGGCTGCGATCGTGGGCGGCCGTCTCGTGATCGCCTCGGCGACGGCAACGTCGATCTACAGCTCGATCGAGGCGGCACCGACCGTCGTCAACACGGCGGCGATAGGCATCGCGATGAAGAACGACGGGAGCGAGGTCTATCTCCTCGATCCGACCGGCGGCGTGCACGTCCTTGAGAGCGCGAGCTGGGTCGAGACAAAGGCATACCCGAGCGTGGCGAAGGAGCGGGCCATCGCGTTCGCGCAAGGTCCCAACGCGATCGTGCTCGCGCGCGCCGACGAGGCCGTGCTCGATTCGATCGACACGACCGACGGGCACCGTGACACCGTGAAGCTCGCGAACGGGCGCACCGGCGCATTCGCGAGCGGCGTCACGA
>DASYVN010000023.1:0-3835 GCA_035937095.1 Candidatus Limnocylindria bacterium
ATGATCCGGTGATGGTCGTGGTCATGGTCGCGCGCGATCGGCACCCTCCGTCGGCCACCTCCGCGCATCTCGACGATGAGCAGGCCGATGACAATCGCTGCGACGATCGCGATGATGAATGTGAGTAGCTCGGGTCGTCCGAAGGTCATCGGTCGTTCATCCCAGCGTGCGTCCGGCCCGCGCACCGGTGACCTCGCCGTCCCGCACGGCGACCCGTCCATTGACCAGCACCGCGCGGATGCCAAGGGGCGTGAGCAGCGGGTCGTCGTAGGTCGCGCGGTCGAGGACCGTCGCCGGATCGAACACGACGACATCGGCGACCTTGCCGGTCGCGAGCAGACCGCGGTCGGAGAGCCCGAATCGGGCCGCCGGCAGCGCGGTCATCTTGCGCACCGCGGTCGGCAGATCGAGGAGGCCGCGCTCGCGCACGTAGCGGCCGAGGATCCGGACGAACGTGCCGGCGAGCCGGGGATGCGGTTTGCCGGGCAGCGGGATCGCGTCGCTGCCGATCATCGACCCCGGATGCGTGACCACCCGATCGACGTCGTCGTCATGCATCGTGTGGGCGATCATCGTCACCCGCCCGTGCTGCTCGGCGATGAGGTCGAACACCGCTTCGGCGGGATCCGCTCCGAGGTCGTTCGCGCGCCGACCCTCGAGCTCGGGCCGCCCGGCACAGCCGGCGATGACGATCCCGTCCCAGCCCGCAGCACGCTGCTGGTTCTGCCAGCCCGGGATGCCATTCGCGAAGTCGCGCTTCATGCGTGCGCGCGCCGCGGGATCGCGCAGCCGCGCGACGGTCGCGTCGATCCCGTCGGCGAGCGCCCACGGGGGCAGGATCGAATGGAGCAGCGTGCTGCCGGCGGTGTACGGATACACGTCGATGGTGATGTCGAGGCCTTCGGCTCGCGCCGCCTCGATGAGGGCGAGCGTCTCGGCGGTGCGGCCCCAGTTGTCCTTGCCGGAGGCCTTGTGATGCGAGATGTGCACCGGGACCGCGGCCTCGCGCCCGATGTGGATGGCTTCGCGCACCGAGTCCGCGACCATGTCCGTCTCGCCGCGCAGGTGGGTGACGTACGGCCGGCCGCTCCCGGCGAGCGCGCGGACGATCGCGACGAGCTCCTCGGTCCGCGAGTACAGACCCGGCGCGTACGCGAGGCCCGTCGAGAAGCCGGCTGCGCCCTGGGCGAGCGCGGCTTCGGCCAGCCGCGTCATTGCGCCCAGCTCGGCGGCGGTCGGCACGCGATCCTCGAAGCCGAGCACCGCGGCGCGGATGCTCCCGTGGCCGACCAGCGGCGCGACGTTCGTGAACATGCCCGCGCCTGACACGGCGGCGCGGTAGGCCGCGAGATCGGGCCAGGTGTGCGGCCCGGTGCCGACGAGCACCCCCATGAGCGCGGCCACCTGATCGGCCTGCGGCCCGTCCGCAGGGAACGGGCTGAATCCGCAGTTGCCTGTGACCTCGGTCGTCACGCCCTGCCGCAGCTCGGCGGTCTTCACGTCGAGATGCGCGTCGGGCAGGAACATCGCGACGTCGCCATGGGTATGCGTGTCGATGAAACCCGGCGCGACGACCTGATCGGTCGCATCGATGATCTCGGTCGCGGTGGCCGCGCCGAGATCGCCGACCGTCTCGATGCGGCCGTCGCGACTACCGACATCGGCGCGGCGCGGGGCGCTGCCGGTGCCATCGATGACGAGGCCTCCGCGGATCAGCAGGTCGAGCGCCATGCTGCCGCGCAGCCTATTGCTGGAGGGCGAGGAGAAGCGCGCCGAGGCCCTGCTGGCCGCGGACGCGGGCGCGTTGGAGGAGATACATCGCGTTGCTGCTCTGCACCGACCCGCCGGACTTCTTGTATGCGGAGAGGTAGCCGCATGTCTGGAGCGCGGCCCCGGATTGGTCGTTGTAGTCGCCGGACGGGTAGGCGAAGTGGCGCACGTCGGTGCCGGTCCACGCGTTGAGGAAATCGCGCGCACGGCACATCTGGTAGGTCTGGTCGGAGAGCGGCTTCATCATGCTGACGTGGTCCATCGCGTGTGATTCGACGTCCATGCCCGTGTCGGCGAGCGCCTTCACCTCGGCGCGGCTGATGTAGCCAGGCTTGTCGACGAGGTTGACGGTGACGAAGAACACGCCCGTCATGCCGTACGCCTTGAGCAGCGGCATGACCACGCTGTACGCGTCGGCGTAGCCGTCGTCGAAGGTGAGCATCACCGGCTTCGTCGGGAGCGGCGCGGTCTGGTCGAGCGACCACCACAGGTCCTTCGTCGTGATGCTGTGGTAGCCGTTGTCGCGCAGGTACTGCAGCATCGCCTCGAAATCGGTCGGGCTGACCGTGAGGTCCTTCCGGAGATCCATGTTCGGGTCCGTCGCGGGCAGCCAGCCGACGTAGTGGTACATGAGCGACGGCACCCGGATCATCCGCGAGCCGTCCGCGAGCGTTGCCGGCAGGTACGTGCGCGCGGGCTCGGGGGCGATGGTGGCCGGGCCTGGCGGCAGGTGCGCGTCGTCGGCCTTCACGAGCACGTAGAAGGTGAGGTTCGGGTCTTCGAGCCACTGCTGCCCTTCGAGGAGCGGACGCAGCCCGAGCTTGTACACGCCCGCGACGGCCGGCGCCTGGACACTGAACTGGAACCACATGACCTGGCCGGGGCCGATGTACGGCGTGGACTGGATGGCCGGACGGTTCGCCCGCGACCAGCTCGTCGCGGGCGATCCGGTCGAGCCGTCGCCACCGAGCGCGCTCGCCCGGTCCTGACCCGGCTCCGGGCCCCAGGTGCCGAGCCCGGCGTTGCCGTACCAACCGAGTGAGCCGATGTTGAGGAACGCGATCGTGACGGTCGCACTGCTGCCGGGGCAGAGCGTCGGGAACCCCGACCGCGCGTAGAGCGCGGCGTGCGCGCCCGCGAGCCCTGTCGTCGCCTGCACCGGGGGGACGCCCGGGGCGACGGTGTCGGTGCACGTAGCCATTTGGCGCGCGGGCGACGGCGGCATCACCGGCGTCGCGACGCGGCCGGGCTCCAGGTCGGCTGCTCGGGCAGCACGCGGAGAGCTGGGTGCCCAGACGAGGGCAAGCGCGATCACGGCGATGCAGATCTTGCGGAACACTCGTGCTTGCCCTCTCTTCGCGAACGCCCCTGCCACGTGGTCAACGCGCGTCCCCTGTTCCATGTGATGCTAGGTGCTTCACTTGTCGCGGGTCAACACATCGCTCGGTCTCAGCCTGGGAGGATGACCGTCCGTCCGCTCACTTGAGCGGCCACCAATCCCGGTCCGAACACGCCGCCGACGACGGCGGCGGCGAGCGCGACCGCAGGCGGGCCGTCGGCCACGACGCGGCCGCCGTCGAGCACGACGACGCGATCGGCGAGCGTCGCGAGATTCAGGTCGTGCAAGACGGCGAGCGCGACGACGCCGCGCGCGCGCGCGAGCTCCGCCACGCGCCGGATCGTAGCGAGCTGATGCTGAGGGTCGAGGTGGGCGGTCGGCTCATCGAGCAGCAGGACGTCGCTCTCCTGGGCGAGGGCCATCGCGACGACGACGCGCTGCCGCTCGCCGCCGGAGAGCGCGTCGAGGCGGCGATCGAGGAGCGGCCCGAGATCCTGCTCGTCGATCGCTCGGGCGACCGCGGCGACATCCCGGTCCGTCGGGCGCGCGAACAGGCCGAGTCGCGCGGTGCGCCCGAGGGCGACGATCTCACGCACCGTGAACGGGAACAGGGTGTCGAACGTCTGCGGGACGACGGCGACGCGCGCGGCGAGCGCAGCGCGCGACAGGGTCGCGATGTCGACGCCGTCGAGCGTCACGAAGCCCGCGGTCGGCCGGATGAGCCCG
>DASYVN010000024.1:0-4750 GCA_035937095.1 Candidatus Limnocylindria bacterium
CCTAGAACCGCGGTTTCCGCCTCGAAATAACGCGCATGCTCGCCTCCCGTTCATCAGGGGAGCGACGCGACGCGTAGCGAGGGAACACGATGGGGAACCCGTTCCTTAACGTATTCGACCGCAAAGGCAGCGCTATCGTAGGCAGCCCAAGCGTCGATAGAACACGACGGGGTACGGAGCTGGCAGTGGATCGCATCCTTGATCAGCGATACCGCATCCTGGAGCCGATCGGCGCCGGTGGATCCTCACAGGTCTACCTCGCGCAGGACACCGCCCTGGGTCGTGAGGTCGCGATCAAAGTGCTCGACCCGCAGGCCGCGGCGGACGGCACGTTGCGCAAGCTCTTCGTCAAGGAAGCCCGCGCGCTCGCACAGCTCTCCCACCCGAACATCGTCGGCGTCTTCGACGTCGGCGAGGTCGATGGGCTGCCGTTCATCGTCATGGAATACGTCGCCGGCTCGTCGCTGAAGCAGCGCATCGAGCGATCGGGCGCGCTGCCGCTCGCGGACGCGGTACGGCTCACGGACGGCATCGCGAACGGTCTTGCGTTCGCGCACTCGCGTGGCATCGTGCACGCGGATATGAAGCCATCGAACATCCTGCTCGACCAGAACGACGTGCCGAAGATCTGCGACTTCGGTATCGCCCGCTCGCCCGCGGAGGACTCGGATTCGCCGCAGCTCTTCGCGACCGCGCTCTACGTCGCGCCGGAGCGCGTCGAAGGCCGGCCGGCATCGGTCGCATCCGACGTCTATGGCCTCGGCCTCGTGCTTTACGAGATGCTGGTCGGCAAGCCGCCGTTCACGAGCGGCAACGCGGCCGTGCTGCTGCGCGACCACGTCGTGCGCCCGCCCGTGCCACCGAGCCACCTGCGCCCATCCCTGCCGAAGGACGTCGACAGCATCGTCCTCAAAGCGCTCGCGAAGGATCCCGCGCTCCGATACCACAAGGCCACGGAGATCGGTGACGCGCTGACCACCACGCTGAACTCGCAGACCGAGGCAGTGATCCCGTCACTGCGTGGCTTCGACAACTACGCCCCGAATGTCATGACCGAGCCGCTCCGTGGCTTCGTGCCGCGCGTCGAGCAGAGCCCGGTCGTGGCGCTCCTCAACGAGTACGGGCAGCCGATCCGCCGCGCCTTCTACGGCGTCCTCGCGGCGTTGCCGCTGTTCGGTCTGACGATCCTGGCAGGCTTCGGGCTCATCCCGGCCGCCCTCGGCGCAGGGCTCGTGCTCGTCGTCGGATTCGCGGGGCAGCTCGGACTCGCGCTCACCATCGGGTGGGTCCTCGAGTTCGCCCTCCTGTTCCTGTTCATCCCGGGCCTCGCCCTCATCTGGGCGGTCATGGGGCTGTGGCTCTGGCTGCGCGACGTGTCTGCCGAGCGCACGGCGTTGGCCATCGCGATGCCGGCGACCGCGCCGTTCGGGCTCGCGCCGACCCTCATCCTCGCGTCCTCTGCGATCCACGGTCTTGGCGGCGTTGTTACCGTGGCGTGGGGCGCGACGATGACGATCGTCTTCGCGATCGCGTCCGGGCAACAGGCGCTCGGTGCGTTCGTCCAGACGGGCCTCTCGCTGCAGCAGGAAAGCCTGTTCAGCCCGGCGCGCGCCGCGGACGTGAAGACTGCGCTGCTGAGGGTCCTCCAGGGCGGCGACAACCCTGATCGCTTCGCTGCCCTGTTCAAGCTGCTCGACCCGACCACGCTGGTCACCCAGATGACCGGGATCGTGTCGCGGGTCGGTGGCGCGGACGTCACGTGGATCGGCACGATCATCGCGTGGGTGGTCGCCGCACTCGTCGTGTGGACCGTGGGCCGGCTGCTCCGCTCGTTCTTCGACACGATGCTCCGTCGCTCGAAGCGCTGGTTCGCGCTGTACATCTTCGCCACGACGATCGGCATCAGCGCCGGCGCGGCCGTGCTCTACATGCTGTTCGTGACCTGGGCGCCGTTGGCCCTCTCGCCAGCGCGGCCGGCGGACGGCATCCTGTTCGTCGCGGCCCTCGTGGGTGCGGTCCTCGCCATCGCGACGAGCGTCGTCATCAGCGCCACCGAGCGGCCCGAAGCCCAGGACGAGCCGCTGCCGGCGATGGCCGGCCGTCATGCGGCCGTTCGTTAGCTAGACCGAGCGCGGTCCCGCCGCGCCCGACGTGGAACGCCTGCGGCGCGGCCGCCACGGCGCGGATCGCCGGCGCCGCCGCTGCAGATCCAGCCGGCGACCGCGCCAGGCCAGAACGGCCGTCGAGATGAACACCCAGACGACGCCGACGATCGGCACGGCGAACAGCGCGCCCACGATCCCGCCCGCCTCGAATCCGGCGAGCAGCGCGAGCATCGCGACGAGCGGATGCAGGCCGACCGCGTTCCCGGTGAGCCGCGGGACGAGGACATTGCTTTCGAACTGCTGAATGACGACGAACGCGACGGCCGTCCACAGGACCGTCGGGAACGGCTGCGTCGACGCGATGAGGAGTGCCGGGATCGCACCGAGGAACGGCCCGAGCATCGGGACGAGCTCGACGATCCCGGCGAACGCGCCGAGCAGCACGGCGTACGGCACGCCGATGATCGAGAGCGCCACGGTGACCAGCGCTCCGAGCGACAGCGCGACGATGAGCTGACTGCGGAGGTAGGCGCCGAAGACGCGCGCGATCTCGTAGAAGATGCGGCGCGCGCCGGCCCGGTTCGGCGGCTCGAGCGCGCGCAGGATGAGCACGCGGAACCGGCGCGCGTCGAGCAGCAGGTAGAACGTGACGACCAGCACGATCGCGAGATCGACCAGGACGGCGAGCAAGGCGAGCACGAGGCCGGCCGACCGCGCCGCGAGGTCAGGGCCCTGCGCTTGAACGATCGCGCGGATCTGATCCTGCACGCCGGGCGGAAGCGGCTGGTCCCCGATGACGAGCGGCCGCTTGCCCTGCGCCGCGTCGTAGTACTCCTTGATGCGGTCGGCGAGTCCCTGGCCTTCCGTCGTGAGCGGTCGGGCCACGAGGACCGCAAAGGCCGCGATCGACACGATGAGCGCGACGAATACGAGCGCGACCGCGAGCGTCCGCGGCATGCGGCCCTCGAGCCGGCCGATCAGCGGCGAGATCGCGAACGTGAGCACCGCGGCGAGCGAGAACACGAGGAGCACGTGCGCGAACGGGACGAGCGTTTCGAGGATGAGCCGGGAGGCCGCGAGGACGGCGAGCAACGTGAGCGCGACGATCGCGACGTAGCTCGGCCACCAGTCGAAGAGCGCGGGCATCCCGGCGCGGCGCGGCGACCAGCGCTTGAGGTCGCTCTGCTGCAGGCTCTCGACGAGGTCCGGCTTGTCCTCGGGCCCGGGCGGCGTCTCGGGCGTTGGCGTCATCCACGCTCGGTGAGGCACCGAGCGTGCCAGCAGTCGCGAGGTCGATTTCTGGCGTTTTCGCTTGACTTTTTGGTCGTTTCCTGCTAGAACACATGTTCTAGAGAGCATTTCATGGCGCGGAGGAAAAGGGCCGCAGCCAATGCCTCGGGTGCGTCGATGTCCGCGGAGCCATTGTTGCGAGTCTGTGCGCGTTGCCGTGTTGCGAAGCCGATCACTGAGTTCCCGATCAAGAACGCTGCGAAGGGCTGGTACCGCTCGTACTGCCGACCGTGCTGTCGCGAATACGGGAAGGAGCATTACGAGCGGAACAAGCCCTACTACCTGGCGAGGAATCACGTCTCACACGCGCGAAGCCGAGAAGTGAATCGCGACGTCGTCTACGAGTTCCTGCTAACCAACCCCTGCGTCGACTGCGGTGAGACGAATCCCGTCGTTCTCGACTTCGACCACGTCGATCCGACGACGAAGCGCTGGTCGGTCGGCCGGATGCTCTCCCGGCGTACGACAACAGCCGTCCGTCGCGAAATGAGCAAGTGCGTCGTTCGTTGCGCGAACTGCCATCGCCGCCGGACCGCTGTCCAGTTCAACTTCCCGGACCCGCTCGCGAGGTCACTGGATGTCTGACGAGCCGTTGTCCGATGCCCGGCGATGCTCTGCCTGCGACGCGACGAAAGCCGTGGACGCGTTCGCGTTCTCGAATATGGCAACGGGGCTGCGCCAGTCCTACTGCCGCGTCTGCCATGCCGCGTATCGACACGCTCATTACATCCGCAATAAGGCCGACTACGTCAGGCGTGCCGAACTGCAGACCATCGCGCGACGTCTCGAGAATCGTCGACTCGTCCGCCAGTACCTACTGTCGCATCCGTGCGTCGACTGCGGTGAAGCCGACCCGGTGGTGTTGGATCTCGACCATCGCGATCCGGCGACCAAAGTCCAGGCGGTTACGTGGCTGGCTGGGCGCAGGAACTGGGCGATCGTCGCGGCAGAGATCGACAAGTGCGATGTTCGATGCGCGAATTGCCATCGCATCCGAACGGCGCAGCAATTCGGGTGGAGCAAGCTCCGGCGGCTCGCCTAGAATTACGGCGAGCGTCGCTGCGGGTGTGTTGTAGTGGTAACAAAGAACCTTCCCAAGGTTCGATCGTCGGTTCGATTCCGATCACCCGCTCAGTTTTCTTCGTCACGCTGACTGGTCTCTAGCGCAATGCCCAGACCCTCCGGCTGGCGCCGGATGCTCACGCTCTTCACGCCCGCGTCATTCATCGGGGTCGTCCCGTCGCGCGAGCATCCCCCGATCCTGGCGTCGGCGTTCGAGGGACTGCGGCTCATCTGGAGCTCACCCCGGCTGCGGGCGCTCTTCCCGGCCCTGCTGGTCGTCTTCTCCGGCTGGA
>DASYVN010000025.1:0-3418 GCA_035937095.1 Candidatus Limnocylindria bacterium
TGCGCTGCATGATGATGCCGGTGTTCGCTGCCGGGAGCTTCTGGCTCGCGATGTCGATGACCATGTTGAGTCCGGCCTTCACCAGCTCGGCGTCCTCCGGCGGGTCGTCGACGCCCGCGTCGACGGAGCCGGCGAGGAGCGCCGCAGTGCGGTTCGCGTGAGAACCCACGGTGAGGATCGTCACGTCCTTGTCCGGGTCGAGGCCGTTCGCCTTGAGCGCTGCCCTCGTCGCGATGTCGCTCGAGCCGCCGGCGTTCGAGACCGCGACCCTCTTGCCCTTCAGATCGGCTACGGTCTTGATGGCCTTCTGGGCGTAGAGCTTGTACGGATACACCGGCGCGAGGTTCCCGACGAGCACGAGGTCGGCGCCGCCGGCGTTCGCGCTCAGCGCCTCGGCGCCGCCGAACTGTCCGATCTGGATGCCATTCGCGAGCAGCGCCGCGCTCGTCTGCGCGCCGCCGTTGATCGACTGGAGATCCACGTCGAGGCCGTTCTCCCTGAAGATGCCCTTCTCGAACGCGTACCACGGGACCCAGTCGTCCGCGCTGATGTTGCTATAGGCCGCGATGACCTTCGTGCAGCACGTCCGTGCCGCGCCCGATGCCTTCGCGGTGCCGCTGGCCGCCGACGTCGCTGCGGCCCCGCCGCCGGCGACGCCGCTACAGGCGGTCGCCAGGATCGCGAGGACCGCGACGAGGACCGCGAAGGTCTTGGTCATGGTTCCCACCCTTTCCGCTATCGCCGGATCTGAGGTCGCCAGGACTGGAATCGGTGCTCGATGCGCTGGAAGATCGTCGTGAGCAACATCCCGGTGCCCGCGATAAGGATCACGGCTGCGAGCATCTTGGGCGTCTGGAAGGTCTGCCCGGCGGTCGCGATGAGCAGTCCCACGCCGTGGCGCGCGGCGATGAGCTCGCCGACGACTACGCCCGTGAGCGCGTGGCCAATGCCAAGCCGGAACCCGGTGAGGATGAACGGCACCGAGCCGGGGAGCACGACCCGGCGGAAGATGAGCGCGTCGGACGCGCCGAAGGATCGCGCGACCCGCAACAGCGCGGCTTCCGTGTTCCGGACGCCGGACATGGTGTTGATGATGATCGGGAACAGGGCGCCGAGGAAGATGACCGCGATCTTGGACTGGATGTCGATCCCGAACCAGATGATGAACAGCGGGAGGAGCACGATCCGCGGCGTGCTGTAGAAAAAGTTCACGAGGGGGTCCATCGCGTACTGGAACCGCGTGTACCACCCCATGCCCAGGCCAAGCAGTAGGCCGAGGACGATCGCCATCCCGAAACCGATCGCCAGCTCCTCGCCACTTGTCGCGATGTCGAGCCAGATGTCGTCGGTCTGGAACAGCTTGACGAACGCCTGCGCGACGTCGGTCGGACCCGGAAGGAAGAGGACCGGCATGATGCGCGCGTTCGCGACCAGCTGCCACACCGTGAGAACGAAGGCGACGCTCAACGCACCGATGACGACGGGCTCGTACCGGCCGAAGCGGCTCGGCTTCACCACCGACCGGCGCTCGCGCGTCGGCATCGCGTCGCCCGTCACCCGAGTCGCCACCGGTTCCCCCAGTAGCACATCGTTGCTCATGCCGCTGGCATTCCGGCGATCAGGCGCTCGGCCGGCACAGCGAGCTCCTCCTGGATGGACTCCCAGATCTGATCCTCGTAGGTCAGGAACTGCGGGTCGCGCTTCACCCTGAGGTCGCGTGGACGGGAGAGCGCGATCTCGACGACCGTCTTCACCCGGCCAGGCCGGCGGGTGAACACGATGACCCGGTCGGCGAGATAGATCGCCTCCTTGATGTCGTGCGTGATGAAGAGCGCCGTTTTCTTCGTCTTCGACCAGATCTTCAGCAGCTCGAGCTGCATCATCTCGCGGGTCTGGGCGTCGAGCGCGGCGAACGGCTCATCGAGCAGCAGCATCTCCGGGTCAGTGAGGAGCGCGCGCGCGAGATTCACGCGCTGCTGCATACCTCCGCTCAATTCCAAGGGGTAGGCATCCTCGAAGCCCTTCAGGCCGACCAGCTCGATCTGCTGTCTCGCGCGCGATATGGCGTCGCCCTTGCTCATGGTCCGCTGGGCCTCGACCCCGAAGAGCACGTTGCCGAGGACCGTGCGCCACGGCAGGAGCCCGGGCTGCTGGAAGACCATCGCCCGGTCCGGGCCGGGCTTCGTGATCTCGCGTCCGTCGAGCGACAGGCTGCCGCTGCTGATCGGCTGAAGCCCGTCGACGGCATTGAGGAACGTCGTCTTGCCGCAGCCCGACGGCCCCACGATCGCGAGGAATTCGCCGGGCTGCACCGTGAGGTCGACGCCGTCGACCGCGGTGAAGATCGTGCGCGAGCGGCCCAGCCAGTATTCGATGACGACGCCCTTCGCCGCCAGCTTCGCGGACCGGTCGAGCACGTGGCTAGCTCAGCTTCCCGTCGGACGGATGCGGCTCCTTACGGAGCAGGTACCCGAACTTCTCCTTCGCCTTGCGCTTCGTCTCGGGGCTCGGCGTGTTCACCGGCGGGAAGTCGGCGCGCCACTCGAACGGCCGCGTCGCGTCGATGATCGCGCGCGAGCTGTGACCCTTGCGGTCCTTCGGGATGCGCGGGTCGAGCGGACCGCTCCAGGCGCGCTTGATGATGTCGATCGAGTCGACCGGGTCGGACCGCGTGGCCAGCGCCCAGATGACGTCGTTGAGGTCCATCACGTCGATGTCCTCATCGACGACGACGACGTACCGGCCCATGTACGCGCCCGCGTGCACCGTGGCGGCAAGATGGCCGGCCTGGCGGGCGTGCCCGGCGTAGCGCTGCTCGATCGAGACGGCGTTGAACAGCCGCGAGCCGCCGACCTCGTGGCACCAGACGCCCTTCAGCCCCGGCAGGCCCGCGGCCTCGAGCTGCTGGCGGAGCTGCGCCGAGCGCAGGAACGCGCGGTAGAAGGACTGTTCGTCCGGTGGCTGGTTCGGCGGCGAGCCAAGGATGATCGGGTCGTTGCGGTGGTACACCGCCTCGACCTGCATGAACGGCTCGGGCCGCGCGTCGCTCGCGTAGTACCCGGTCCATTCGCCGAACGGGCCTTCGACGATGCGCTCCTTCGGATCCATCCAGCCCTCAATGACGATCTCGGCGTCGGCGGGTAGCGGCAGACCGGTGATCGGTCCCTTGACCACGCGGAACGGCTCGCCGCGGACGCCGCCGGCCCAGTCGTACTCGGTGAGCCCGAACTGCACCTCGGTCGCGGCCGCGAGGAACAGCAGCGGGTCGCCTCCGGCGACGAACGCGATCGGCATCTTCTCGCCGCTCGCGATCCACGCGTCGCGGTGCATCCGGCCGTGCTTGCCGGGCGAGATGTAGAAGCCGAGCTTGTTCTTGTCGTGGAGCATCACCCGGTAGCAGCCGAGGTTGACCCAGCCG
>DASYVN010000026.1:0-2230 GCA_035937095.1 Candidatus Limnocylindria bacterium
CGGCGAATTCCTTGCGATCGTGGGGCCCTCGGGCTGCGGCAAGACGACGTTCCTCAATGCCGTCGACGGGCTTCAGCCGATCAGCAGCGGCAGCCTGTCGCTCGACGGACGCGAGATCACGACGCCCGGCCCGGACCGGGCGATGGTCTTCCAGCAGCCCGGGCTCCTGCCGTGGCGCACGGTCCTCGGCAACGTGCTCTTCGGGGTCGAGGCCCAGCGGACCATGACCAAGAGCGACGCCGTATCGCGCGCGAGGCAGCAGATCGAGCTCGTCGGCCTGAAGGGCTTCGAGGATGCCTACCCGCTCGAGCTGTCCGGCGGCATGCAGCAGCGCGTGAATCTCGCGCGCGCGCTCCTCACTGACCCGGAGATGCTGCTGCTCGATGAGCCGTTCGCGGCGCTCGACGCGCAGACGCGCGAGATGATGCAGCTCGAGCTGCTGAAGATCTGGTCGAAGACGAAGAAAACGGCGCTCTTCATCACGCACGACATCAAGGAGGCGATCTATCTCGCCGACCGCGTGATCGTGTTCACGCGCAGACCGGGCCGGGTGAAGGACGTCGTCGAGATCGACCTGCCGCGACCGCGCGACCTGCGCGTGAAGCGCGACCCGACGTTCCTTCGGTACGAGGACCGGATTTGGGAGAGCATCCAAGAGGAGCTCGCCGTCCCGGCGGAGCGTCTCATCGCCGGAATGCCCGCGGCATGAGAAACGAAGTGCTGCTGGGGGAACAGGTGGCGCCTCGCACGACGGGCGACGTGATGCCGGCGAGCGAACGGCGATCGGTCGTGCGGCCGAGCAGCTGGAAACAGTACGAACCGATCGTCATCGGCACGCTGAGCGTGATCGTCGTGCTGGCGTTCTGGCAGCTCGTCGCGAACGCCCGGATCATGCCGGTGCTCTTCCTGCCGGCACCGACCGACGTCGCGCAGGCGTTCGTCAAGCTCTTCCAGACGGACGAGATCTGGCTCGACATCGCGACGAGCGGCGAGGAGTTGGCGATCGGCTACGGAATGGCCATCGGCATCGGGCTTTCGATCGGGCTCGGCATGGGCTGGTACACCCGCTTCCAGTACGCGATGGATCCGTTCGTGAACTTCTTCTACAGCACGCCGCGCATCGTGCTCCTTCCGCTATTCATCATCTGGTTCGGCATCGACATCCAATCGAAGATCGCCGTAATCTTCCTCGGCGCGATCTTCCCGATCATCATCAACACGATGGCCGGCGTCCGGAACACCGAAGCCGCCCTGCTCCGGGTCGCGAGATCCTTCGGCGCCTCCGACGCGCTCATCTTCCGCCGCGTCGTCCTGCCGGGATCGGTGCCGTTCATCCTCACCGGTTTCCGGCTCGGCGTCGGGCACGCGCTCACCGGCGTGGTCGTGGGCGAGCTCATCGCCGCCCGGCACGGTGTGGGGCTGCTGATCGCGACGGCCGGGGCGACGTTTCAGACACCCAAGATGCTCGCCGCCGTGATCCTCATCGCCGGTACGGGCATGCTCCTCACGACGATCCTGCAGCGCATCGAGAACCGCTTCCAGTCGTGGCGACCGCAGATCAGGCGATGACGGTTGGCGTGGTGGCACCGAAGGTTGGGAGAGTGGCGATGAGACGAACTCTGGTGGTCCTGGCGGCGATCCTTGGCGTCCTCGCGGCGGCCTGCAGCGGCGGGGCCGGTGGCGGCAGCGCGGCGACGACGGCTCCCTCGGCGGGAACGGCCGCGGCTGCGGCGTCGAAGACCCCGCGGCCATGCTGTGTGAAGGTCGTGTCGGCCTACAGCAACATCAGCGCGGACGACTGGGTCCCGTGGTACGCGTTCGAGAAAGCCATCTTCAGGGAGAACGGCCTCGACGTGGATCTCCAGTCGATCAACGGCGGCGCGCAGACGAGCGCGGCGCTGCTCGCGAATGGCATCCAGATCGGACAGTTCGGCGGCGCCGAGGCCCTGAGCGCGAACGCCGGCGGCGCCGACCTCGTGCTCGTCGGGAACCTCGCGCCGGTGTATCCGTACAAGCTCTACGCCCAGAAGACCATCAAGACCGTAGCCGATCTGAAGGGCAAGAGGGTCGCGGTCTCGAACGCCGGCGGCTCGAGCGACATCGCGACGAGGGCAGCGCTCAAGGCGAACGGCCTCGACCCGGACAAGGACGTGACGATCCTAACGGTGGGCTCACACGCCAACCGCACCACCGCGCTCCTCGCCGGCTCCGTCGACGCAGGCGTCGACGA
>DASYVN010000027.1:0-18394 GCA_035937095.1 Candidatus Limnocylindria bacterium
GACGGTCGGGTTCAAGGCGGACCATGACGTGGTCCACGGTGAGAGGCGTGTCGTTCCCCTGACACCCCCAGGGTCGGCCGGTTCGATCGTCGTGGGGACGGGGATCGTGGACACGCCGCCGGGCTCTGTCAAAGGCCTGCACCTGGTCGTCTCGGACATCCAGGCCGCGGGTACCGAGCTCGCGGGCCGCGGGGTGGAGGTCAGTGATCTCCAGGACCTCGGCCGGGGAGTCTCGCTGGCCTGGTTCGGCGACCCGGACGGGAACAGCTGGGCCCTGCAGGAGCTGCCCGATCGAGGTAGTCGGCCTACCTTCGTGAGGCGCCGAGCTCGCTGAGTTCATCGCGCGAGCGCTCGAGCTCGGTGACCCCGGGGACCAGCCCAACGAGCGTGGCCAACGTGACGACGGGTACGGCAAGCGCGACCAACAGCGTGACGAGGTCAGCGGTCATGACGGCCTCCGGTGGAGTCACCTGCACCGGGGCGGAGCAGCAGCCTCGCCGCGTCGCCGTCGCCGGCGACCGCCACGGCGACCGCCATGGCCACGAGTGCGACGAGTATCGGGCCGAGATCCATGCCTGGCATCTTCGGCTGGTCGCACGGAGCTCAAGAGGGCCGAACGTCACCGGATCGTTAGGCGGACGGTCCCACCGCCGACGCCGCGAGCTGAGGTCCAACGGCCCGGCGATCAGGGTCGTTCGGCACACTGACACCCGGCCTTCCGCTGCGATGCTCCTGCGTGACCGCAGGTCGCTGCGGAAGAAACGGAGTCACGACATGCGCAAGCTGAAGCTCGTGGCGATGCTCGCGATCGCTGCGGCCCTCGCCATGGGCTGCACCGCCGCGGCGGCACCGACGACGGTGGCGGCGCCTACACAAGGCGGCACCGTCAACGCAACGCTCACGGACATGAAGATCGCGGTGGATCGGACCAGCATTTCGGCCGGGCCGGTCACCTTCGTGGTGAAGAACAGCGGGGTGGTGGTGCACGAGCTCGTCGTGATCCAGACCGACGTGGCCCAGGACAAGATGGCCATGGGCACAGAAGAGGTCGGCAAGATGGACGAGACCGGAAACATCGGTGAGACCGGAGAGGTGATCGTCGGCGGGTCGAACACGTTCACCGTCAACCTTCCGGCTGGGCATTACGTGCTCATGTGCAACGAGGTCGGACACTACTCGAGCGGCATGCACATGGCCTTTACCGTCAACTAGCGGAAGCCTCTCCAAGCCGAATGGCGATCGAAGACCCCGACCAGGGTGCGCGGCGCTCAAGCCGAACACCACCAGGTCGGGGTCTTCCTTGCACCAAAACGCAGGGCGATGGTGCCGAAGGCCTCTTCCGACGTTCTCGGCTGAGGCGCGACTGTGAAGCTCTGATCCGCCCCTCTCGTTCGCGTTCTGGACTGGTCCGATAATCCGGAGCGTGAACCTCGGCGTCCTTGGTGGCCGGCGCGTCTATCCCCGTCGCTTGATCGCCGCGGCGCTCGTGCTTCCAGTTTTCCTCCTTGGCGGGCTCATCGCGCTCGACTACTGGGTGCTGGGGCCTTCGCTCCCCTCGGCGATCGGCCACCTTGCCCTGCTGGCGATCGGCGCCGCCGGCGTCCTGACCTTCTCGGTCGTGATCCTCGGCACGCTGAGTGAGCTGCACGAGCGCGAGATTGCGCAGTCCCGTCGACTGCGGGCGCTCAATGAGGCGGGACTCGCGTTGAGTGCGGAGCTCGAGACCGAGACGCTGCTGCACAAGATCGCCGAGCTCGCGCGGGTCGTCGGCGATGCGAAGTACGCCGCGCTCGGCACCTTCGACGAGCACCGCGTGGTGTCCCGCTTCTACACCGCGGGGATCAGCGACGAGGTCCACAAGCGGATCGGGTCGCTCCCGGTGGGGAAGGGCATCCTCGGGCTGCTGCCGCGCGAGGGCCGCCCGCTTCGGCTGCGTGATCTCCACGAACACCCCGCCTCGGTCGGCTTTCCCCCGAACCATCCACCGATGACGAGCTTCCTCGGGGTACCGATCCGCTGGCGTGGAGAGTCGGTCGGCAACCTCTACCTGACCGAGAAACAGGGTGGGGGCGAGTTCACCGTCGAAGATGAGGACGCGCTGGTCGCGCTGGCCGCGCAAGCCGCCATCGCGATCGAGAACGCACGGCTCTACGCCCAGACCAGCCAGATGTCTGTGCTTGAGGAGCGGCATCGCATCGGGATGGATCTCCACGACGGCGTGATCCAGTCGCTCTACGGCTTGGGCCTGCTCATCGAGGACGCGTCTTCGCAGGTCGACACCGCGCCCCAGGACGCGAAAGCGCACCTCGGGCGCGGGGTGGATCGGCTCAACGCGGCGATCGCGGACCTGCGCAACTACGTGCTCGGCCTCCGCCCGATCCGCGGCTCGGACCGGCCGCTGCGGGAGTCGCTGCCGACGCTCGCGGCGCAGATCGGCACGAACGCGCTCCTGCGCGTGGATGTCACCGTCGAGCCCAGCGCCGAGGCGAGCCTGGACCAGGCCGGACGCGAGGCGGTGTTCTACGTCGCGGCCGACGCCCTCGGCAACGTCGCGCGACACGCGCGCGCCCGCCACGCCGGCCTCTCGCTCCGACGGGACCACGACACGGTCGTGCTCGAGGTCGTCGACGACGGCGTCGGCTACGACACCGCAACCTCCGTGGGAGGCTTGGGCCTGCGCAACATGCGGGAGCGCGCGTTCAACGCGGGGGCCAGACTCGACGTGACCTCATCGCCTGGCGCAGGGACCCGCTTGCAGATGCGCGTCCCAACACGGACTAAGGTCGTGGCATGAGCATTCGGGTTTTGATCTGCGACGACCACGAGGTCGTGCGCGAAGGGTTGCGCGGCCTCATCAGCCGTCAGGCGGACATGAGCGTGGTCGGCGAGGCCGGCACCGTGGCCGAGGCGACCGCGGCCGCGGGCCGCTCGACGCCCGATGTCGTGATCATGGACGTGCGCCTTCCGGATGGATCCGGCGTGGAGGCGTGCCGCGCGATCCGTGAGGCGCACCCCGATACGAAGGTGATCATGCTCACCTCGTACGCCGATGACGATGCACTGTTCGCCTCGATCATCGCCGGCGCCTCGGGGTACCTGTTGAAGCAGACTCGCGGTCAGGCCGTCATCGATGCGATCACTGCCGTCGCCGCCGGTCGCTCGCTCCTCGATCCCGATGTCACGGGCAAGGTGCTCGAGCGACTGCGCGACAGTCGGGCCGAAGATCCCGCGCTCGCCTCACTCACCGAGCAGGAGCGCAAGGTCGTTGCGGGCCTGGCCGAAGGGAAGACGAACCGCGAGATCGGCGAAGTGCTCTTTCTGTCAGAAAAGACGGTGAAGAACTACGTCAGCCGGATCCTCGACAAGCTCGGCCTCTCGCGTCGCGGCGAGGCCGCGGCGTACATGGCCAAGCACAAGCCGCGCCTCTAGCGCCGTGGCCCACAGCCTGCGTTCTCGGCGAACCGGCAATTTGGTCATCTGCCTTCCGATCATCCTGCGGTCGCCGGTAGCGACGCTACAGCGCCGTGGACGCCTAACGCGCGGCACTGAGTCGTTACCAAAGCGTCATGACTCCGCGAACAAGCCCCGTCGATGCCGACGATCCGCTCCGCATCGACCAGGCGCCGTGATCGCGAGCAGGTGACGGTTTGGTCATGAGTCCGGCGACCGGACAGGTCACCATGCCGGCAATACGGCGACGCAGGTCGCCGCGGGCGAAAAGGACGGCGGCAAAAAAGGTGGGCAAGACTCAGGGAGGCGTCACACTGATGCAGTCACGGACGGTTCTCAGAATGGCGGGCATCCTCGCGATGTGTCTCCTCATAATCGGTTCGCTCGCGCAGAGCGGCGTCCAGATCAGCGCGGCCCCGCTCGGCGCACCCGTTTTCGCGCCCATTTCCCAGTGCAACAACGACACTGCAAGTAACGTGGGCGGGCAGGGAGTCTCCTGCACGGTCACGGTCGTGAACTACGTCACGAGCAGCGGGACGGCCTCCTCGACGCCCTCGACGGTCACCGTCACGAGGTGCGTCGGCGCGGCCGGTCCGATCGCCGCCGGTGCCGGGACCTGCACCACGACGACATCGACCTCGGCTGCGCCGATCCTCTCGATCACCCAATGCGACGGATCCGCCAATGGTGGTGGTGGCGTGCTGATCTGCACGGTCACGATGACCAACAACTTCGCCGGCAGCCCCGCCGTCGCTCCGACGCCCGCCACGGTCTACCAGTGCATCGGGTCGGTCATCACCGGTACCGGTGCTCCAGGGACCTGTACCCCCGTGAACACGCCTGGCGTCACATCGGTCACCGCGGCAACCGTCGGACAGTGCAACGGTTCCGGCAACGGCGGCACGAGCGTCGGATTCGTATGTACGGTCGCGACCGGTTCGACGGCAACCTCGACGCTGCCCGTGAACGTCGATCAGTGCAACGGTTCCGCGAACGGTGGCGGCTCGTTGGTGACCTGCCGGGCGACGGTCAATTCCGTTGTCGCAGCGACATCGCCCACACCGACGCCGACGGTCGGGGCCACGGCGACCCCCACGGCAAGTCCGGCTGGGGCCACCGCTACGCCGGGGATTCCCATCTTCACACCGCCCGGTGCGGTCGCCCCGATCGCCCCGGCACCGACCGCGGCGCCGGCCGCGGCGCCGGCCGCAACCCCTCAGGCTGTCACCGCGCTGCCATCGACGAGCACGCTCGACAGCTCGGGCCCACTTCCGCTCATCGCCCTCCTCCTGCCCGCGATCGGCGGGCTCCTGATCCTTCGGTCGCGGAAGTCCGTGCCGACGGTCCGCTAACTCGCGCCACGACCCTGATGGACCGCGCGGTCACCTCCGACCGCGCGGTCCGCGCATTCCCAAGGCTTCTGCGGGCATGACGGGAGGGTCATGCTGGGAACGCCTTCAACGGTCACAGTTCTCGCATGGCCACTGCCGACCCGATCAATTCCCTCGTGCTCCAGGAGTTCCGGCTGCACGCCGCGGACAGCGCGCACGAAGCCGCCCGTATCGTCGCGGCCTACTCCGGTGGAATCGAACCTGCCGTTCCGCTTCTCACGAGCATCGACGACGGGCGCGACGTGGCGACCGTACGGGCGCTGCATGAGGGAGAGACGACGGACGCGGCGTCGGGGCAACGTGCCGCGCTCGCTCCGCTCGTCGCGAGCTGGCAGCCCCTCAAGCAGTACGGTCCGCGGATCGCCGAGCATTCCGAACGTCCTCCTTCCTACTACCGACTCGCCGTCACCGAATCCGGGATCAATACGGTGGAGACCGACCCGCGCCACGCGGTCCCGCAGGGCCTGCCGGCGCACGGAACGTCAACCCCTCTCGCACTCATGTGGATCGGCGCACCGCTCGGGACGTATGCCGGTCTGCTGGTCCTTGTCGGTAGCATTCAAGATCGGGACACGGTGCGCCGCGATCAGAAGTGGCCGCTACCTTTGAGCACCCAGCTGGGCGTCCGGATCTACGAAAGCCGGAGGTAAACTTGGTCGGTGCTTCCAGTACGGGCGGCCGCACCAGCTGCGAGAGCTTCCGACCGCGCGGTCCGCGTGCTTTCCGTGCTCGGCGACCGGGCGATCGGGAACACCGTCGATCTCACCCTCCGGCACGGCGGCTACCTCCGCCGGTCGGAAGAGACGCTGACCGGCGCGAGGGCCGCGCTCGTTGAATGGAAGCCGCACCTGCTCCTCCTCGACATCGACCTCGAGACGGGTGCTGGGATCCAGCTCATCGATGAGGCGCGGGCCGGCGGGACGATCGGTGTCATCGCGCTGACCCGGCGCAGCGATCTCCGTGGGAAGCTCGACGCGTTCGAGCGCGGCGCGGATGACTACATCGGTGTTCCATTCGTTCCGGACGATCTGGTCGCCCGTGCACGGGCGGTCCTTCGTCGCACGCTCGGCAACGTCGGCGAGCTCGTCCCGCGCCTGCGCATCGGCGATCTCGAGATCGACGTGCTCAACCGCAAGGTGCTCGCGGGCGACCACGAGCTGCACCTCACCTCGCTCGAACAGGCGCTCCTCTACCTGCTCGCCGCGAACGCCGGCAGCGTGCTCACGCGGGAGCAGATCCTCGACGCGCTCTGGGGCACCGACTTCGTGATCGAGAGCAACGTCGTCGATCGGCATGTGCGCGCGCTGCGCGCGAAGCTCCAGAACGACTGGCACAAGCCCCGGTACATCGAGACCGTGCCCGGGAGCGGCTATCGATTCGTGACCGCCTCCGGCGGCGAGGCGCGCCCGCCCGAGTAGCTCCGCCGGTATTGGGCCCATTCTTCGGTATCAGTGGCGCCGTTACCAAATCGTCATGCGGACGCCGGACGCTCCTATCATCTGAGGCTCGCGAGCAGGGGAGCGACCGGCGTGGTGGGGCCCGGTCGGTGGCACGTGGCGGAGGAAGATGCAGGCCCAGAACGTACTCCTCGTCGAGGATGATGCCGGACTCAGTGACCTGGTGGGCGGTCTGCTGACCGAAGCCGGCTATCACACGGTGACCATCGCGGACCACGCACTCATCGGCGAGGTCGTCGAGCGTTGGCAGCCGCGATGCGTGATCCTCGACGGCGAGCTCAGGTCGACGGGTGAGAGCCGGACGTGGGATGACGCGGCAGCCATTCGTCGCGGCCATCCCACCGTTCCGCTCGTGATCTTCAGCGCCGACAACGCCGCTCTCGCCGAAGCTCGCGCGGGACGGTCTGAGCGCAGCCGCGCGGCCGGGTTCTCCGGCTTCGTCGGCAAGCCGTTCGTGGTGGAGGACCTCCTCGCGACGGTGCAAAGCGTGATGGCGGGGCCGGCGTCGCCTGCGGCGCCGGCATTACGCCGGCGCCGCGATGACGCCGTCGGGTCCTCGACTGTCGACCGGCCGATTGTCGGTGAGGCCGACCTGTTCACCACGGTCGTCCACGAGCTGCGCCAGCCGCTCACCGTGATCCGGGGGCAGCTCCAGCTCGGGCAGCGGCAGATCGGGAGGGATCCGTCGCGCGAGGGCAGGGCGATCGACCTCGCGATCGCGCAAGTGGACCGCATGGGTCGGTTGCTCGCCGAGATGCTGGATCCCCTGAGCGTCGCATCGAACGGCCTCAGCCTCAAGATCGCGGTCGTTGACCTGGCGGCCGTGATCGCGGATGCGATCGGCCGGTTCGAGGACGGAGACGCCCAGCGCATCAGCTTCGAGTGGCCGCACGGCACCGCCCACGTGCGCGGTGACCCGGAACGGATCGCACAGATCCTGGACAACCTCCTCAGCAACGCCCTCAAGTACAGCGCCCCACGTGCGCCGATCGAGGTCTCGCTGACGATCGTGGGTGCCGAGGCGCAGGTCCGCATCGCGGACCACGGGCTCGGCATTCCCGAGGACGAGCGCGCCCGGCTGTTCACGCCCTTCTACCGAACGTCGACCGCCCGCGACGTGCCGGGCTCCGGACTGGGCCTTCACATCAGCAAGCGGCTCGCCGAGCGGCAGGGCGGGCGGCTTTGGCTCGAGGCCAGCTCCAGCGCCGGCAGCGTGTTCGCGCTCGAGCTCTCCGTCGCGATACCCGAGCGCGGATCTCACTAAACGCAAGCGCCTGTGGACCGAGGACGAGGTGACCCACGCGGGCACCCATTACCGTCACGACAGGGCCCACAGCGGCCCAAGGCCGGTCCAGCAGCCGCACCCGCCGATCCTCATTGCCGGTGGCGGCGATCGGATCCTCGAGCTCGCGGTGAAGGAAGCGGACATCGTCGGCGTGATCCCCGGACGAAGCGCGACGGCGCTCCCGACCGCGCGGCCTACTCGTGGGAAACTGCGCTCGACCGGTTCTCCTATGTCCATCGACTGCTCGGCGACCGTGACGTCGAACTCAACACCCTCGTCTTCGGCATGACCGTGACCAACGACCGGCCCGCGGCGATCGCCGAACTCGCGCGCCGCATGGAAGGCGCGCCGCCCGAGATGATCGAACGCTCGCCGTTCTTCCTCGTCGGCGCGCTCGCCGAGATGCGCGCGCAGCTCCTGCGGATCCGGGAAGCGTTCGGCGTCAGCTACTTCACCGTGCGCGGCGAGCATGTCGAGGCGTTCGCGCCGCTCGCCAAAGAGCTCAGCGGGGGATAATCGACAGCCGTGGCTGCCACGGACGGGCTATTGGTCATGGCCGACATCTCTGGCTACACCGCGTTCGTCTCCGGCACCGAGCACGAGCACTCCCGCGAGATCCTCGCCGAGCTCATCGAGAACATCGCCAAGAGCTTCGGCGGCAAGCTGAGCATCGACCAGGTCGAGGGCGACGCGCTCTGCTGCACGACCGTTCGCACCGACATCGAGGTCGGCGACTGGCTACGCGAGACGTTCGTCGCGTTCCACCGGCGGCTTCGCGACATGCGCGCGGCGACCACGTGCCCGTGCCAAGCTTGCCAGATGATCGGCAACCTCGGCCTGAAGTTCGTCGTGCACCGCGGGACGTACTCCCGGCAGACGCTCGCGGGCGTCGTGCAGCTCCACGGCGCCGACGTCAATCTCGTCCACCGCCTGCTGAAGAACACTGTGCCCCTTCGCGAGTACCTCCTCGCGACCGACGCCGCCCTGCGGGGCTGGCCCGAGAACGCGCGGACCGCATATGTGCCCGCGCCGCAGCACTACGACGTCGGGGACGTCGGGGCCGCCTATCTCGATCTCGCGGTCGTCCGTGAGGAGGCGCTCCGCGAGGATCGCCAGCGCGTCGGAAGCGACGAAGCGAAGCTGCGGATCAGCCGCCGCTTCGACGCAGCGCCCGAGCGGGTGTGGCAGCTGATGATCGATCCGGCCGCGCGCAAGCGGATCATGCAGGTGCCGCGCGTCGATTTCGAGGCCGGCGCCCGTGGATCGCTCGTGGGGGCCGAGTACCACTGCGAGCACGGCGGGGACCACGCGACCGTATTCCGCGTGGTGAGCGCCGAGCAACCATCCGAGCTCACCATCACGGTGGCATTCCCGTTCGTCGGCCGGATCTATCGCACCGACCGGGTCGTGCCCGAGGGGACCGGCACGCGTGTGGACAGCGCAATCTACTGGGATGAGCCGAGCGGGTTGAAGGCCCGGGTCGGGACCGCCGTCGCGGTCCAGATGATGAAGCGGTACTTCGGCCGGTACAACGACAACACCGCGGCCATGCTGAAAGAAGCCGCGGCCGCGCCGGCCTAGCGCTTCGCCTTCGCCTTCCAGTCGGCGGCACCGGCCTGGAGCTCCCGCGCCCCCCGCCAGCGACTTCGAGGATCCGCCCGCGCCGAGCATCTCCGCGAGCTCGGCCACGCTGTCGCGCGGCTCGAGGCGATCCGCCACGACGTGCGTGCGACCGCCGCGCACCTCGTTGCGCGCCTTCACCTGCGCGTCGGCGTACGTCGCGACCTGCGCGAGGTGGCTGACGCAGAGGACCTGATGCTGTCGCGCGAGCGACCAGAGCGCGCGACCGACGACCTCGCCGAGCCGCCCGCCCACGCCGGTGTCGAGCACGTCGCGGAGCGTGCGGTGCGCCGTGGCCGCGGCGTCGCGCGGGCGATCGTGTCCGCCATAGGCATCGAGGAGATCGCGCTGCACGGCGGGACGCGCGAGTCGGAGCTGCTCGCCCTGTCCGTGGATCGCGACCAGCTCGCCGCCGCGCTCGGCGAGCTTCGCGAGCGGAACGGTCTCGCCGTTCATGCGCGCCGGCGCGCGTCCCGGCTGGATCTCACGACCGAGGATGAGCTCATCGTCGCCCGCACCGGCGAACACGGCCTCGACCTTGGCTCGGTCCGCACCTTCGCGCACCATGCCTGCCGCAACGCGGCCGCCGGTCGCGGCGGACAGCGCGTCCACGAGCGTCGACTTGCCGGCGCCGGTTTCCCCGGTGAGGACCGTGAGGCGGGCGCGAGCTCGAGGCGCAGCTCTGAAACGAGAGCGAGGTCCTTCACCGAGAGCTCCGCGATGTGCGGCCTGCTCATGCGATGAAAGACCTCGCTCACGTCAGATAAGTGCTGGGGACCTGCGTTCTTGCTACTTGCCCTTCGGCTTCGCCATGGTCGCGTCCTTCGCCTGCTTGGCGATACGGAACTTGAGGACGCGCTTCGCCGGGATCTTGATCTCCGCGCCCGTCGCCGGGTTGCGGCCGAGGCGCGCCTTGCGGTCGACGATCACGAGTTTCCCGAGACCCGGGATCGTGAAGCCGTTCTTCGCTTCCTTGTACGCGATGTTGCATAGCTCGTCCATGAACTCGCTGGTCTGCTTCTTGGAAAGGCCCGTCTTTTCTGCCAGCGTCGCCATCGTCTGCGACTTCGTCATTGAGGCCACCCTGCCGTTCCTCCATATAAGCCCATTCGGGCGTATTTCCGCTGCATTGTGCATTGCGTAGGGTCACTATGTCGCAAATGCCCCTCACCGTGGTGGATAACCCGACCGACCGACCGGAGTGGATAAAGGAGACGATCCGCCTCCTGACCGGCGTTGCGGCAGATGGACGTCGCTCCCTCCTCCATTTGGTGGAGGAGACGACGGACGCCGATCTCCTGGCCGGCACGCCGGAGCAGTGGGGCCTCGGCCAGATCGCCGCGCACCTCATGATCGTCGACCGCGGCGTCTCGCTGATCGCCCTGCGCTTGGCCCAGGGCGAGGAGGCCGGCGCGACGGGCCAGCCCCGTCCGGATGCCGCGGGCGTGACCCGGGACGGTCTCCGCGTGCTCGCCGAGAAGGCCGCCGCGGCGGCCGACCGCCTCCGGGCGGAGTTCCCGGCCGAGCCCGATCCGGCCAAGACCGCAGCGCATCCGTTCTATGGGCCGATGAACTGCTTCGGCTGGCTCCTCACGGTGCCCAACCACTACACCGCGCATCTTTCCGCATTCCGCGATGGCCGCCCCTCGGCGCTCTAGCCGCTATCTTCTCTTGGCGCTCGGAGGATGACCGCAATGTCGACGGAGACTACGCAAAGCTCAGCACTCGACACACTCGGCAACGAGACGCGGACCTTCCCGCCGCCGCCCGAGTTCGTCCGCCAGGGGAACGTCACCGATCCCTCCATCTATGAGCGCGCGGACAAGGACTTCGAGGGCTTTTGGGCCGAGCACGCCCGCACCCTGACCTGGCGGAAGCCGTTCACGAAGGTCCTCGAGTGGGAGTCGCCGTACGCGAAATGGTTCGCTGACGGCCAGCTGAACGTCACTGAGAACTGCCTCGACCGCCACGTGAAGGCCGGCAGGGGCGCGAAGGTCGCCTACTACTGGGAGGGGGAGCCGGGCGATGCGCGGGTCCTCACCTACCAGGACCTCCTCGATGAGACCCAACGCTGCGCGAACGCCCTGAAGGAGCTCGGTGTCGCCAAGGGCGACCGGGTCGCGATCTACATGCCGATGATCCCCGAGCTGCCCATCGCGATGCTCGCGTGCGCTCGGATCGGCGCGCCGTTCACCGTCGTCTTCGGCGGCTTCTCCGCGGAGGCGCTCGCCGGCCGCATCGGCGACTCCGAAGCGAAGCTCGTCATCACCGCCGACGGCGGCTATCGCAAGGGCACCGTCGTCCCGCTGAAGAAGAACGCGGACGACGCGATCGCGCAGACCTCCGCCGTCCAGAAGGTGCTCGTCGTGCAGCGCACGAAGCAGCAGGTCGGCTGGACCGCGGGCCGCGACGTCTGGTGGCACGACATCGTGCCCAAGCAGAAGGCGGACTGCCCGGCCGAGGCGCTCGACGCGGAGCACATGCTCTATCTGCTGTACACGTCGGGCACCACGGCGACGCCGAAGGGCATCGTCCACACCAGCGCCGGCTACCTCACCGGCGTCGCGGCGACCACGAAGCTCATCTTCGACGTCAAGGACAACGACGTGTACTGGTGCGCCGCCGACATCGGATGGGTCACCGGACACAGCTACATCGTCTTCGGCCCGCTCGCGAACGGCGTCAGTGGCGTCATGTACGAAGGCACGCCCGACTTCCCGGACAAGGACCGGTGGTGGTCGATCATCGACAAGTACAAGGTCTCGATCCTGTACTGCGCGCCCACCGCGATCCGCACGTTCATGAAGTGGGGAAGCGAGTACGTGCAGAAGCACGACCTGCGCTCGCTCCGGCTCCTCGGCTCGGTCGGCGAGCCGATCAATCCGGAGGCGTGGCTCTGGTACCAGCAGAACATCGGCGGCGGCCGCTGCCCGATCGTCGACACCTGGTGGATGACCGAGACCGGCATGATCCTCATCTCGCCGCTGCCGGGGATCACGACGACGAAACCCGGGAGCGCGACATTCCCGTTCCCCGGCGTGAAGGCCGATGTCGTCGATGAGGACGGCAAGAGCGTGCCCCTCGGCCAGGCCGGCTACCTCGTCATCACGCGTCCGTGGCCGGCGATGCTCCGCGGCATCTACAAGGACGACAAGCGGTACCGCGAGACGTACTGGAGCAAATACCCGGGCCGCTACTTCGCCTGCGACGGCGCGAAGCGCGACACCGACGGCTACTTCTGGCTCATGGGCCGGGTGGACGACGTGATGAAGGTCTCGGGCCACCGCATCTCGACGACCGAGGTCGAATCCGCGCTCGTCTCGCATCCGAAGGTC
This sequence comes from Candidatus Limnocylindria bacterium, assembly GCA_035937095.1. Lineage (GTDB taxonomy): Bacteria > Chloroflexota > Limnocylindria > P2-11E > P2-11E > UBA4735. The sequence continues at coordinate 12,539 of DASYVN010000027.1, forward strand.
GCCGAGGCCGCGGTGATCGGCCGCGACGACCCGGTGACGACCCAGGCCATCTTCGCCTTCGTGACCCTCCGGGGTGGCAACGACTCGAGCGAAGCCCTGTCGAAGGAGCTTCGCGAGCACGTCGTCTCGAAGATCGGCTCGATCGCACGCCCGAAGACGATCATGTTCACGCCGGAGCTGCCCAAGACCCGGTCCGGCAAGATCATGCGGCGGCTCCTCCGGGACATCGCCAACGGCCAGCCGCTCGGGGACACGACGACGCTCGCCGATGCGACCGTGGTCGAGACGATCCGCGGGTCCACGGGTAAAGAGGAGTAGTTCCACCTCGCGAGAGGCGCTCGTCGGCCAGGTCCTTGACTACGCTCGGAACTAAGCCCTAAATACCGCCATTCGGGGCGCGCACGCGCCGCCGGGAGGTGGTGGACAGGAGCGGGGCTGGACGGGTCCCACGCTGTGATCGCGTCAGACCACGACCCATCGCGCGAGTTTGAAGGAGGGCAATCTTGGCAACGACGATGGCCGCCCCGCGGCCAGCGAGTTGGCGCTCGACGTACGGGCTCCCGTTCGTCATCGGCGCTTCCTCGGCCGGCACGATCATCGAGTGGTACGACTTCTATCTGTACGCGACCCTCACGCCGTTCCTCGCGCCGATCTTCTTCCCGAGCGATAACCCCACCGCGTCGCTGTTGGCCGCGTTCGCGACGTACGCAGCCGGCTTCCTCGTGCGGCCGTTCGGTGCGGTCGTCTTTGGTCGGATCGGCGACGTCGTCGGGCGCAAGTACGCGTTCCTGATGACGATCTCGATCATGGGTGTCGCGACGGTCGGCGTCGGCCTCTTGCCGACGTACGCCGCGATCGGCATCCTCGCCCCGACGATCCTCCTGGTCCTCCGGCTCGCCCAGGGCCTGGCCCTCGGCGGCGAGTACGGCGGCGCGGCCATCTACGTGGCCGAGCACGCCCCCGACAACAAGCGGGGCTTCTACACCGCGTGGATCCAGACCACCGCGACGATCGGATTCTTCCTCGCGCTCGCCATCATTCTCCTGTTCCGCACCAACATGACCGCGGCGGACTTCGCGAACACCGGTTGGCGCTACCCGTTCCTGATCTCGGCCATCCTGCTCGCGTTCGCGATCTACATCCGGATGCGGCTCCAAGAGACCCCGCTCTTCGCGCGCCTCAAGGCTCGGGGTGAGACCACGACGAACACCGCGAGCTGGGCCAAGGAGAGCTTCAGTGGCCGGAAGGTCGGGACCATCGCCCTCGTGCTCCTCGGCCTGACCGCCGGCCAGGGCGTGGTCTGGTACCAGGGCCAGTTCCAGGCGAACTTCTTCATGACCACGTACCTGAAGCTCACGTTCCTGCAGTCGTACCCGATCATGCTCTGGGCCATCGGCCTCGGCACGCCGTTCTTCCTGTTCTTCGGCTGGCTCTCGGACAAGATCGGACGCAAGATCATCATCCTGTCCGGCTGCCTCATCGCGGCGGTCACGTACATCCCGATCTACCACGCGATGTACGACGCCGCGAACGTCACCAAAGACGCGACCGGCCTCATCACGAAGGCCGATCCGAACGTGCCGGTCCTGATCGCGCTCGTGTGGATCCAGATCATCTACGTGACCATGGTCTACGGGCCGATCGCGGCGTTCCTCGTCGAGTACTTCCGGGCGAAGGTCCGCTACACCTCGCTGTCGATCCCGTACCACTTCGGGAACGGCTGGTTCGGCGGATTGCTCCCGCTGTTCTTCACCTACCTCGTGGGCGCGTCGTTCCCCGAGGGCAGCAAATTCTACGTGCCGTTCCTCAAGAACTTCATGTCGCTGCCGATCGACAGCAGCATCAGCCTGCGGGGGTTCAACGCCACGAACGATCCGAACGGCAACATCTACCTCGGCCTCGCCTACGTCATCGTCGTCGCGCTCATGTCGGTGGTCATCGGGACGCTGTTCCTGAAGGAGCCGAAGGGTGTGAAGATCTGGACCGAGGTCGGTGGCGAAGACGAGCCGGGCATGGTCACCGAGGCGACCCCGGCGGACTAGGCGTTCACGCGAACGATCGAAGAGGGAGGCCGCGAGGCCTCCCTCTTCTGGTTAGAGCGTCCTCTCGAGCTCGATGTGCGCGGGGAGCATCACGTAGCCGAGCTTCGCGTTGATCCCGCGCATCGCCTTGTTCGGCTCGTCGTTCGTCGTGAGCATCGCGCGCAGGCCGGCGGCCTTGGCGGCGGCGAGCATCTTCACTTTCAGGGCCGTCGCGAGCCCGCGGCCGCGGTAGTCCCGGCCGGTACCGGTCATCCAGGTGTAGCCGCGGTCGGTGCCCTGCTTCGCCGTGGTCGTCAACGCCGCGATCCGCTCACCATCGACCGCGACGATCGTGGCCTCCTTGACCAGCTTGCCGCTGTCGACGGCGATCTTCTTGAATTTCTCGTAGGGCCAATGCGGCGTCGGCGAGGCCCACGGGACGTCATCCCACATCGGCGCCTCGGCCTCCCAGAGGTCGCGCCAGAACCGTTCGATCGCGGCTTCGTCGCGGCCACGCAGGAACTCCGTCACTGTGGCAAGCCGGATGCCTGACGTCTCGACCCGCTCGACCACGTCCCGCAGCGCGCGACCGTCGAACGTCTTCACGTCGACGTACGACTCGAGGCGCCGGCCGATCTCTTTGTACCCGTGCTTCTGGGCCCACTCGAGGGACCCTTCGAACGCGGCGCTCGTGCCGGCGAGGATGCGCGGCGCCTTGGCCTTGCGGGCCTCGGTCTCGAGGGCGTCGAGGAGCGCCGTCCCAAGACCTTTCCGCCGGTGCGCGCGCATGACGTTCAGTCCTCCGAACAGCGTGCCGTCCGCACGGGGGAACGAGCCTGGCCCGAGGTCCGCGCCGGCCGCGAGGCGGCCGTCGGCCGCGTCGACGGAGACGCGGAGCAGGTTCTTCGGCGGATCGATCTGCTCCCACTCGCGCCATTCGTCGGCCGTGCCGCGCTGGAGCTCATGGACCTGGGCGTTCCGTTCCTCGACCCATGGCTCGCGATCGGCGTCGCGGAACTCGCGGGTGCGATAGCCCTTCGGCAGGGTGTCGGTGATCGCCTCGAAGCCGGTCATCGTCGTCTCCATGGCGGCAGCATCCGACGACAGCGTCCCGGGCGCAAGGGTTAACTGCGGCACACTTGAGCGATCCGGGCGATCCGGGCGATTCCACGGGGAGGTAGCGATGGACGAGCACAAGGACCGGGGCGACCGCAGTCCGATGGACCCGACGCGGAAGCTGCTGAAGGTCTTCGGCGTGAAGGTCACCGACTACGAGGCGAAGACCGACGAGCTGCTGGCGCGCTGGCCGGCGGCGAAGGAGACCGAGCGCGCGGCCATCCAGGCCGACGCGCTCGAGCTGAGCGCCGACCTCGCGCACTGGCTGCGCGAGATCTCGTCGCACGTTCTCGAGCGGCAGGAACGGGTGCTCTCCGCCTTGCGTTGAATCGCAGCGGTGCCGTCACGCGTCCGTTACGCGACCGAGGCGTCACCGTGGTCGCCGGCGAGCGGGCGGCACCGGTCTTGCGGCCGCTGGTCGGTGAGCGTCCGCGAAACGGCGGGCACATGTAAGGAGGCATCTCATGCAGGACAAGATCAAGGGTGAAGGCAACGAGATCAAGGGCACTGTCAAGGAAGAGGCCGGCAAGCTCGGCGGCGACAAGTCGACCGAGGTCAGCGGCAAGTGGGACAAGGCCAAGGGCGAGGTCCAGGAGAAGGTCGGCGACGCGAAGATCAACCCCAACAAGCCGTAGTCCCAGCCGCTAACAGCGAAAGCGCAGAATGGTCGTCCGTGAGGGCGGCCATTTTGCTTGCGTCTTTTCTGCTCGGCGTGGCGTGCGCCGCCCCGGCGGCGGCTCCGGCGCGCGCGACGCCGCGTCCGGTCACCGCTGCGGCGATCGTCCCGCACGGGACGGAGCTCCGGCTGGACATCGTCGAGCTCACCTGCCACAGCTGCGCCGGTGCGGTCGCGGGCGGCACGTCGCGCATCCCCGGGGTGCTCCACGTGTCCGCGGAGATGATCGACCACATCCTCGTCGTGAAGTACGACCCGACGCAGCTCACCGAAGCTGCGCTCATCGCGGCCATCGACAAGGTGGTCGACGCCGTCGTCAACTGATCTCGTCCGCGCGTTCGCCGGACATCACGCGGATCCGCTCGGCCACCTCATCGGGTTGCTGTCGTTCGCCCGTCCGCGTGTCCGCGACGGCTGCTTCCTCTATGTGACCGACCGCGGACTCGCGCACGTGCTCGTGACGCTGCGGGGCTACGGGGCGATCACACTCGGGCACGTGATCATCAGCGCGCACGAACCGAGCGACGCGCTCTGGCTGCACGAGCGGCGGCACGTCGAGCAGTACGAGCGGATCGGGCTGGCGTTCATCCCGCTCTACCTCTGGTTCATGCTGCGTCGCGGTTATCGCGCCCATCCGCTCGAACGTGACGCGTCCGGCGCGACTAGGCTGTTCGACTAGGTGAGCGAGCCGCGCTACGACATCGCGATCCTCGGTGGCGGCCCCGGTGGATACGTCGCCGCGCTCTACGCCGCGGCGAAGGGCGCGCGTGTCGCGCTCGTCGAGCGAGACCGCGTCGGCGGCATCTGCGTGACGGTCGGCTGCATTCCGTCGAAGGCCTTGCTTGATTCGAGCCACGCGTACTGGTTCACGACGCATGGCGAAGAGCACGGGATCATCGTCCAGGGAGCGTCGTTCTCCCTGCCGAAGGCCGTCGCCCGCAAGGATGCCGTCGTGAAGCAGCTCGTCGGCGGCATCGAACAGCTTCTGAAGGGCCGCAAGGTCGACCTCATCACCGGCAGCGGGACGCTCGTGTCTCCCGGCGAGCTCAAGGTGAAGGCTGCCGACGGCGAGCGGTCGGTGAAAGCGAACGCGGTCATCGTCGCGACCGGCTCGAAGGTCGGCATGCCGCCGATCAAGGGGCTCGCCGAGGCGAAGCCGCTCGACAACGTGGGCGCGCTCGCGCTCGCGGCGGTCCCGAAGCGGCTCATCGTCATCGGCGGCGGAGCGATCGGCCTGGAGCTCGGCACCTTCTACGCCGAGGTCGGCTCCAAAGTGACCGTCCTCGAGATGCTGCAGCAGCCCATCGGATACGCGGACCCCGAGCTCGTCCGCCTCCTCGTCCGGGCGCTCGCGCCGAAGGGCGTCGAGGTGAAGGCGAACGCGAAGGTGACCGAGGTGACCCGCAAGGGGAAGACGGTCACGGTCGCGTACGAGATCGATGGGAAGTCCGAGTCGATCGAGGGTGACGAGGTGCTGCTCGGCGCGGGGCGCATCGCGAATTACTCGGGCGTGGAGAACGCGGGCCTGAAGACCGAGCGCCTTGGCATCGTCGTGGATGAACGGATGCGCACGAATGTCAGCGGCGTGTGGGCCATCGGCGACTGCATCGGCGATCCGCGCGCACCCAAGCTCGCCCACGTCGCGTCGACCCAGGGCGAGGTCGCGGTCGACGTGATCCTGGGCGAGGACGCGAAGATGGACTACGACGTCGTGCCGAACGTCGTGTACACGCACCCAGAGCTGGCGACGGTCGGCCTCACCGAGGCCCAGGCCAAGGAGAAGTACCCCGACGCGAAGTCGGCGCGCTTCTCGTTCAAGGCCTCGGGTCGCGCGCTCGCCCTCGGCGAGAGCGATGGCCTGATGAAGCTCGTGACCGCCGGCCCGCACGGCCGGATCCTCGGCGTGCACATCGTCGGCCCCAGCGCGAGCGAGCTCATCGCCGAGGCGACGCTCGCGATGCGGCTCGAGGCGACCACCGAGGACGTCATCGCGACGATCCACGCCCACCCGACCCTCGCGGAGACGTTCCGCGAGGCCGCGCT
>DASYVN010000028.1:0-3585 GCA_035937095.1 Candidatus Limnocylindria bacterium
GACGCCTTGACCTCCACCGTCATGCTCCGGGCTTCACGGCGGCGACCTTCTCGGTGGTCGCGCCGTGCCCGTGGCTCTTGAAGATCCGCGTGGGAGCGAACTCCCCGAGCTTGTGGCCGACCATGTTCTCGGTGATGAAGACCGGCACGTGCCGGCGGCCGTCGTGCACGGCGATGGTGTGGCCCACCATCCCGGGCAGGACGACGGACGGGCGCGACCAGGTCTTCACGACCTTCTTCTCGTTGCGCGCGTTCAGCGCGTCGATCTTCTTCGTGAGCGACGGATGCACGTAGGGACCCTTCTTGACCGACCGGCTCAACCCTTACCCCTCTTCTTCTGCGGCTTGATCACGAAGCGGTCGGTCTTCGGGTTGCGACGGGTCTTCAGTCCCATCGCGGGCTTGCCCCAGGGCGTCTGGGCCATGCCACCGACCGGCGACTTCGCCTCGCCGCCGCCGTGCGGGTGATCGCGGGGAGACATGACCACGCCGCGGACCATCGGCCGGCGACCCATGTGCCGCATGTGCCCCGCACCGCCGACCTTGCGGTTCTCGTGGTCGATGTTGCCGAGCTGGCCAACCGTCGCGCGGCAGCGGACGTGGATGATCCGGATCGTGCCCGAGGGCAGCCGGATCTGGGCGTACTCGCCTTCCTTCGCGACGAGCTGCGCGACCCCGCCGGCGGAGCGCACGAGCTGCGCGCCGCGGCCGGGCTGAAGCTCGACGCCATGGATCTGCGTGCCGGTCGGGATGTTCTCGAGCGGCATGCAGTTCCCAAGACGCGCTTCCGCGTCCGGTCCGGAGACCACGCTGTCGCCGATCTTCAGATCGAGCGGTGCCAGGATGTACCGCTTCTCGCCGTCCTTGTAGGTGAGCAGAGCGAGGCGGGCCGAGCGGTTCGGGTCGTACTCGATCGCCGTCACCCGCGCCGGGATCCCGTCCTTGTCGCGCTTGAAGTCGATGATGCGATAACGGCGCTTCTCGCCGCCGCCGCGATAGCGCATGGTGATGCGACCCTGCGCGTTGCGGCCGCCCGAGTGCTGCGAGCTCTCGGTCAGGCGCTTCTCCGCCGGCTTCTTCGTGAGCTCGGAAAAGTCCGCGGTCTGCCGGAAGCGCCGGGTCGGCGTGAACGGCTTGTATTTCTTCAGCGGCATCCGGCTAGACCCCTTCCACGAAGTAGCGCTCGATCCGCTGGCCCGCCGCCAACGTCACGACGGCCTTCTTCCAATCGGACTGCTTGCCGATCTTCTTGCCGATGCGCCGGGTCTTGCCGTGCACCGTCGAGGTGTTGACGGCGACGACGTCGACCTTGAACGACGCTGCGACCGCCTGCGCGATCTCCTGCTTCGTCGCGGCCTTCGCGACCGCGAAGGTGTAGCGGCCGGAGTTCGTGCCGGTCATGGACTTCTCGGTGATGATCGGGCGGACCAGGACGAGATCGCCTCTCATGCCGTCACGCCCTTGTGGACCGCGGCGACGTCGGCGCGGGTCGCAAGGAGCTCCAGCGCCGGACGCGCCACGAGCAGCGTCTCCGCCCCGAGCACGTCGACGAGGCGCAGTGAGGCGACCGAGCGGAGCTCGACGTCAGACAGGTTCGCGATCGCGCGGCCATGTCCGTCATTGAAGTCGGCGCCCACGATCACGGTCTTGCCGGTGTCGCCGATGCGCGCGAGCCAGTCGTACACCTCGGCCGAGCGCGGACGCTCGGACAGCCCACCGATCTGGTCGAAGACGATCACGCGGCCCTCCGCCGCGCGCGCGGCGAACGCCTCGCCGAAGGCGGCCTTCCGCATCCGCTCGGGGATCCGCTGCCAGTACGTGCGGCCGTTCGGGCCGAACACGACGCCGCCGTGACGCCAGTGCGGCGCGCGGGTCGAGCCCTGGCGGGCGCGGCCGGTGCCCTTCTGCCGCCAGGGCTTCGCGCCACCGCCGGCGACGCGAGCGCGGTTCTTCGTCGCGGCGGTGCCGAGACGCGCGTTCGCCCGCGCGGCCTGGAAGGCCTGGAACAGCACGCCGGTGCGCTTCTTCGACGTGGCGAGCGACTCCGGGAGCTCAACGGAACCGAACGGGTCGCCGTTCGCGGCGACCACCGGCGCAAAGCCGGGGTGCGCGGTCGGGAGCGGCTTCGATTCGATCTTCGCGCGCGGCTCGCGCTTCGGCGCCTCGACCCGCGGCGCGGGCTTCGGCGCGACGGCGCGGGTCACTGGTCGCGCGACGGCCTTCTTGACCGGCTTCGCGTCCTTCGTGCGCGCGGCCGCGGCCTGCTTCGCGGGCGCGTCCTTCGTGGGCGCGGCCGGTGCCGTTTTCTTCACGGTCTTCTTCGGGTCAGCCATCAGGCCTTCCTCACCACGACGATGCCGTTGCGCGCGCCCGGGACCGCGCCCGCGATCACGAGGAGCGACCGGTCCGCGTCGGCGCGGAGGATCTCGAGGTTCTTCACCGTGACCCTTGCGGCGCCCTGATGCGCGGCCATCCGAAGTCCCTTCCACACGCGGCCGGGGGTCGTGCCGGAGCCGACCGAGCCCTGACGGCGCAGATGGTCGGAGCCGTGCGACTTCGGGCCACGCGAGAAGTGATGGAGGTGGACCGGACCTTGGAAGCCCTTGCCCTTGGACACGCCGACCACGTCGACCTTGTCGCCGGGCTGGAAGCGGTCGACGCCGATGGCCTGGCCGGCCTTGAAGCCGTCGACCGAGTCGAGGCGGATCTCGCGGAGGTGCTGGACGACCGCGCCGGACTCCTTGAGGTGCCCGAGGCGGGCCTTCTGGAGCTTCTTCTTGTCGACCGTTCCGTAGCCGAGCTGCACGCCGGTGTAGCCGTCGCGCTCCTTCGTGCGGACGGCGGTCACGACGTTCGGCTCCGCGGCGATGACGGTCGCCGCGACGGCGGAGCCATCGGGCCGGAAGTGCTGGAGCATGCCGATCTTGCGGCCGAGCATGAGCGGCTTCGCCACGTCGGGCGCCTGCCCACCGCGCGGCGTCTCGGCGCCCCGCGGCTGCTCGGTCTGTTCCGTCGTCGTCTCGTCGGTCATTTCCTCGTCCTACCTGCGCTTAGAGCTTGATCTCGATGTCGACGCCCGCCGGAAGGTTGAGCTTCATCAGCGCGTCGACGGTCTTCTGCGACGGGTCGTTGATGTCGATGAGCCGCTTGTGGGTCCGGATCTCGAACTGGTCGCGCGAGTCCTTGTAGATGAACGGGCTGCGGATGACGGTGAATTTTTCGATGCGCGTGGGCAGCGGGACCGGCCCGGTCACGGTCGACCCGGTCCGCTGCGCCGTCTCGACGATCTGCGCCGCGGACTGGTCGATGAGCTTGTGGTCGTACGCCTTGAGCCGGATCCGGATCCGCTGCTTCGCCACTTACTCGATCACTTTCGTGCAGACACCGGCACCGACGGTCTTGCCGCCCTCGCGGATCGCGAACCGGAGGCCCTCTTCGAGGGCGATCGGGGTGATGAGCGTGATGGTGAGGTTCACGGTGTCGCCGGGCATGACCATCTCGGTGCCGCTCGGCAGGTCAGCCGACCCCGTCACGTCGGTCGTGCGGATGTAGAACTGGGGCCGGTAGCCGTTGAAGAACGGGGTATG
>DASYVN010000029.1:0-2013 GCA_035937095.1 Candidatus Limnocylindria bacterium
CCGATCGCCTTGCCGTCCGCACCGATCGTGAGGACCTGGCCTCGGCCGCCCACGTCGAGGAGAACCCCGTAGCCGCCGCTCGGGAGCGAGGTGAGCGCGACGGGCTTGCCGCTGAGCAAGAGCGCTACCGGCGCGTGAAACCCGCCGAACGTGATTCTCGCGCCGCCAGCGTCCGCCGAGAGGACCGCGATCGTCGCGCCGCCGTCCCCGCCGAACGCCCCCGCGACACCGCCCGGCAACTTGTCGCCGATCTGCTTGTAGCTGGAGGCGTCCGCCACGACCGAGCCGTCCGGCCCGACGAGAAGCGCGAGCGAGCCGCTCGGATCGAGGACGATGAGCCGCGGCGCGACGTCGATCGTACGCACCGTCTCGAGCTGCTTGCTCGTGCTGTTGAGGATGGCGACGAGACCGGTCGACGACGCGCTGCCCGACGCCGAGGCGGCGGGCTTCGGATCGGCGACCGCGGTGACGACGATCTTGCCATTCGCGGCTTGCAGGCTCGTCGGCGTGCCGGCGACGGCCACGCTGCTCGAGGCGACAACGGCGTTCGTCTTCGCGTCGATCGTGGTGATGGTTTTGGCCTGCGCGTCGAGCACGAGGATCGCGTTCGCGGTCTGATCGAGCGCCAGCGCGATCGGCCTGCCGCCGACCGCGACGCGGGTGATGAGGCTATTGGTACCGGCGTCGCGCGCCGCGACGGACGCCTGCTCGGTCTCGAGGACGTAGAGGGTATTCGTTTTCGGGTTGAGGACCGCCTGCTGCACGCTCGCGACGAGGACGGGCGAGCCCCCGGGAATCGCCGGCGTGGCAACCTCGGGCAGCGAGCGCGGCAGCGCGGTGAGGAGCACGGCGATCACGGCGACGGCGGTGGCCAGCGCGCCACGGAGCGCGAGGCCCCGCTGGACCGAGCGGCCCCGGCGGGGCCGAGCGAGGTCGCGGATCGCCTGATCGACCCGGGCGGACGGCACCGCCACAGGTAGGGAGGCGATCGCGTCGTCCAGACGGGACCAGAACGTCAGCTCGGTCTGGCAGCTCCGGCACGACTCCAGGTGGGTCCGGGCGACCGGGCCGGCCTCGTCGCTGAGCTCGCCGTCGAGTTGGGCGGACACCAGCGATCTGGCAGACGCACAGACGAGCGCAGGCTCGGCGGTGAGCTGGACCTCAAGCCGCGAGAAGGAGGCCAACCGCGCGCCGCAGGTGGCACAGCCAGCCAGGTGGAGACGGGCCCGGCGCTCATCGATGGCCGCCAGCTCCCGGTCCAGGTGCCCGGAGAGGATCGCGTCGGAGAGATGCTGCTCGCCCACTGTCCATAAGACGGACCGGCCCGCCGCTTTGTCGCGGCGGGCCGGTCCGCTCGTGCCGCCTGATCGGTCGCTAGAAGGGCTTGGCCGTGTTCGGATTGATCACGTTTCCCGATCGATCCTGCACGTTGTGCACGTGGAGCGTGTTCGTGTTCTGCGCGCCCCAGGTCCCGGACCCGGAGCAGGACAGCGTCCAGGTCTTGCCGCTGTTCGAGGCGGTCATAGTCGTCGTGCCGCTGCAGAGGTTGCCGTACGCAAGCGCGTTCACCGCGTAATTCGCGGGGTTGCCCGCGGAGTTGGGGTCGGTCAGGCCGCCGAGCACCGCCTCGCTGTAGATGACCGTGAACGATGAAGCGCCGCCCCACGTCAGGGACGTGATCGTCGGCGGCGTCGTGTCGGTGAAGGTGACATTCGTGTCGGTGGGGTTCGGGTTGATCACGTTGCTGGCCTTGTCATTCACGCCGGTCACCGTGAGCCGGTAGGTCGCCGGCGGGACGGCGTTCGCCGGGTCCCAGGCGATCGTCACGCTCGACTCGTCGGCCGAGACGAAGCACGTCGTCGCGGCGTTGATCGCCGTGCCGAGGTTGCTGATCGTGACGTTGTCGCTGGTGAGCAGCGAGGTGTAGTTGCTGCGGTTGTCGATCTGCGCGCCGCTGCCGGAGCAGGATGCCGCGGTCGCACCGCTCGTCGCCTGATGGAGCATCGGCTTGCT
>DASYVN010000030.1:0-15582 GCA_035937095.1 Candidatus Limnocylindria bacterium
ACGAGCTCGCGCGCGTACTTCGCGGCCGCCCGAGCCTGACCGATCGCGCGGTCAACGTAAATCTTCGGGACGATCGTGAAGTCGAGGTTGTCCATGCCCTGTCGCAGCGCTCGCGGCACCTCGGCAAGGCGCGCGCGCGCCGCGTCGGCAAGCTCCTTCTCGGGACGGAGCTTGTGCAAGAACAGCGAGAACACGCCCTGGAGCCCGGGGTTGAGGTACGTCGCCGGCTGCTTCTGCCAGCTCCGCTGCGGCGCCGTCAGCTCGCGGCCGCGGAGGATCGAGCTCGCGAAATCGCGATCGATGTGCTCGGCCGGCGTCAGGGTGTCGTCCGGGACCGCGCGGAATCGCGTCAGCCACGCGCTCGACCGCTCCTCGTGCCGCCGGAACGCGTCAGCCGAGAGATCGTCGAGCTTCTCGTCGTAGTCCGTCAGGCCGAGGCTGCTGGCCAGGACCGGCGACTCGGCGAACTCCTCGTTCAGGAACGTTTCAGTGAGGTCGGAGAACGACGGCATGGCTGCCTCCCTGACAATGCGTAGGCCGTGAGTCTGACCGAATACCAACGAAAGCGTGATTTCAAGAAGACCCCCGAGCCCACGGGCACGGTGCAGGACGCGCCGCCGCGTCCGAGATACGTCGTGCACCGGCATCATGCGACCCGGCTGCACTGGGACGTACGCCTCGAGATACGCGGCGTGCTCGCGTCGTTCGCGGTGCCGCAGGGTCCGCCGCTCGCGGCCGGCAAGCGGCGGCTCGCGGTCCACACCGAGGACCATCCGATCGAGTACCTCACGTTCCACGGGGTGATCCCGGACGGCTACGGCGCGGGCACGATGACGATCTGGGACCAGGGGACCTACGACCTGCTCCTCGAGAAGCCGGGCACCGGCGAGAAGGGCGGCGAGTACAAGATCCAGTTCCACGGGACGCGGCTCACTGGGGAATACGTGCTCGTGCAGACCACCGCGCACGATGGCCGCGACTGGCTGATGATCATGCACGGGACACCCCCGCAGGACGATCCCCTACAACGGAAGATCGAGCCGATGCTCGCGATCACGGCCGACGAGCCGTTCGATTCGCCGCAGTTCACGTACGAGGCCAAGTGGGACGGAGTGCGCACGCTCGCGTTCGTCGACGGCGGCGAGGTGCGCCTGCAGACCCGCAACCTCTTGGACTGCACGAAGCAGTACCCCGAGGCACACGGCGCAGCCGAGGCGCTCACCGGCGGCTATCAGGCGATCCTCGATGGCGAGGTCGTCGCGTTCGACGAGAACGGCGTGCCGTCGTTCCAACGGCTGCAGCCGCGGATGCACCAGCGCGACGAGAGCGCCATCAGCCGGCTGCGGAAGAGCGTGCCGGTCGTGTACGAGGTGTTCGACATGCTCTACCTCGACGGCGAGGACCTCACCGGCCAGCCGCTCCGCGAGCGGCGGCGCCGGCTCGAAGCCGCGCTCGAGCCGATGGGCGCCATCCGGCTCTCCGAGGGATTCCCCGGCTCGGGCGTGGCGCTGTTCAACGCCGCGCGCGACCAGGGGCTCGAGGGCATCGTCGCCAAGCGGCTCGACGCGCCGTACGTGAGCGGCCGCTCAGCGGCCTGGGTGAAGGTGAAGGCGTTCAAGGCGATGGACTGCGTCATCGGTGGGTGGACCGCCGGCCAGGGCGGGCGGCAGGCGACGCTCGGCGCGCTCATCGTTGGGATCTACCGCGAGGGGACGCTCGTGCCCGTGGGCCACGTCGGCACCGGCTTCGACGATCGCACCCTCCGCGATCTGCTCGAGGTCCTGAAGGAGCATCAGTCTCCCTCCTCCCCGTTCGCCGTCGCGCCCAAGGTCAATCAGCCCGCGACGTGGTGTTTCCCGGACCTGGTGTGCGAGGTCCGCTACGCGGAGCTGACCCGCGATGGCACACTTCGCCACCCCACGTACCTTGGCCTCCGGTCGGACGTCGACCCGAAGGAGTGCACCGGCCAGGAGATCGCCGCGTCGGCGAAGGAGGCGCAGCGCAAGGCCGAGCAGGCCGCGCGTACCGATGCGCCGGCGGAGGTCTCCCCCGTAGCGAAGGCTCGGACCCCCGCGGTCATCGAGGTCGATGGCCATCAGATCAAGCTCACGAACCTCGAGAAGGTGCTGTTCCCCGAGGATGGCTACACCAAGGCCGATCTCATCACGTACTACACCGAGGTCTCGCCGTACCTGATCCACGTGGTCAAGGACCGGCCGCTGACGCTCAAGCCCTTCCCCGATGGCATCAGCGGCATGAGCTTTTATCAGAAAGACAAGCCCGAGTTCACGCCCAGGTGGATCAAGAGCTGGACCGATCACGCCGCGGATCGCGAGGGCGGCATCGACTACATCCTCGGGAACGATCTCGCGACGCTCATCTGGATGGCGAACTACACGGCCATCGAGATCCATCCCTGGCTGTCGCGCGTGGACAAGCCGGACAACCCGGACTTCGCGATGATCGACCTTGACCCCTCGACCGGTGCGACGTGGGCCGATGCGAAGGAGGTGGCGCTCATCGTTCGCGACATCCTGCACGGGCTCGACCTCGAGGGCTTCCCCAAAACGACCGGCTCGCGCGGGATCCACATCTTGGTCCCGATCGCGCGCCGGTACTCGTTCGACGAATCCCGTGGCTTCGTTGAGCAGATCGGCAAGGCGGCACTACAGAAGGCGCCGAGGCTCGTCACGCTGACGTTCGCCAAGAAGGAGCGTCGCGGGATCTACGTGGACTACCTGCAGAACGTGCGCGGCAAGACCACCGCGGGCCCGTACAGCGTGCGACCGATCCGGCGCGCGCCGGTCAGCGCGCCGCTCCGCTGGGAGGAGATCGCCGCGCTCGGACGACCCGACGCGTTTACGATCGCAAACCTGCCCGATCGCCTGGCGAAGGTCGGTGACCTCCTTGCGCCCGCGCTCAAGATGCCCCAGAAGCTTCCGAAGCGGATATTCACGCCGGGCGCGCCGGAAAAGAAGACGACGGCGCGCAAGACGACCGCGAAACGCACGTGACCTCGGCGGTCCTGGCACCTGGATACGGCAGCACCGCCGAACAGCCGCTGCTCAAGAAGCTCGCGGCGCGTCTCGAGGCCGACGGCATTGCCACAACGCGCATCACGTTCTCGACGAAGCGGCCGAGCCGCAGCTACACGACCGAGAAGGCCGAGCTGCGGATAGCTCGGGATGCCATCGTCGCCAAGGCCGGCGGTCCGGTCGCGCTCGTCGGCCGATCGTTCGGTGGACGGATGTGCGCGTTCCTCGCGGTGGAGGAGCCCCCGGACGCCCTCGTCATCCTGGGACACCCGATCTCTCCGCCGGATCGACCGCGCCCCGCGGACGAGGCCGCGCTCCTCGGCATCGGCTGTCCGACGCTCGTGGTCCAGGGTGATCGCGACGAGCTCGGGCCGCTCGCCGTGCTCGAGCGGATCGCCGGGCAGAATCCGCGGATCGATCTCGTCGTGCTGCGCGGCGCGGGCCACGAGTACGGGAAACACGAGGCCGAGGCAATCGACGCCGCGGCGCGCTGGCTGGGGTCGATGCTTCGCCCCTGACCCTTCGAACCTCCTTCACATCTTCTCCATAGGTCGCAGTCAGGCTTCGGCCATGAACGCCGGCGGCGTGCCGGGTCGGGAGAAGGCGATGAAGGCGATCGTCCGTCACGCGTATGGCTCGCCGGATGTCCTCAAGCTCGAGGACGTCGAGAAGCCGGCGGTCGAAGACGACGGCGTGCTCGTCCGGGTCCGCGCGGCGTCGCTCAACGCGCTCGACTGGCACATCATGCGCGGCGCACCCCTCCTCGCGCGCGTCGGCGAGGGGCTCCGCACCCCCAAGACGGGCGGTCTTGGCGTCGACGTGGCCGGCGAGGTCGAGGCGGTGGGCAAGGACGTGACCGACCTTCGGCCCGGAGACGCGGTGTTCGGTCGCGCCAACGGGGCCTTCGCCGAGTACGTGCGTGGCAAGCCGCGCAGCTTCGTGCCCAAGCCGGCCCGCGTCTCCTTCGAGCAGGCCGCGGCCATCGCCGTCGCGGGGTGCACCGCGCTCCAGGGTCTTCGCGACAGGGGGCACCTCACGCCGGGCCAGCGGGTCCTCATCAATGGCGCGGGCGGCGGGGTTGGCACGTTCGCCGTGCAGATCGCCAAGGCGCTCGGCGGAGAGGTCACCGCGGTCTGCGGTACGCACAACGTGGAGCTGATCCGCTCGCTCGGCGCGAGCCGGGTCATCGACTACAGCCGTGAGGACTTCACGCGCAGCGGCCAGCGATTCGACCTGATCCTCGATGTGGCCGCGAACCGCTCGCTCGCGGCGTGCGCGCGCGTCCTCGCGCCTGCCGGCACGCTCGTGGTGATCGGCGCGGCGGGGAGCGGTCGCTCGATCGTACCCATCGCGATGCGGGTGCTCGGCGCGAAAGTGCGGTCACGCCTCGGGCGCCGGCGGATGTCCATGCTCGTGGCGAAGATCACAAGAGAGGACCTCATCGTCCTGACAGAGCTCATCGAATCCGGGAAGGTCACCCCGGTGATCGACCGGACGTACCCCCTGAGCGAGACCGCGGACGCCATGCGCTACCTGGAGCAGTGCCACTCCCGAGGCAAGGTCGTGATCACCGTCTGACGCGAGACCTCCGCACGGCCTTCACGACCGCTCCACACCCGCGGTCCAAGGTGAAGCCACAAGAAAACGAACAAGGAGTCAGCCGTGAGATTTCTCTTCGCAGCGATCCTGACCCTCATCCTCGGCGGCGCGATCGCCGCCGGCGCGTACGAAGCCGGCCTTGCCCAAAGCGCCGCGCAGGTCGTCGTCCCCGCGGCCGGTGCCGCACCGGTCGTCGCGTACTACGGCCACCCGTACGCCTGGGGCTTCGGCTTCTTCCCGTTCGGGTTCCTCTTCCCGATCTTCGGCCTGCTCCTCTTCTTCGCGCTGATGCGCGCGCTCGTCGGGGCCGGGCGGGGCTACGGCCACCGCTGGTACGGCGACGGCCAGCCCGGCGTCCCCAGCCGGTTCGAGGAGTGGCACAAGCGTGCTCACGGCGACACCACCGCGGGGACCGATCGGTCCGTGCCACCGCGTCAGTAGCATCCGCGGGATGAAGACGATCCTCGTCGTCGACGACGAACCGAAGATCGTCGAGCTCGCCCGCGATTACCTCGAGCACGCCGGCTTCGCAGTCGTGAGCGCCTCCGATGGACCGGAGGCGCTCGCGCGTGCCCGGGGAGACCATCCCGACCTGATCGTGCTGGACCTCGGGCTGCCGCGCGTCGACGGTCTGGACGTCACACGCGCGCTCCGGCGCGACTCGAACGTTCCGATCGTGATCCTGAGCGGTCGGTCGGACGAGAGCGACAAGCTCGTCGGCCTCGAGCTCGGCGCGGACGACTACGTGACCAAGCCGTTCAGCCCGAAGGAGCTCGTCGCGCGCGTGCGCGCCGTCCTGCGCCGCGTCGAGCGGCCGGTCTCGGCGACCGACGTCATCCGCGCCGGCGACGTGACGCTCGACATGCCCCGGCTGCGCGTTCGCGCCGGCGACCGTGACGTCGACCTCACTCCGACCGAGTTCCAGCTACTCGCGGCGCTCGCGCGCGAGCCCGGCCGCGTCTTCACCCGCTCGCAGCTCCTCGACGCGGTGCACGGCGTCGCGTTCGAGTCGTACGAGCGCGCGATCGATGCCCACGTGAAGAACATCCGCCGGAAGCTCGAGGCGGATCCGCGCGCGCCGCGCTACGTGCAGACCGTGCACGGCGTGGGCTACCGCTTCCGGGACGACGACCGGTGAGCCACTCCGGCTGGCGAGGCTACGACCACCGGCCGCCGTGGTGGCCCGAAAGCGAGCCGTTCCCGCCGCCCCAGCGCGCGTCGTCCAGGGCGATGCGCGGTCGCTTCTACCGGCGGATGTTCTTCCTGTTCGTCACGGTCATGGTGCTCGTGATCACGGGCGCGTTCACGCTGTTCTGGGCGCTCGCGGGCGCGCTCGGGTTCGTCCGTCCCGACGGGCAGCCGCCCTGGTTCGCCGATCACCCCGGAGCGCCCTCGTTCTTCTTCGTGCCGCTGGTCATCATCGTGGCCCTCGTGCTGCTCGGCCGGACGGTCCGGAGCATCGCGACGCCGGTCGGCGATCTCATCGAGGCCGCCGGCCGCGTCGAAGCCGGGAGCTACGACGCGCGCGTGGCGGAGCGCGGGCCGCGCGAGATGCGGTCGCTGGCCCATGCGTTCAACGCAATGGCCGCGCGGCTCGAGGCGAACGAGTCACAGCGGAAGCAGCTCCTCGCCGACGTAACGCACGAGTTGCGCACGCCGCTCACCGTGATGCAGGGGAACGTGGAGGCGCTCCTCGACGGCGTGCACCCCGCAGACACCGCGCACATCGCGCCGATCCTCGAGGAGACGAAGGTGCTCGCTCGGCTCATCGACGACCTGCGCACCCTCTCGCTCGCCGAGAGTGGCGCTCTCGCGCTGCACCGCGAAGCGGTCGACGTGGCATCCGTAGCTCGCGATGTCGTCAGCGCGTTCTCCGATCCGGCCCGCCGCGGTGGCGTTGCGCTCGGCTCGTCGTCCGAAGGGTCGACCGCGGTCGATGCCGATCCGGTGCGCGTGCGCGAGGTGCTCGTCAACCTCGTCGCGAACGCGCTGCGCTACACGCCGGCAGGCGGTTCCGTCGGGATCGAGGCGCGCGGTGCCGACGGCCGGGTCGAGGTGACGGTGCGCGACACGGGATCCGGGATCGCTCCCGAAGCGGTCGACGGCATCTTCGACCGGTTCAGCCGATCGACCGACTCGCCGGGTGCCGGGCTCGGCCTCGCGATCGCGAAGGGCTTGGTGGAGGCGCACGGCGGGACGATCCGCGCGGAGAGCGCGCCCGGTCAGGGCACCCGGATCGTGTTCACCCTCCCGGCCTAGCCGGGCGAGCTTTGGTCGTCCATCTGGGCGCGCTGGAGCTTGCCGGAGAAGTCGACATAGATCGATTTCCACTCGGCGTAGACATCGAGCGCCGCCCGTCCGGCCTCGCGGTGGCCGTTGCCGGTCGCCTTCGTGCCGCCGAACGGGAGCTGGATCTCCGCGCCGATCGTGCCCGCGTTCACGTACACCAGCCCCGTCTCGGCGTCGCGCATGAAGCGGAAGGCGTTGTTGACGTTCTTCGTGAAGATCGAGCACGAGAGGCCGTACTTCGTCGAGTTCACGACGCGGATCGCCTCGTCGATGTCCTTCACCTCGATGACGGCGGTGACCGGCCCGAAGATCTCCTCCTGCGCGACGCGCATGTTCGGCTTCACGTCCACGAGGACGGTCGGCTCGTGGAAGAACCCCTTGCCGAGGGCGCCGTCGGTCGGGATGCGCCCGCCGGCCGCGACCGTCGCGCCCTCCTTCTCGGCGATCGGGATGTAGCTATGGACCTTCTGTTGCGCCTCGCTCGACACGACCGGGCCGAGGTCGGTGCTCGCGTCGAGACCGTGGCCCATCTTCAGCTTCTTCGCCCGCGACACGAGCCGGTCGATGAGCTCGTTGGCAACGGCGCGGTTCGTGATGACCCGCGACGCCGCGGTGCAGCGCTGGCCCGACGTGCCGAACGCGGACCACACGATGCCCTCGATCGCGAGGTCGAGGTCAGCGTCCTCCATGACCACGATGGCGTTCTTGCCGCCGAGCTCCGCGGACACCCGCTTGAGCTGCCTGCCGGCTATCTCACTGATGTGCGCGCCGACGTCGCTCGAGCCGGTGAACGAGATGAGGTCCACGCCGGGGTGGGTGACGAGCGCGTCACCGAGCGCGCCACCCGGACCGAGCACGAGATTCAGCACGCCCTTCGGCAGTCCGGCCTCTTCGAGCAGCTCGACCAGGCGCACCGCGAGCATCGGCGTGTACGAGGCCGGCTTGAACACGACAGCGTTCCCGAGGACAAGGGCGGGCATGATCTTCCAGGTCGGGATCGCGAACGGGAAGTTCCAGGGCGTGATCGCCGCGACCACCCCGAGCGGCACGCGCGTCGACATCGCCCACTTGTTCGGGAGCTCCGCCGGCACGACGTCGCCGAACTGGCGGCGGCCTTCGCCCGCGGTGTAGTACGTCATGTCGATGCCCTCTTGGACATCGCCTCGCGCTTCGGCGAGGACCTTGCCCATCTCGGAGGTCATCTCGCGTGCGAGCTGATCTTTGCGCTGGAGCATGAGCTCGCCGGCCTTGTAGAGGATCTCGCCGCGCTTCGGCGCCGGGTACAGGCGCCAGGCCTCGAACGCGCGACGGGCCGCATCCACCGCGCGGTCGACATCGGCCTTCGTCGACTTCGTCGCGGTCGCGATGATCTGACCGGTCGCGGGGTCGAGGTCCTCGAACGCCTCGCCGCTCGCCGAATCTGTCCAGCGGCCGTCGATGTAGTTCTGCAGATGCGGCGTCGCCATTCGCTCCCCCTTAGTCGCGCGCTGCGGTCCTAGAACTGCGCTCCGTAAAAGAGCCAGATCGTGAGGCCGCCGACGAAGATGATCCCGAGCACGATGAGGGCGAACGCGATGTTCGCCTGGCGGTCGGGATCGCCGCTGAAGTCTCTCATCGAGTGGAGCTGAGGGGATTCGAACCCCTGACCTCTTGAGTGCGATTCAAGCGCTCTACCAACTGAGCTACAGCCCCGATCGGGGCGCCGGACGCACGAAATACTCATGAAATCCGCTCACCGAGGGTCTCAGTGTACGGGCGCGGGTTCAGGCGTGCCCCGTCTCAGCGTCCGGTGAGACAGAGCCACGCGCCGATCCCGCGAGGGGAAGCGTGAACGTGAAGACACTGCCCTTCCCGAGCTCGCTCTCGACCCAGATCTTGCCGCCATGCAGCTCCACGAACTTCCGGCTCAGGGTGAGGCCAAGGCCGGTGCCCTCCTGCTCGCCTGCGGCACCGCCGCGGGCTTGAGCGAACTCCTCGAATATCCGGGCCTGATCTGCGGGCGCGATGCCCACACCGGTGTCGATGATCGCGACCGCAACTCCGTCGCCCTCGCGGGTCGCTCGGAGCTGGACCTGCCCACCGGCCGGGGTGAACTTCACCGCATTCGTCAGGAGGTTGAGGACGACTTGCTTGACCTTGCGCTCATCGGCTTCGACCACCTCGATGGTGGGATCGATCTCGGCGCTCAAGGCGATACCGCGGTCGGCAGCCCGTTCGCGGACCATCATCACCACCCCCTGCAGCGCGTCGGCAAGCGAAAATCGTGAGAGCTGCAGCTCCATCTTGCCGGCCTCGACTTTGGAGAGATCCAGGATGTCGTTGATCAGCGAGAGCAGATGCTGGCCAGAGGCCTGGATGTCCGCGAGATACTCGCCTTGCTTCGGATTGATCTCTCCGAACATCCGCTGGCTCAGGACCTCGGAGAAACCGATGATCGCGTTGAGCGGGGTGCGAAGCTCATGGGACATGTTCGCGAGGAACTCGCTCTTGTGACGGTTCGCGGCCTCCACCTCGCGGCTCTTCGCTTCGACCTCGCCCAGCGCGACCGCAAGCATCCTCCGCTGCCTGAGAGACCCGGCGGCGATCCGCGCGAAGGCGAAGCTCCCGACGAGCAGGATCGCGACGAGCGCGATGCGCAGCGCACGCTGCTGGGCAAGCACACCCGCGGTCTCGCTCTCGACCCCGCCGGCGGCTTGGACCGCGACGACCGTCCAGTCCGGGCGGCCATTGAAGGCGACCGGCGCAGAAGTGAGGAGCCCGATCGTCCCGGTCACCGGGTCGCGAAGCTCGCCCGCCGCCGTCGTCCCGGCCAGCAGCTGCCGAACCACAGGATCGCCTGACAGGTCGACGGCCTCGGTCGTGGGTACCGCTGCGCGGCCGACAAGGCGTCCCCCACCGTCCACGATGTACAGGTCTTCGAACGGCCCGAGCTGCGACCGTAGGTGACGGGCGAGGTCCTCGCCCCGGATCTCTCCAATGAGCACGCCCACGATCGCCGTGGTGCTCTCCCCCGTCCTGACGGGTGCGGCAACAACGACCGGGTGATCCAGCAACAAGGGCTCGGTCGTGACTCCAACGATGGTCGACGTGCCGGCGCGGGCTAGCCGGAAGTAGTCACGGTCCGCGACGCTGGTGACGGACGGAGAGGCCGATCCCCCCGAGAATCCCGAAACCGGAGTGACCGTTGCCAAGACCGCCCCTCTTCCGTCGGCAACATCGATCGCCGCGATGTCGGTAAGGGCGCCGGCGAAGTCGGGAGTGATGAGCGCGAGCTTCACGCCGCTCTTGTCTCCGAGCTGCACGGCAGCATTGAGCCCCGAGCGAAAGCTCACGCTCTGGAGCTGTTGCAGGGACAACGTGACCTGCGTCTGGATCAGCTCCGCGGCCCGGTCAGCGGCCTGCGCGCCGAGGGCGAGGCGCTCGATCCGCAGCCGCCGCTGCATATCGGATGCTGAAAGCTCGCCGAGGAGCAGGATCGGGATGACCACCCCGATGACGACGACCCCCACGAACGCCCAGGGCTTCGAGACGAGCCACTCCGCTGCGCGCTCGATGTCTCGCCGCATCACTCGATCTTCAGCACCACGGGCGCGTCGCCCCACAACCGCTCGAGCTTGTACAGGTCACGCTCCTCAGGGACGAAGGCGTGGACGACGACGTCGCCGAGATCGATGAGGACCCAACGGCCTGAGCTGTAGCCCTCGACCCCCACCGGCGTCCGTCCGGCCGCCTTCGCCTTCTCGACGATCCCGTCCGCGATGCCCTGGACCTGCCGCTCGCCGCGGCCGCTGCAGAGGACGAACAGGTCCGCGATGGTCGTGACCTCGGAGACGTTCATGACGAGGATGTTCTCGGCCTTCTTGTCGGAAGCCGCTTCGACGACGAGATCGGCGAGCGCGCGCGGGCTCAGGTCGTTCCGGACGTTGGTCCCTCCGCGCGGTACAGGCCGCGCGCCTCGATGTGCTTCCAGACGGGATCGGGAACAAGGTACCGCAGCGACCGGCCGCGGGCGGCCCGGGCGCGGAGCTCGCGCGAGCTGATGTCGAGCCGCGGCGCGTCGAAGTGGCCCGCCGGCGCGCCGCCCACGCGTCCGGGTGCGCCGGGTCGCTCGGCGACCACCAGCGTCGCGAGCGTCGCGATGCGATCCGGGTCCTTCCAGCGCGGCAGCGCGGCCATGGCGTCGCTGCCGAGGATCAAGAACATGTCGTCGGTACCGGCGAGCGCTTCAAGCGTGTCCACGGTGTACGAGGGTCCCTCCCGATCGAGCTCGACGCGAGAGACGGAGAACCGCGGCTCCCCGGCCACCGCAAGCTCGAGCATCGCCACGCGGTCCGCTTCGCCGGCGACGGGCCCGTGCTCTTTCAACGGAGCGCGTCGCGCGAGGACGAACAGCACCCGGTCGAGCGGGACCGATTCGAGCGCGGCGTGCGCGATGGCGAGGTGGCCGACGTGCACCGGATCGAACGTGCCGCCGAACACGCCGAGCCTCACCGGGGACCGCCCTCGGTCCATTCAAGCTCCTTGGCGCCGATCCGGACGGTGGCGCCGTCGCTCACGCCGAGCCGCCGCAGCTCCTTCTCGATGCCCTGTTTCTGGAGCAGTCGCTGGAAGTACGCGGCCGCGTCAGGGCTCTCCCAGTCGATGCCCGATGCGAGCTGCTCGACGCGCTCGCCCCGTACCCGGAACCCGTCCTTCTCCTTGTTCACGGTCCAATCGCGGCCCCCGCCGCTGAACAGGATCCGCCGCTCGCCCGGGGCGGCGGCCGCGACGAGCTCGCGCGGCGCGCAGGCCGCGAAGATCCGCTTCAACAGATCGGGGACGTGCTCGCCGCTCATCGCGGAGACGGGGATCGTGTCGGGCCCGAGCGACGTCGCGATCGCGGGCGCCCGCTCGCGGGCCTCGTACAGGTCGAGCTTGTTCAACGCGAAGAGCCGCGGCCGCTCCAGCAGGCCGCGGCCGTACGCCGAGAGCTCGGCGTCCACGACCGCGATGTCCGCGAGCGGGTCGTCCCGCGCGAGGTCGACGACGTGGACGATCAACCGCGTGCGCTCGATGTGGCGGAGGAACTCTTCGCCCAGGCCGGCGCCGGTGTGCGCCCCCTCGATGAGCCCGGGGATATCCGCGATGACGAGCTCCCGGTCTTCGAGCCGGGCCACCCCGAGACTCGGGGTCAGCGTCGTGAACGGGTAGTCGGCGATCTTCGGATGCGCTCGGGTGAGCGCTGCGAGGAGCGAGGACTTGCCGGCGTTCGGGAGTCCGACCAACCCGACGTCCGCGATGAGCTTCAGCTCGAGATCGAGCTCGTGCGCTTCACCGCGTGATCCATCCTCGGCGATGCGCGGCACGCGCCGGGTGCTCGAGACGAACCGCGCGTTCCCTTTGCCGCCCTGGCCCCCACGCGCGACCACCATCTCTTCGTCCGGGGTCACCAGGTCGGCGACGCGCAGGCCCGTTGCGCGCTCGACGACGATCGTGCCCTCCGGCACGCGGACCACGAGATCCCCACCGGCCTTGCCGCTCTTGTTCTTCCCGCCGCCATCGCCGCCGCTCTGGGCCGCGAGCGTTTTCCGAAAGCGGAAGTCCGACAGGGTCGTCATGCCACTGTCGACTCGCAGCACCACGCTCCCACCGCGACCGCCGTCGCCTCCGTCGGGTCCGCCGCGCGGGACATGCGCCTCGCGCCGGAACGAGATGACCCCGCGACCGCCGTCGCCGCCCTTCACGGTGATGCGCACGCGGTCGAGGAACACGCTCAGGCCGCCAGCCGCACGTGCGCCGCATCCGCGCGAACCCGGTCGATGAGCGTGGCCATGCCGATCGTCGCGTCTCCCGGCACGCGGGCAAGCAGCGCATACGGGTCCGCCGCGAGATCCGTGATCCGGAGCTCGGTCCCCGCGAGGAGCTCGCCGAGGAGCGCGACGAGTGTCTCCACCTCGCTCTCGCGGTCGGTGAGTCCGGGCAGCGAGAGCAGCTCGACCGTGATCGCGAGCCGGCGAGCGGCCGCCTCGCGCAGCGTCGCGCGGACGTCGGTCCAGCGGAAGCCCACCGGACGATGCACGCGCTCGTACGTCGGACCATGGGCCGAGGCCAATCGCACGGCGACGCGGTCGAGCCCCGCGTCGGCGGCACGACCGAGGGCTGCCGAGGACGAGCCGCTCGTGCGCAACACGATCTCGCCGTCGGAGCGCTGGCCACGGACCTGGGTGATGACGTCGGCGACCTCCCGGACGAGGTCGAGCGGCTCGCCCTCGCACGCATGGCCGAACGACACGCTCGTGCCACCGGCCGCGAAATGCGCGACCGCGACCGCCGCCGTGTCACCGGCGGGGATCCGGAGCTTCAGTGGCTCGAGCGGCGCGCGCTCGTCGCGCCGGCGGAGCGCGACCAGTGGCGCGGCCTCGTCGTTGGCCGGTGCGCCGAGCGGCAATGCGCATTCGCCGCGGCCGACGAACGCGTTGCGCGCGGCCGCGCACCGATACTCCCGGGCGCAGCGGGCCAGCTGTCGCAGCAACATGTTGGACGGCTCCGCGCGCAGCCGGCGATTGATCGCGGCTCCGACGTCTTCGGTCGCGATGGCCGCGGACGGCGCGAGCGCCACGGCCGCGACGACGAGCGCGCCGGCGGCATCCGCCGCGACCGCGGCGTACGGCAGCGGGTCGAGCGGGGCGACGTCGCTCGCGGCATCGATCGCGGGCAGGTGGGTGCGGGCGTGGCCCGGAGGAAGGATGGCCGAGACGGCCCAGCGCGCCGCCCCGAGCGAGCGCGGCAGCCCGCGCCGGTCGAGCCCGATCGCCGCCCGATCCGCGAGTGGGACCAGCTCGGCGCCGTCCGGAAGGGGGATCGCGCGGTCGAGTCCCACCGGCTCACGGCCGTCGAGCGCGGTCGCGCCGTAGTCGGCGGATACGAACACCCGCCCGGAACGATCGCTGTGGACGGCCTGGAACATGTGCTCAGTATGCGAAGAGGCCGGGGACGTGCCCCGGCCTCTCCTATTGGGTGCTGCGACGGAGGCTTAGGGCTGCACGGTGAGGGGGTTCACGAGCTGCCCGTTGACCTTGGCCTCCCAGTGGACGTGAGGCCCGGTCGTCACGCCGGTGAGCCCGATGGCGCCGATGATCTGGCCGGCCGTCACTGCCGTGCCGACCGAGTCGTACGCCGCGCTCATGTGGAAGTAGCACTCCTCGAGGGTGCCGCTGCGCACGCAGATGTGCAGGCCGCCGACGGCGACCCAGCCGTTCTCGCTGATCACGCCGCTGACCGACGCCGCGAGGCCCGTGCCGTACGGAGCCGCGATATCGACGCCGGTGTGCCCGGCCCACATGTACTGGGTGATGATCCCGTTCACCGGCCAGGCCAGGTACCCGGCGGTCTGTGCCGCCGGCGCCGGCGCGGCCGCGCGCGCGATGACGGCTGCCGTGAAGATCTGCTCGGGCGGCGCGGGGAGCGTCGGCAGCGCCGCGTTCTCGACGAAGATCTGCTGGCCCGGAGCGAAGTGTTCGGGCTCGAAGTACAGGCGGTTGTAGTCGTTGATCACGCCTGGATCGACCTTGAAGTGCGCGGCGACGGATTCGACGGTGTCGCCGTCGGCGACGGTGTAGAGCGCACCTTCGAGCGGCGGGATCATGATCTTGCGCCCGACCTGCAGGTGATACGGATCGCTGATCTTGTTGGCGAACGCGACGGCTTCAGCGGACAGGCCGTAGTAGTTCGCGATCGTCCAGAGCGTGTCCTTCGCCGAGAGCGTGTACGCCTGGATCGGCTGTAGGCCTTCCGTGGTCGCGGTGACCGGATTACGTCCGGCAGCGATGGTCTGACCGCGGGCCTGTGGCGCTGCCCGCGCGACGTCCGGCAGGCCGTCGACCGACGCGAGGCTGGTCGAGCCGATGGGGGCTGCGGCGACGAGCGTCTGCGCGCCCGATCGCGCGGCACTGCCGGCGATGAACGGCAACGACATGACCACCGTCGCGACGAGGAGATTCACCAGGACGAACAGTGCGCGACGGCCCAGCCAACGCGCGCCGCTGAGGACCAGGCGCTCGAGGGTCTCGCCGGCTTTCTGGGCGAATTGATCGAACTGCTCTCGCCCCGACGTGCTTGCCGACGGCCTACTCAGCGTCGCCCTCAATACCCTTGACCTCCCAAGCATCCCGCGGACACCGCGGCGGTGACCGGGCCCCACGAAAGACATGTACGCATTGCGTACTCATCGTTCGGGAACAGCGGCACCGTACCCCGGCAACTCACAATGTGTCAACCGCACAACGGGTAGGTGTCGTTACGGCAACCGGGACCATTGGAGCGCTGAATCGGGCCGATTCTCCGCGGTTTGCGGCGTTCTCGGGCCGTTCGTACGCTACGCCGCAGTGCCCGACTACAACCTGTCCTATTTCTATGTATTCGCCTTTTTCCTGGTGGGCGCGGGCTTCGTCACCGGATTGCTCGGGGTGTCGCGCCTAATCGCGCCCCGCAAACCGTCAATCGAGAAGGCCCGGACCTACGAATCGGGCGAGGAGCCGGTCGGGCAGGCGTGGGGCCGGTACCCGAGCCACTTCTATGTCTTCGCCCTGCTCTTCGTGGTGTTCGACGTCGAAGTGATCTTCCTGTTCCCGTGGGCCGTCCTCTTCAGATCGCTCGGCTGGAACGGCCTCATCGAGATGGC
>DASYVN010000031.1:0-3016 GCA_035937095.1 Candidatus Limnocylindria bacterium
TTCCATCTCACCGGTAACTTCCTCGGGATCTGGGTCGCCCACACCGCCTACGGCCTCCCCTTCGCGATCTACCTGCTCCAGTCCTCATTCGCGGGCCTGCCGCGCTCGCTCATCGAGGCCGCCCGGATGGATGGAAGCTCGGAGCTCCGGACGTTCTGGCAGATCGTGCTGCCCCTCTCGGTCCCGGGGATCGCATCGCTCGCGATCTTCCAGTTCCTCTGGGTCTGGAACGATCTCCTCGTCGCGCTCATCTACCTGCAGAGCCCGAACCTTCAGCCGATGACCGTCGGCGTGGTCAACCTGCTGACGACGTACGGCACCGAGTGGGACCTCCTCTCGGCGGCGGCGTTCCTCACCATGGGGATCCCGCTCATCGTCTTCTTCAGCCTCCAGCGGTACTTCGTCTCAGGCCTGCTCGCGGGGTCGGTGAAGTCATGAGAGCGGTCGGCCTGATCGCCGTCATCGCGAGCCTGGCCTTGGGCATCGCGGCGGTCGCGCCCGGCGCATTCGCGCCGACGCTCTCCGTCCCGGGTCAGTACGCGACCGTCGCCGAGGCGATCGACGCCGCGCCGGCAGGCGCGGTCATCCAGCTCGGCCCAGGCAGGTACGCCGGACCGCTCCAGATCACCAAGCCCCTCAGTCTCGTGGGTGCGCCGAACGGCGCGAGTCGGGTCGTGGCCGCCGACGGAACGACCGCCATCGCGGTGCGCGATGTGCGCGGCGTGCGGCTCCAGGGACTAGTCGTCCTCGGCGGGGACTACGGCATCTCCGTTGATGAGTCCGACGCCGTGCAGCTCATCGGCAATCAGGTGGCCGGGGCCCGCATGGCCGGTATCCGGCTGTCGCGCGCATCGGCACTCATCACGGGGAATGAGATTCGGGCCGGGACCGGCCCATATGGGATGGGCATCGAGCTCGCGAACACGATGAGCCGACCGGCCTCGCTGATCACCGGCAATGTCGTTGCCGGAGCGACGCACGAGGGGATCATCCTGCACAACTCGCACGCGATGATCGAAGGCAACACCGTCACCGGGAGCGGCCTGCGGGGCATATCGATCAGCGAGATGTCGATGGCCACTGTCGCGAAGAACACGATCATGGATAACGCCGACGCGGGCATCTGGGTCGTTGACTCGTCGATGGCGGACATCGTTGGGAATCACATCGGCGCCATGCGGCCCGGACCGGAAGGCCGGATGAACGGGATCGGCGTCTTCTACTACGGCGAGGTGATGCTCGGTGGCGGTAACCGCATCGAGGTCGATGCCGACCGGGCGGTCGTGGCGACGCTCGGTGGCATCGTGGAGTCGCGGTAGTGACCACCACCGGGAGTCGCATCGATCCGGCCGAGGCCGAGCGCGTCGCGGCCGAAGCGCGTCGCGTTCTGAAGGGCAACCGCCAGTCCGGCAGCTCCGACTGGGACGGCATGCGCTACGACTTCGTGTGCCCATCCCCGACGCACTACCCGTTCCAGTGGTTTTGGGACAGCGCGTTCCACGCGATCGCCCTCCTGCATGTGGACCCCGAGCTTGCGAAGCAGGAGCTGCGCTGCCTCATGCAGGGCGCGCAGCCGGACGGCTTCATCGCGCACATGCTGCTGTGGGAGCGGGAGGCGCACGCCCATTGGCTGAACGAGGAGTACTCCATCCGCCTCGCGCACCCGTACTTCACGGCGACTATCCAGCCGCCGGTCGTGGCGCGTGCCGTGGAGCGGATCTTCGACGAGACGGGCGATACGGCCTTCGTGCGGGAGATGCTCCCGCCGGTGGTGCGGTTCTTCGACTGGCTCGCCCGGGTGCGCGACCCCGACAACGACGGCCTGGTCGCGATCATCCAGCCCGACGAGTCGGGCCTCGACGCGAGCCCCAAGTACGACAAGGCGATGGGCATCCCTTACGACCCGTCGGAGGACACGCT
The DNA here is from genome assembly GCA_035937095.1 of Candidatus Limnocylindria bacterium. Lineage (GTDB taxonomy): Bacteria > Chloroflexota > Limnocylindria > P2-11E > P2-11E > UBA4735. The sequence goes on from DASYVN010000031.1 coordinate 1,921, forward strand.
GCCCACGCTCCAGCGCTCGATGCAGCGGCTGTTCACCGCGTATACGGACGTGCCCCCGCAGACGCAACCGCTCCTCGATGTGTTCCTGTTCGAGGACGTGATGATGAATTCGATCTACGCCGACGGCCTTCGCGCTCTGGCCAAGCTGTCGCGCGCCGTGGGCGCTCCCGACGGCGACCGGTTCCAGCGTGCGTACCACCGCACACTGAAGGCGCTCGTCGCGAAGTGCTGGGATGAGCAGGCGGGGCTGTTCTGGGATCTCTCCGGCGCGGGCGAGGAGCAGGTCAAGCTCCTGACCTTCACCGCGCTGTTCCCGCTCATCCTTCCCGATCTCGACACGGGGGTCGCGAAGCGCCTGGTGCACGAGCACCTGCTGAATGAGGAGGAATTCTGGCTGCCGTTCCCCGTGCCGAGCGTGGCCGCCAACGATCCGACCTTCGATCCGACGTGGCAGACGAAGACCACCTGGCGGGGCCCGACCTGGGTGAACGTGAACTGGTACCTGTACTGGGGCCTTCGCACGCATGGCTTCGATGACATCGCGAGCGAGCTCGCCCGCCGCACCGTCGCGATGCAGGCACGCGGCGGGATCCGGGAGTTTTACGACCCCTTCACGGCCGAGGGCTATGGCGCGACGGACTTTGGCTGGTCGTGTCTCAGCCTGGATCTGATCGCCGCGGAGAGATCCGGCTAGATGATTCGCGACGTCTACGCCGGCGACCAGCTGTACAACGATTTCCCGAGCCTGCATGCGTCACTCTCGACGATCTTCGCGATCCATTGATCGCGCGTCGACTGGCGGATCGGGATACCGGTGGCGATCTGGGCGGCGCTCATCGTCGTGTCGACCGTGTTCGTGAAGCAGCACTACATCGCGGACGTGGTCGCGGGCGTGCTGCTCGCGTTCCTCGTGTCATGCGTTTCCCTGCGTTTGATGGCGGACCGCCGGGGCGCCCCCTAGATGTAGTCGGCCCGGCGGACCTTGAGCGGCCCCTTCGCGTAGTTCGGCGGGGTGTCCTCGATCTTCACGTGGTGGTAGTTGTGGGTCGTCACCTCGTGCTGGGTGCGCTGCTCGCTCGCCGCGAGGAGCGACTGC
>DASYVN010000032.1:0-2250 GCA_035937095.1 Candidatus Limnocylindria bacterium
TGGGGTCCCATCCTTTCACTTTGCGCAGGTTCGGTCCGGACGGCAGCAAGATCGTCTTCAGCGGCGACAACGGCCTGTACCTGATGAACGCGGACGGGACCGGGAGGAAGCAGATCACGTTCAGCTACGGCGCCTTCTTCCTGGTGTGGACGGCGCACTGACCGACTCCCGCCATCGCGCTGGTAGGCACCGGGGACGACCGCGTCCTTCACGATCGATCGAAGGTTCCGCGGCCGTCCCTCGGTAGATCGCTAGCTGGCTACTGAAGCGGGCGTGAGGATCTCGGTGAAATACACCTCGAACGCCTCGACCTTGCTGCTCTTCCCGCCGATCTTCTTGATCGCCTCGTCGCGAAGGGCGGTGACGGCCGGCTCGCTGTTCTGGAGATCCTTCTCGGTGTTCCAGCCGGTCGCGGAGAAGGACCGCCCGGACTTCCGATTCATGAACAGCACCGCCGTGCGAGCGCCGGCCTGCGCGCGGATCAATGGAACGACCTTCTCCTTGAAATGCGCGATGCCTTCGGCGGCCTTGGCCGGATCGGCCTCGATGGTCGTCACGCGGACGAACACGCCCGCCTTGGCCGGCTGGATTCGCTCGTGCACCGCGACCTCGCACTCGTCCTCGTCGACGATCTTGCCGCCGGTGCTGTTCAGCATCTTCTCCGCCTGGGGGCGCACCTGGGGACGGGCGTTCTGCATCGCGCGTTCGCTGCCCCAGTAGGACACGGAAAGCCCGTCGCCGGTCTTGCGATTCCCGACGAGCGTGACGCCACGGAAACCGTCCTGCTTTTTGATCAGCGGCAATATCTCGGTGGTCCAGTGTTTGATCGCGGCGTCGGTATTGGCCGGGTCATTCTTGAGCCGTACGACGCGAGCATGGCTCGCGAGTTGTTGGGCTGACATCGATTGTTCTCCTTTGGCGCGGTTCATCGCGGGTCGTGATTTACGCGAGGCGCGCAGCCAGGCCGCCCCGATCCTCCATTGAGATCACGATCGTGACGGACCTTGCTCGAGCTTCGATCCCGGGCCAAGGACGGGCGCCTCCCCAAGCGCCCTGCGCATCCGTGTCGAACGATACTCAGGCCACCAAAGCGCACGCCAGCCGAGGGAAATCGAGCAATCCCACGCATGATCAGGCCGTGCCCGTAGAGCGCGGACTCCATCGTCCTGGCCGACGTCCCGCACAGCCCTTGCCTTGATCGCGGCCAACGCCTCGGCGGCGTAACGCGTTGCGCCGAGGTGTCTTTGCAACCTCGATGAACGCTCCACGTCGTGTTCGCCGACGAGGCCGGCGCTCCCACGAGTCCCGACCGGGTCCGGTGGGCCTTGCAGCGCGTGCTCGCTCAGGCGGGCCTGCCGCTTCCACGACCTTCGCCACACTGCCGCGACGCTGCTCCTCGGCCGCGGCGTTCATCCGAGGATCGTCTCCGAGATGCTCGGCCACTCGACGATCGCGATCACGTTCGTGGCCAGGCATCAGCGAGCGCGGAGGGCGGTGCGGCCAAGGACGTTCTGGCCGCAGCGGCCGCTACGTCGAGTCGGCGCCGGAGTACTCGTTCAGGACCTGCTGAGGCCCGGTCGACGATCGTCGACCGGGCCTCAGCGTTCGCGTCTGGGGGGACGGTGGGATCTACTTGGCTGCCTCTAGTTGTGGCCCTGTTGCTCGCCGGTCGCGCCGGAGGCGCCGGTCGCACCCGTCGCGCCGGACGCACCGGTGGCGCCGGTGACGCCGGACTCGCCCTTCTCGCCCGTCTGCCCGCCGCCCTTCTCGTCCGGGCCGGCCTTGTCCTGTTCGGCCTGATCGGTGTTGCAGGCGGCGGTGTCTTCCTGGTTGCCGACCTGCTCGCCCTCGGCGCCGCACTGCTCGTCCACCGGCACCGTCACGGCGTTCGGGTTGGGCAGCGGGTCGGTCGCGACGGCGGTCCCGGCGCCCGCGGTGAGCAGGAGCCCGGTCGCGAGAATCGCCGCCAGTGGTGACTTCAGCATCTAGAACCTCCCACGAGTCGGCGGATCGGTCCGCCACCCTACACACAATTTGACGCGCCGCCCGCCTTAACCATTCGGGTGAATTCGGGCGAACGGACGATGGTCCTACTGGCCGGTACTCCCGCCGTCCACGCCGCCGCCCTGCCTGCCACCGTCGGTCTTCTCGCCACCGTCGGTCTGCCCACCGCCGTTCTGATCGGCCTCGCTCGTCCGACTTCCAACGCCACCCTGCCCGGACGTGCCGTCGGTCGACTGCTTGGCAGGT
>DASYVN010000033.1:0-11268 GCA_035937095.1 Candidatus Limnocylindria bacterium
AATCGTGTTCACCTTCAGGACGACGTCGGTGAGCCCGACCTCGGCAAGGAGACCGTTCGTGAACTCGATGATCTCGACGTCGGCAGCGGCCTCGGCCGTGCCGAAGTTCTCGAGGCCCCACTGCCAGAACTGGCGGTAGCGCAGCTTCTGCGGGCGCTGCCCGCGGAACATCGGCTCCCAGTAGAAGAAGCGCACCGGCTGCGGCGCGCGGTGCAGGCCGTGCTCGAGGTACGCCCGCGTCACCGGAGCGGTCCCCTCGGGGCGGAGCGCCAGGCCGCCGGTGCCGTGGAGCACGACGTCGTACATCTCCTTGCCCGCGGTGTCGCTCGTCGCGCCGGCGGAGCGGAGGAACACGTCGCGGTCCTCGACCACCGGTGTCACGATCCGCGGATAGCCGTAGCGCTGGGCCCGCGCGAGCGTGACGGCGAACAGCCGGTCGAAGCCGGCCGCCTCCTCGGGGAGCAGATCCCGCATCCCGCGGGGTGCCTGGTACGTGGACATCGGGCCATCAAGTATGGTCGAACGGGACACGTTCATCGGAGGTGCGTCACGAGCGATCAGCAGACCGCCACCATCGAGCTCGAGCGCGGAGGCAGCTTCACCATCGCGCTGCGTGCGGACAAGGCCGCCAGCACGGTCGCGAACTTCGTCTCGAAGGCGAAGAGCGGCTTCTACGATGGCAAGACCTTCCATCGCGTCGAGGACTGGGTCGTCCAGGGCGGTGACCCCGACGGCACCGGCCGCGGCGGCGGGAAGATGCCGAGCGAGCTGAACGACCTGCCGTTCTCGAAGGGCAGCGCCGGCATCGCTCGCGGGCCGGACATCAAGATCAATAACGATTCCCAGTGGTTTGTCTGTAAGACCGATGCGTCTTGGCTGAACAACCAGTACACGAACTTCGGCCAGGTGACGAGCGGCCAGGACGTCGTCAGTGGCATCCGCATCGGCGACAGGATCAAGAAGGTCGCCGTCGCATGAGACCCCTCGCGCTGGTAGTGGCGGTCATCGTGGCCGCGTCATGCGGCAGCACCGTCGCCGCACCGACGGCCACGCCGATCCGGACCGGACCAGTGATCCGCACGGCTGCCCCGACGACGGTCTGCCAGGGCGCGCCGAATCAGCCGTCGACCAAGGCGACGGTCACGCTCGAAAAGGGCGGGACCATCGTCATCCAGCTTCGACCGGACAAGGCGCAGAAGACCGTCTCCAACTTTGCGATCAGAGCCAATACCGGCCGCTACGACGGACTGACCTTCCATCGAGTCGAACCGAACTTCGTCATCCAAGGCGGCGATCCGGCGGGAAATGGCACCGGCGGGAGCACGCAGTGCACGGAGCTCAGCGATCTGCCGTTCGTGAAGGGTGCGGTGGGCATCGCGCGCGGCAGCGACATCACCATCAGTAACGATTTCCAGTTCTTCGTCTGCATTGGCGAGTGCCGGTTCCTCGATGGGAAGTACACGAACTTCGGACTTGTGACAGCGGGGCAGGATGTCGCGGATGCGGTGAAGATCGGCGACAAGATCAAGACCATCAGGGTCGAGTGAGCACTCGCGGTTCGCTCGCGTTCGTCGGCGCGTTCACTGCGTTCGGGCTCGTCGCGCTGCCGCTGGACAGCGCGAGCAACGCATCGCAGCAGCTCCTGCTCTCAGTGTCGGCGTGGGTCTTCCTCGCCATCGCACTCGCCCTGCAGTCGCCGGCGATCCGGGTGCAGGTGATCACGCTCGTCTGCGTCGCCACCGTCCTCGAGATCGTCGCGTCGATCGTGTGGGGCGCGTACCGCTACCGCCTGGGTAACCTCCCGCTCTTCGTGCCCGCGGGCCACGGCCTCTTCTACGTCGCGGCGCTGCGCACCGCGTCGCTCCCCCTCCTCCAGCGTCATACCAGACGCATCGTCGTCGCGGTCACGGCTGCCGCGACGGTCTACATGCTGTGGGGGCTCATCCACCCGCCGCTCCCCGATCTGCTCGGGTTCGTCACCTGGGCCGTCTTCATCCGGTTCATCGTCCGCGGCCGATTCCCGCTCCTTTACGCGGTGAGCTTCATGCTCACGATGGCCCTCGAGCTGTACGGCACCGGCTGGGGCATCTGGCGCTGGTCGCCGGTGCTGCCCGGCCTGCTCCTGCCAGCCGGTAACCCGCCGACCGGTATCGGGGCGGGCTACGCCGCGATGGACGGCCTGACCCGGCGCATCGTCGGCCGGCTCGGCCGTTTGCGGACGAGCCCGCCACAGGCGATGGAAGAAGTCACCGCGGCGTGAGCCCGCACGGCGCGCTCGTCGCGGACGAGCGGCAGGCCTCCGGCTAGGCCAGCGGATCGTCGCCGCGCGGCTTCGAGCCGCGTGCGACGTGGAAGTACTCCGTCGACAGCAGCTTTATCCGCTGCTCTTCCGACACGTGCGCCTGCCACTCCTGCACCTGGGTGGCGTGTGCCGCGACCGCCCTGCGCTTCGGCTCGGCGAACGCGCGCACGTCGGCGCGGATGTCGACCTCTTCGTCCGGCACGCCGAAGTCGCCGGGCGGTCCGTCCTGGACCCCGGCGGCACGGAGCTGCTCGCCGATGATCTTCGCGACGCTCTTCGGGATTGCCGTGTACAGCAGCCGCGCGTCGGGGGCGGCGGCTCGATCGAACGCCGCGGTCGCGTGGCGGTGGATCGCCTTGTGATCGGGATGACCGTAGATGCCGCTCGCGTCGAACGTGAACACCACCGCGGGCGGATCTTCGCGAAACAGCGCCACCAGCGTGCCGATCACCTCGTCGGCAGGCGCGTTCACGTACGCGCGCCCGTCCTTGTTCTCGGGCGTGCCATCCATTCCCGAGTCGCGATATCCGAGGAGCCGCACGTCGGTGACCCCGAGGGCCGCGCACGCGGCGCGCAGCTCCCGCTCGCGGACCGCGCCGAGGGTCTGCGGCGTCGCGTTCGTGCCCGGCCCGATCTCGCCGACCTCACCGCGCGTCGCGCAGATCACGGTCACGTGCCACCCCAGCGACACCGCCCGCGCGAGGGTGCCGCCGACGGAGAACGTCTCGTCGTCAGGGTGCGCGAACGCGGCGATGGCACGCTTCGTCACGAGGCCGCCGGCCGCCGGTGGGTGACCCAGAACAACACGAGCGCGAGGACCACCATCCCCGAACCGATCGCGATCCACTCCGGACGGTCATTCATGAAGCTGCGCACGCTGTGCGTCAGCCCGAGGCCTTGTGCGGTGAACACGAGTCCTGCGAGCCCGATGGCGATCTCACCAGCGACCGCGACGGCGCGGATCAGCTCTGGACCCCGCCTTTGGTCATGCGCAGCGGGTCGAGCACCCGCTCCAGGTCCGCCCGGGGCAGCACCTTCTCTTCGAGCGCGACGTCGATGAGCGGCCTGCGCTCCGCGAGCGCGCGCTTCACCAGCGCCGCGGCTTTCGCGTAGCCGATGTGCGGCGCGAGCGCGGTGACGATGAGCGACGGGCTCGCATCGACGTGTTCCTTCGCGCGTTGCTCGTCGACCTTCATGCCCTCGATCGACTTGGTGCGGAACACCCGCGTCGCGTTGGCGAGGATCGTCGCGGAAAAGCAGAGCGCGAAGTTCATGCCGGGCATCATCACGTTGAGCTCGAGCTGGCCGGCCTGCGCGCCGAGCATGACCGCGGTGTCGTTGCCGATGACCTGATAGCAGACCTGGTCGACCATCTCGGCGATCGACGGATTCACCTTGCCCGGCATGATCGACGAGCCCGGCTGCACGGCGGGAAGGATCAGCTCGCCGAATCCGGTGCGCGGACCCGACACCATGAGCCGGATGTCGTTGGCGATGCTCGAGAGCTCGATCGCCGCGGTCCGCATCCCGCTCGAGGTCCGCACGAACGCCGCCGTCGACTGCATCGCCGCGAAGAGGTCGGTCGCGGGGACGATCGGATCGCCGGTCCACTCCGCGAGGTGGCTGCAGACCCGCGCGCGGTATTCCGGATCGGCGTTCAAGCCGGTGCCCGCGGCCGTGCCGCCGATGCCGAGCTCGCACAGCTCCGTCCGCGCCGCGCGCAGGCGCGCGGCCGCGCTCTTCATCCGGACGGCCCAGCCACCGAACTCCTGGCCGAACGTGATCGGCACGGCGTCCTGGAGGTGGGTCCGGCCGGGCTTCACGGTGGTCGCGTACTCCTTGGACTTGGCGGCGAAGGCGTCACCGAGCAGATCGAGCTCCGCGGTCACCGCCCTGGTGAGGTCAAGGAGCGCCAGCCGGATCGCCGTCGGAGTGACGTCGTTGGTGGACTGGGCCATGTTCACGTGGTCGTTGGGGTTCACCTTCGCGTACTCGCCGCGCTTGCCCGCTCGGAGGATCTCGTTCGCGCGGTTGGCGATGACCTCGTTCGCGTTCATGTTGTGCGACGTGCCGGCGCCGGCCTGGAACACGTCGACGACGAACTGGTCGAGATGCTTTCCAGCCAAGATCTCGTCGCAGGCGGCCACGATCGGGCGGCACAGCTCTTCTGGGAGACGGCCGGACTCGGCGTTCGCCATGGCGGCGGCCTTCTTGACCTGCACCGTTGCCCGGATGAAGGCGGGGAACGGCCGGAGCCCGGAGATCGGGAAGTTCTCGACTGCTCGGGCGGTCTGCGCGCCATAGAGGGCGTCCTCGGGGACCGCGACTTCACCGAGTGTGTCGCGCTCGCGACGTGTCGACATGCGCAAGTTAGAATAGGACTTCCCAATGCAGAAGAACCGCCTTTCCTGGATGATCGGTGGCCCTCAGGGAAGCGGCATCAACGCCTCCGCCGAGGTCTTCGCGAAAGCCTGCAGCCGCGCAGGTCTTCGGGTCTTTGCGAACATCGAATATCACTCGAACATCATGGGGAAGCACAGCTTCTACCGGGTCCGCGTGGACGAGGAACCGATCCATTCCCATCGCGATAAGGCCGACATCCTGGTCGCCCTCGACCACGAGACGCTTGCCGGAGACGGCGACCACCGCCGCTGGCCGACGCACTACGGGCACATCGACGACCTCTCCGAGGGTGCCGGCGTCATCTACGACAGCGCGATCGATTTCGATCCGTCCTCGACCGGTCGGCCCGACCTCAAGTTCTTCGCCGTGCCGTTCATGGACATCATCAAGGCGGCCCTCGACGAGATCGGCAAGGGCGACCAGGCCCGCCGGTACGAGGTCATGAAGAACACCGTCGGCCTCGGCGCGTCGCTCGCTCTCTGCGATTACCCGATCGACCTCGTCGCCGACGTGATCCTCGGGCAGTTCAAGGGGAAGCGGAGCGAGGTCGGCAACCTGAACGTGCGCGCCGCGCGCCTGGCGATGGAGCACGTGAAGGCGAACCTCAAAGAAGAGTTTCCGTACACGCTCAAGCCGCGCCGCCAACCCGTGGCCCGGCTCATGGCGAAGGGCTACGAGGTGCACGCGATCGCGAAGCTGAAGGCCGGCTGCCACTTCCAGACCTACTACCCCATCTCGCCGGCGACGGACGAGTCCGTGTATCTCGAGAAGAACCAGCGCGAGTTCAACCTCCTGGTCGTGCAATGCGAGGACGAGATCAGCTCCATCAACATGGCCGTGGGCGCAGCGCACATGGGCGTGCGCAGCGCGACGGCCACCTCCGGCCCGGGCTTCGCGCTCATGGTCGAGGGCATCGGCTTCGCGTCGATCACCGAAGCACCGGGCCCGGTCCTGGTCATGTACCAGCGCGGCGGGCCCTCGACCGGCCTGCCGACGCGGCAGGAGCAGGGTGACCTGCAGTTCGTGCTGCATCCCGCGCAGGGTGACTTCCCGCACGTCGTCATCGCCCCCGGCGATCTGAACGACGCGTATCAGGACACCTTCAGCGCGTTCAACTGGGCCGAGCGCTACCAGATGCCCGTGATCGTGCTCTCGGATAAGAAGCTCGCGGCGTCGTACGTCACGCTCGATGAGCTCGAGCTCAAATACCCGGAGATCGACCGCGGCAAGACGTTCACCGGCACCGAATGGACGCCGGTCGCGGCGAACGGCGAAGGGCTCGTGCGGATGCACGACGGGCACGACGGGAACGGGAACGGTCACGGCGACGTGAAGGAGTACCTCCGGTACGCGCTGGCCGAGGACGGCATCTCGCCGCGCTCGCGTCCCGGCGTGGCCGGCGGCCGCTTCTGGTCGACGACCGACGAGCACGACCCCGACGGCCACATCACCGAGGGTGTCGAGATGCGCATGGCGATGATGGAGAAGCGGATGGGCAAGCTCGCCCTGCTGCTGAAGGCCATCCCCGCCGAGCAGCGCTGCACGCTGTGGGGTCCCGCGGACGCGGACCTCACCGTCGTCGGCTGGGGCTCGACCAAGGGGACGATCCAAGATGCGATCGCGGTGCTCGCCGAGCAGGGCAAGAAGATCAACTATCTCCAGGTCCGGCTGATGAAGCCGTTCCCGGTCGACGACGTGACCGCGCACCTCGCGAAGGCGAAGAACCTCGTCCTCGTCGAGGAGAACTACTCCGGGCAGCTCGGCTTGGTGATCCGCGAGCAGACCGGCGTGAAGATCGACCAGCGGATCCTGAAGTTCGACGGCCGGCCGTTCAGCGAGGACGAGCTCGTGCGCGAGCTCTCGAAGGTCCTCGCAGGTGGCACAGCCGAGCCGGTGGTGACGCATGTCCGTTGACGCGAAGACCGTCGCCCCGGTGAAATTCACGATCAAGGACTACAAGTCCGACCTGCACAATGATTGGTGCCCAGGTTGCGTCGCTCCGTCTACACGCATCGTCACCCGCGCCGGCAGCAAGCCCATTGCCGACGTGGCGGTCGGCGATCTCGTGCTCGGTCATGACGGCGGCTACCACAAGGTGACGGAAGTCATGTCGCACTGGCATCCAGCACCGCTTCACCGGCTGGACGTTCAAGGCCTCGGCGAAACACTTCTCACCGAGGACCACCCCGTCTACGTGGTGCGCCGGAAGAACGCGCACAAGACGAACCTCGAGTACAGCGCGGAGTGGTCGCGCGCGGACCAGGTCCGGCGTGGCGACTACATCGCTTATCCCATCCCGAGCACGGTGGTCGAGCAGCCGTCGATCTCGCTCTGGTACGAGCGCAAGTTCAAGGACACACGCAGCAAGCCGCTTCCGGACAGCGTCGCGCTGAACGAGGACTTCCTTCGTTTGGCTGGCTACTACATCGCCGAAGGCAGCACCGGCAAGCGCGAGCTCACGTGGACCTTCGCGGCCGACGAGCGCGATCTGGTCGACGACACGGTCGCGCTGGTCGGCAAGGTGTTCGAGCTGCGGGCCTCGGTCCGCGACCGATCGGAGCGCAACAACACCCTCGAGGTGGCGGTCTCGTCGAGCTACCTTACCGAGATCTTTGGCCGCCTGTTCGGGGAAGACGCGGAGAACAAGCGCGTTCCGGAGCCACTCATGCTTGCGCCGCTCGAGACACAGCGCGCCCTTCTTCGGGGCCTCTGGGCCGGCGACGGTACCTGGGGTCCGAGGAACGCCTCGTACAAGACGACGTCTGCCGAGCTCTCGCATCAGGTCGCCACGCTGCTGCTTCGTCAGGGGATCGTCCCGAATGTTCGCGGCGAAACGCCGCACGGGATGCACGCGACGGCCTACTGCGTGACCGTCTCCAACGCCGCTGGCTACAACAAGCTCGCTGCGATCGCGGGTACTGACGTGCGCCCGATGCCGAGCCGCCCGAGCGCCGTGCGCATCCGCGATGGCTACCTCTACGCCCCGGTCCGACGCAACGACGTCGTCGCGTACGAGGGAGCGGTCCACAACCTCGAGGTCGAGGACGTGCACTCGTACGTGACGACAACGTCCACGCTCCACAACTGTGGTGATTTTGGCATCCTCACCGGGGTCCAAATGGCCCTCGCGCAGCTGAACCTCGACCCGGACAAGGTCGCGTGCTTCTCGGGCATCGGCTGCTCCGGTAAGACCCCGCACTACGTGAAGGCCTACGGCTTCCACACGTTGCACGGTCGGGTGCTCCCGGTCGCGACCGGGGGTCGCCTCGTGAACAGCGACGTCACGGTCCTCGCGATGGGCGGCGACGGGGACGGCTACGGGATCGGCGCCGGGTACTTCGTGAACTCCGGCCGGCGCAACCTCGACTTCACGTACATCGTCCACAACAACAACGTGTACGGCCTCACCAAGGGCCAGGCCTCCCCCACGCTCGCGAGGGGCAAGAAGACCAAGTCGATGCCCGAGCAGGCGATCCAGGACGGCATCAACCCGATCGCGATGGCCGTGGCCGCGGGCTACACGTTCATCGCTCGCGGGTACGCGCTCGAGCCGAAGTACCTGGCTGGGATGATCGCGAAGGCCATCGAGCACAAGGGCTCGGCCCTCGTCGATGTGCTGCAGACTTGCCCCACGTACAACGACCTCTACACGAAGGAGTGGTACGAGGGCGCCGACCTGCCGGAGAAGAAGTCACGCCTCTACAAGCTCGAGGAGCAGGGCTTCGACGGCAAGGTGAAGGACGTGACCGACACGGCCGAGATCATCATGAAGAAGGCCGCGGCCGTGGCTCGGAGCTACGAGACCGAGCCCATCCCGATCGGCATCTACTACCGGGCCGAGCTCCCGACGTATGAGGACGGCGTGAACGCGCGCATCCCGGCGCTCGCGGAGAAGCCGCTCGTGGACATCGACACGTTCCACCGCGACGTGACCCCGCTCCTCGACGCGATGCGCTAGTGGTTCACCACCAGCAGCGGCGTCGCGTCCCCGCCCACATCGGCCATCGTCTCCAGTAGTCCGTTCGCCATGTCGACGTGCCGGATGCTGTTGCCGAACGCGTAGTAGGCGAACGGGTACAGGGCGACGAGACCGCCCTGCGGTACCCCCGCCAAGCGCATCGAGAGGCGCTGGGCGAGGTTATTCGTCGCGAACACCCGAAGCCACGCGCCATCATCGGTGCGCTCGGCGATCGCGGCGGACTCAGCCCCCGGCGCGACGGCGATGCCGTCCGGCACGACCGTACCCGACCATTCGCTCGGCCAGGGCAGCGGCGAAAGCTTGGTGGCGTTGGGAGCGACGACCGCCAGGTGCTGGTCCGCGGTGACGACGTAGATGGTGCCATCGGCCGCCATCGTCGCGCCGGCGAGGTACGGCATCGCGCCCTCGATCGTGGCCTTTGTCCCGCGCAGGTTGTCGACGGCGATCTCGCCGGTCGCCAGGCACACGATCGCGACGCGGCTGCCGCTCGCAAGGAGCCGGTCGCCGCAACCAGCCTTCTCCATCACCGTGCCCTGCGGCCGCAGCGTCAGGTACTCGTACGCATCGACCCACGCGTGGCGCACGTCGGCGCGGAGAATCAGCGCCCGCCCATCGATCGCGGTCGCCAGCGACCGTTGCGAGGCGGGGGCCCGTTCGCGACCGATGTCGCGGGCCGCGCGCTCAGTGCCGGTGGCGATATCGAACGTGCGCAGCCGCATGCTGAGGTCCTTGTCCGCGTCGAGCACGTACAGGAACTCGCCCGGGCTGTCGGCGGCCGCTTGGACCATGGCCCCGACGGGGATGCGGTAGCGGATGAAGTGATTGAGCAGCGTGACCGCGCTGATCTGGCCGGTCGATCCGACGAAGACCGTCTGCTGGGTGTACAGCCCCATCATGTCGTCAACGTTGATCGGCTGCGTCGCGGTCGGGGACGTGGCTTGGGAGCTGGCCGGCGCGGCCGGCCCGAGCCTGCTGGTATCGGCGCCACCGCCGCACGCGATGAGCGCGATCGCGACGGCGGCGACGGGCCGGAGGGAGCGCATCAGGCGAGGCGGGCCGGAGCGGAGCGGCGCTGCCGGCCGAAGAGGACCAGCGCGACGAGGGCCCAGAACGCGATCGCCCCACCCGCGACGAGCGGGAGCTGCGACGAGGCGACGAAGGTGACGGGCACCGCGGAGGTGTCTACCGGCTCTGCCGCAGGAAGGTCACCGGCCGGTGCCGCGCCCGCGACGAGCTTGTTCACGTCGAACGTGATGTCGGAGACGTCGTCGCCAATGGACAGCTTGCCGTCGTAGCGCGCCGCCCGGAACGGGAAGAACAGTCCGGCGTAGAGGCCGGTCGAGCCGTCGCTCGAGACGAGCTTCAACGGCACGTCGAGGCACTTCGTCCGGTCACCGTCGGTCTGCATGACGACCGCGACGGCGCTCGGCGGGATCGCCCCGAGGGCGTGGCGGGCGACCTGGACCACGAGCGTGACCGGCTTCCCGGCGGCCCATGGCTGGCCGTCGCGGGTCTGGAGGGAGACGTTGGCGACGCACAGGCCGCAGTCGGCGGCCGCGGCCGAAGCTGCCAGCCCGACCGAGGAAAGGATCAGTAGGAGCGCGAGCCCGATCCGGACCACTGGAGCACCTCCCGGCACATTTGCCGTGTCAGCACCCCTACAACGGCCCGCCCTGGCCGGTTCCCTGCAGCCCACCTGGCCGTGGCTGCCGCCCGGATCCACCAAGCGAACGACCAGTCCTCGGCCGAGGTGATGGCCGGGCGGCTGCGGGCCGAGGGTATCCCGGCAGAGATCGTGCAAGCCGACGCCGGACCGCCCTACGGGGGATTCGGGCTCTCGGTCGCGTTCGACATCCTCGTACCCGAGCAGCTCGCCGCGAAGGCTCGGGCGGTCCTCGCGAGCCGCACGCCTGGGCGGCGGCGCCAGCGCTAGGCCGGCGGCATCACCGCGAGGCAGCGGATCTCCACCAGCAGGCCCTCACGCGGCAGCACGGCCTGCACCGTCGTCCGGGTCGGTCCGTTCGTGTCGAAGTAGCGCCCGTACACGGCGTTGAACGCGGCGAAGTCGCGCCGCACTTCGGCGAGGAAGCAGAAGTTCTCGACCGCGTACGCGAGCGAGGTCCCGGCGTTCTCGAGGATGCCCTTGATGTTCTCGAGCACGCGCTCGGTCTGCGCCGTGACGTCGCCGGCCATCGCCTGACCGGTCGCGTGGTCGAGCGCCACCTGGCCGGCGACGAACACGAGATCGCCGACCCGGATCGCCTGCGCGTACGGCAGCCCGGACGTGGGCCCCGTGCTCTTCAGGACTTCTCGCTTCGTCATTGGATCCTCCCCCGGGCCGCGATCGGCCACACCGCCTCGACGACGCCTTTTCGCACGCAGACGTACTCGTCGTACAGATTGACGGTCGTGTCGCAGTGGCTCGGCACGAGCTCGATCCGCTCGCCGGGCGTCATTCGCGCCCCGCGCACGCCGCCGTGCTCGTCGCCCTTCGTGGCGTACTCGAGCTCGGGCCGGCCCTTCACCACCGGCATGCCGGCGTCGGTGCTGAGCGCTTTCCACCCTGCATCGATGACCGCGGTGT
>DASYVN010000034.1:0-2066 GCA_035937095.1 Candidatus Limnocylindria bacterium
TCCCGTCCCCGCTGGCTCTCGGCCCGCTCAGCGATGCCGTGCGTCGCGCCGATGTCGTGCACCTGCACGACTGCCTGTACCTCCCGATCCTCGCCGCGGACGCAGCCGCGCGCCGTGCCGGGGTACCCACGATCGTGACCCAGCACGTCGCGATGGTCGCCTTCGGCGGTCCGGTCGAAGCACTGCTCTATCGCGCATACCGCACGGTCGGGCGGCGGGTCCTGCGGCACGCCGCGCGCGTCGCGTTCGTCAACGCGGGCGTGCGCGCGTGGTTCGCGACGCACATCGACCGCGCGCTCGAGAGCGAGCACATACCGAACGCGGTCGATCTCGGGCGGTTCCATCCCGCGAGCGCCCGCGAACGCGCGGTGGCGCGGCGTGCGCTCGGCATCTCCGCGGGCGCGACCGTGATCCTGTTCGTCGGCCGGCTCGTGGCGAAGAAGCAGCTCGCCGTTGTCGCCGACGCGTTCACGCGCATCGACGGGCCGTGGCACGCTCTCGTGGTCGGCGACGGGCCCGAACGCTCGGCACTCGCGTCGCTCGGGACGCGGCTCACGCACCTAGCCGACCTGCCGTTCGCGCGGATGCCGGACGCGTACGCGGCCGCGGACCTCTTCACGCTCCCCTCGCGCGACGAGGGGACGCCGCTCACGGTCCTCGAGGCGATGGCCGCGGGTCTGCCGTGCGTGGTGAGCGACGACCGCGCCTTCGAGGAGCTCGCCCCGTGCGCGGGCGTCCTGCGCGTGCCAGCGACCGGCACCGCGCTCGCTGTCGCGATCGCCGCGCTGGTCGCCGATCCCCAGCGGCGGCGCGTAGCGGCCACTGCCTCACGCGCGTGGGCCGAGGCGCACTACGGCGAGGAGCGGATCGCGAGCCGGTACCTGTCGCTGGTCGCAGAGGTCAGCGCCGCAGGCGCGCGAGCGCGTCGTGCATCGCCCTGACGACCGCTCGACCGTCCTCGGCGGAGATCCCGTTCGGCGCGGTGCCATTCGCGACTGCCGCGCCGAAGCGGCGGAACACCTCGTTGTTGCCGTAGTCGAGGCGGCCCGTCGCGAATCGAGCACCTGAGGTGATCACGCCGGCCCAGTGATCCACCGTCGCGCGCAGCGAGCTGCGCATGATCTGCGACGGCCGATGCAGGCCGTCGTCCGGCACGATCGCGAGGATGTCGCGGAAGATGTCGCAAACGAGCGTCGCTCGATCGCACAGAACGAGCAGCTGCCACTCCGAGAGCGCCGCGGCGAAGCGCACGTCGAGCGTCGCGAACCGGTCGCCGGACGCGAGATCGATGTGCGCGCTCCGAGGCGTGTTGTCCCGCGGGTCCAGCGACGGGACGAACGACGCGTCCGTGACCCGCGCGTCGCCGAGGAACGCACGCACGAGGTAGAAGAAGTGCGGAGACTCGTCGTAGAACAGGCCCCCGGGGAGCTCGCGGTACCAGACCGGCAGGCGCCGCCGATCGTTCGAGAGCTGCAGCCCGACGACGCCGCGGAGCTTTCCGTAGCGCTCGCTCGCGACCAGACGCCGCGCCGTGGCGACCGAGCGCGCGAACTGGAAGTTGTGCACTACCGCGAGGATGCAGCCGCGCTGCGCCGCGCCCGTCACCATCGCGTCGGCCTCCGCGACCGTCATGGCGAAGGGCTTTTCTACGATGACGTGCTTTCCGAGCTCGAGCGCGCGTATTACCAGCTCGTGGTGCGTGAAGGGCGCGGTCCCGATGCTGACGGCGTCGAACTCGCCGAGTACGGCGTCCTCGAGCGTCGTGGCGTGCGGGACGCCGCCGAATCGCGCGGCGGCGCGCCCCGCGCGCGCCGGATCGCGGTCGACGACGCCCGCGAGCGCGAGGCCCGGCGTGCGACGGATCGCGGGGATGTGCCGATGGACGGTGACCCAGCCGCACCCGACCGCGACGACGCGTGTCATGGCCGACTATCGTGCGGTCGCTGATGGCGGGACCGCTCGACCGACACGAGCTGCTGCGGCGCCTCGCACCTGCGAATGCGTTCCAGCCCGCCACGATGCTCTGGCGCGTGTTCGAGATCGAAGCCATCCAGCGGCACGCGACC
>DASYVN010000035.1:0-36930 GCA_035937095.1 Candidatus Limnocylindria bacterium
ATGGCCCAGCTGCACGCGCAGGAGGCCCCGGACCGCGTGCTCGAGCTCGAGGAGTGGGGTGCGCTGTTCGATCGGACGAAGGACGGACTCATCCTCCAGCGCGACTTCGGCGGCCACCGCTATGCGCGGCTCGCGCACGTCGGCGACCGCACCGGGCTCGAGATGATCCGCATCCTCCAGCAGCACGCGGTGCACAAGGGCATCGACGTATACATGGAGTGCACCCTCCAGCGCCTCCTCATCGACGGCGGCAAGATCGCGGGCGCGTTCGGCTACTGGCGCGAGACCGGGAAGTTCGTCCTCTTCGGCGCGCGTGCCGTGGTCCTCGCGACCGGCGGCGTCGGGAAGGCGTGGAAGATCACGTCCAACTCGTGGGAGTACACCGGCGACGGGATCGCGATGGCGCTCGACGCGGGCGCGGACCTCATCGACATGGAGATGGTCCAGTTCCACCCGACGGGGATGGTGTGGCCCCCGAGCGTCCGTGGCCTCCTCGTGACCGAGGGCGTCCGCGGAGACGGCGGCATGCTGACGAACAACGAGGGCAAGCGCTTCATGTTCGACTACATCCCCGAGTTCTTCCGCGCCGATACCGCCGACAACGAGCGCGAGGCCGACGCGTGGTACGAGGACAAGAAGAACAATCGCCGCACACCGGACCTCCTGCCGCGTGACGAGGTCGCGCGCGCGATCAACACCGAGGTGAAGGCCGGCCGCGGCACTCCGCACGGCGGCGTGTACCTCGACATCGCGTCGCGGCGCTCGGCCGACTACATCAAGAAACGGCTGCCGTCGATGTATCACCAGTTCAAGGAGCTGGCCGACGTCGATATCACGACGACCGCCATGGAGATCGGCCCGACGTGCCACTACATCATGGGGGGCGTGCGGGTCGAGCCCGAGACGGCCGCGGCGACGGTGCCCGGGCTCTTCGCGGCGGGCGAGGTCGCGGCCGGTATGCACGGCGCGAACCGGCTCGGCGGGAACTCCCTCTCGGATCTGCTCGTGTTCGGCCGCCGGGCCGGCGCCGGTGCGGCGGCCTATGCGAGCCGGACGAACGCCCGCACGGTGGATGACGCGCAGGTGGAGGCAGCCGCGCGCTCGATGCTCGCGCCGTTCGACGGCGAGGGAGGCGAGAACCCGTACGCGCTGCATGCCGAGCTACAGGAGACGATGCAGCGCCAGGTCGGCATCATCCGCACCGAGGCCGAGCTCCAACAGGCCATCGCGAAGCTCGACGCGCTCGGCGAGCGGGTCGACCGCGTGACCGTCGAAGGCAACCGGCAGTTCAACCCCGGCTGGCACCTTGCCCTCGACCTCCGGTCGATGATCACGGTGTCGAAGGCCTGTGCGCGCTCGGCGCTCATGCGGCAGGAGAGCCGCGGAGGCCAGACCCGCGACGATTACCCGAAGGCGGATCCCGAGTGGGGGAAGAAGAACGTCGTCACTCGCAGGCGCGGCGGCCAGCTCGAGCTCGCGACCGAGCCGCTCCCGCAGATCCCGGAGGAGCTGCGCCAGCTCGTCCTCGCGGAGGAGAAGCAGCCGGCATGACCGACGAGACGCGCGACGCCACGATGTCCGTCTGGCGCGGGAACAAGAGCGGCGGCCGCTTCGAGACGTACACCGTGCCGACGGACGAGGGCATGGTGGTGCTCGACGTCATCCACAAGATCCAGGCGTTACGGGCTCCAGACCTCGCGGTCCGGTGGAACTGCAAGGCTGGCAAGTGTGGCTCGTGCAGCGCCGAGATCAACGGGCACGCCCGGCTCCTGTGCATGACCCGCATGAACACCTTCGCGCCCGGCGAGGAGATCACGGTCTCGCCAATGAAGGCCTTCCCGATCATCAAGGACCTGGTTACCGACGTCTCCTTCAACTACGAAAAGGCCAAGGAGATCCCCGCGTTCAAACCGAAGCCCAAGGAGGCCGACGGCACACGGCGGATGTACCAAGAGGATGTCGACCGGGTCCAGGAATTCCACAAATGCATCGAATGCTTCCTCTGCCAGGACACCTGCCACGTCATCCGGGACCACGAGGAGAACAAGAACGCGTTCTCCGGCCCCCGAATCTTCGTACGTCTCGCCGCGCTCGAGATGCACCCGCTCGATACGAACGACCGGCTCGAGCTCATCCGCCAGAAGGCCGGTCTTGGGTTCTGCAACATCACGAAGTGCTGCACCGAGGTCTGTCCGGAGGACATCCATATCACGGACAACGCGATCATCCCACTCAAGGAGCGGATCGTGACCGAGTTCTACGACCCGCTGGCCTGGGTGAAGCGCCGGATCCTCTCAAATGGGGGGCAGCCGCCGACGCCGCCGGGCACGGGCGAGCCGGAGCCGCCGTCCACCAAGGCGTAGCGATGGATCGCCGGCGCACGTTCGTCGTCGCGGCCGGCACGTTCCTGGCCCTCGTCGTCGTGCTGCTCGTGATCCGTCCGGGAGTCGAACGTGGCGGGATCCAAGAGGTGCTGATCATCGCCGCGATCCTCGTGGGGATCCTGCTCTTCGAGCGGTACCTTCGTTCGCGGTAGCTGATCCCGGCTAGACAGCGTCACGCCGGAACCCGCTGCTAGCCTCACGACCGACGATGGGTGGGGTGCGGAACCGCGCCGCAACGACGGGCCTGATCCTGGCGACGGCGCTGGCCTCGATCCCGTTCCTCGCACTCGGTGGGCTGGGGCTCGTGATGATGCCGGTGCAACTCTGGCTCGTCGGCGCGCTCTACGCCGCGACCGTCGTCCTCGCCACTCGGCCCATCCGGATCCACCCCGACGCCGATCTCAGCCCATCCGACATCGCGATCGTCGCGGGGGTCATCTTCCTTCCGCCGGGCGCCGTGTCGATCGTCGCGGCGCTGGCGCGCACGACGAGCGACTTGATCAACCACAAGCGTCGCGAGCAGATCATCCGCAATGCCGCCGCGATCGCGGTCTCGAGCGGTGTGGCGTCGTTGCTTTACGCCATCGCGTGGCGCAGCCTCTCGCCGCAGCTCAGCGAACCGGCGTCGATCCCGGCGGCCGTGCTCGCGGTCCTCGGGCTCGTGGCCGTCGATCTCGGCCAGCTGTATGTCCTGCTCGCGGCCCTGCGCGGCGCGTCGGTCGAGCGGGGCTGGCGCTGGCTGGTGCGGACCGGCCGCGCGCAGCTCCTCTGGAGCCTCGCGGCCGTCATCACGATCGAGATCATCGTCATCGAGCCGTGGTTCCTGGTGCCCGCCATTCCGACGTTCGTGTTCGGCTATCTGGACATCCGGGCCCGCTTCGTCGCGGAGCGGCGCGCGCGCCTGATGGCCACGCTTGTCGAGGTCGGCCACGCCGTCGGCATGTCGCTCGACACGACCGAG
The DNA here is from genome assembly GCA_035937095.1 of Candidatus Limnocylindria bacterium. Taxonomy (GTDB): domain Bacteria; phylum Chloroflexota; class Limnocylindria; order P2-11E; family P2-11E; genus UBA4735. The sequence goes on from DASYVN010000035.1 coordinate 3,346, forward strand.
GTGTTCCGCGCGGTCTACGCGCAGGTCCGGACGGTGCTCGAGACCGACGCCTTCTTCGTCGCGCTCGTCGATCGGGCGCGCTCCAACATGTCGTACCGCTTCCTCGTCGACGCCGATCGCGAGCTGCCGGGGGAGGACGGCCCGGTGGCCGGCACGCTCGCTGGACTGGTCGTCGAGCGCGATCGGCCCCTGTTGGTGCGCGACATCGAGCGCGACCTCGCGAAGCTTGGGCTCGTCCGGAGCGCCTGGGGGACGATCCACGAACGGTCAGTCCTCGTCGCGCCGATGCGCATCCAAGGTGTCGCCGTCGGCGCGATCTCGGTGCAGAGCGTGAAGCCGAACGCGTACGACGAGGGCGACCTGGAGCTGCTCGTCGCGATCGCCAACGAAGCGGCCATCGCGATCGAGCGCGCCGACCTGTACGCGCGCGCGAGCGGCCTCTCGAAGCGGCTCGTCGATCTCCACCGCACCGGTGTCGAGATCAACAGCCAGGGGCGGATGGAGGACGTCGTCCAGCTGTTCGCGAACGCGTTCGTGTCCTCGATCGGCGCATCGGCTGCGGCGGTCTACCTGGACACCGGCGGCGAGACCCTCGAGTTCGCCGGCAGCACCACCGGCCGGCGGCCGACGGAGCATCTCGCGCTCTCGAAGGCGACGCCGAGCGACCTCATGACCGCGCTCGAGTCCGGCCGACCGGTCGAGCTCACCGATACCGAGCAGGCGCCCGAGCCGACCCGGGCGCGGATGCGCGAGTGGGGCCACCGCGCGCTCTTCATTCAACCGTTGCGCGCGGCCTCGGAATCCGTCGGGCTGCTGCTGGTCACGTGGGCCGAGCCGCACCGGTTCACCGACGACGAGCGTGAGCTCATCGGCGTCCTGTCCGGCATGGGTGCAACGGCGATCCGCTCGATGCGGCTGTACCTCAAGCTCGACGACGCGTACCTGTCGACGGTCTCGAAGCTCACCGCGATGATCCAGGCGCGCGACGGCTATCAGGAGGACCATCAGCGGCGCATCGCGGCGGAGGCCGTCGCCCTCGGCGAGCGCCTCGGGCTCGGCGGCGACGCCCTTCGCGACCTCCGCTACGCGTCGCTCTTCCATTCGCTCGGCAAGATCGGGGTGCCGGCCACGATCCTCGCCAAGAGCGGTCCGCTCACCCCCGAGGAGCGCAAGATCGTGCAGGAGCATCCGCTCCTCGGCGCGCGGATCCTCGAGTCGATCGAATTCCTCCGGTCGGTCGTGCCGATCGTGCGCCACGCCAACGAGCGCTGGGACGGGACCGGCTACCCCATGGGACTCAAGGCCGAGGGCATCCCGCTCGCCGCCCGGATCCTGTCCGTCGCGATCGGCTACGAGGCCATGCTCGCCGACCGCCCGTATCGCCGCGCGCTTCCGGCGGAGGCCGCGGTCGCCGAGCTGCGGACGCTCGCGGGCGTCTGGTACGACCGGAAGATCGTCGACGAGTTCGTCTCCATGATCGAGGCCCGCGGTGCCGTGGCCGCGGCGGAGGTGGAGGTCGGGGCGTCGCGCGAGCTCTCGATCCTCGCCGAGATCACGCCGGAGTTCCAGAGCCTGCTGGACATGCAGCAGCTCCTCGCGCGCATCCTCGCGATCCTCGAACGGCACATGGCGGGCGCGGCGTTCACGATCCTGCTGCGCGAAGAGACGACCGGCGATCTCGTCGTGCGCTCCGCCGCCGGGGCGCGCACGGATCTCGCCGGGCCCGTGCGCGTCGAGAACGGCAGGGGCCTCGCCGGCTGGGTCGTCGATCATGCGGAGGCGCAGATCGTCGACGACGTGCGCACCGACCTGCGGTACATCGGCGACCCGAGCGTGCGCTCGGAGATGGTCGTGCCGCTGCTCTCGTCCGGCCGCACGATCGGCGTACTCGTCGTGTCACATCCGTCGGTGGGCGTCTTCGGGCAGCGCGACCTCACGCTCCTGCAGGCCGTCGCGGCCCAGATCGCGGCGGCCATCGACGTCGCCGAGCTGCACGAACGGCTGAAGCGCGCGGCGACCACGGACGCCCTCACCGGCATCCACAACTACGGCTACTTCTACGACCGCCTCGAGGAGGAGGTCGCGCGCGCCGAGCGCCGCACCACGCCGCTCGCGGTGGCGTACTTCGACATCGACGGGCTGAAGCGGGTCAACGACACGTACGGCCACCTCGCCGGCGACGCGGTCCTGCGCACGCTCGGCGCGGTCATTGGCCGGCGGGTCCGTACCGAGGACGTCCCGGCCCGCTACGGCGGCGACGAGTTCGCCATCGTCATGCCCGAGACGCCGCGGGACGAGGCCGAGCGCGTCGTGCAGCGGTTGATGGACGAGCTCGACCGCTGTGAGGTGGAGCTGACCGACGGCGGCAAGATCCGGATGCCCGCGCGGTCGTGGGGCATCGCGACCTACCCGCTTGACGGAAAGAGCGCCAAGGCCCTCGTCGAGAACGCCGACACCCGCGCCTACGTTCGCAAGCGCGCCCGCACCGACATCGCTCGCTGACAAGAGCGGAGCCCGAGCTCACCTAAGTGGACCACTCAGAACATGTCGGGCTGATCCGTGACGCGGTCGGCGCCGGCGAGACCTGGCTTGAGCTCGGCTCCGGCACCGGCGCGTTCACCCTCGCGCTGGCGGAGCTGCTCGGCACGGGCGGAACGATCCACTCGATCGATAGGGATCGAGGCGCGCTCGCGGCGCAGGCAACGGAGGTGCGTGCGCGATTCGCGGCCATCCGGCTGGACCAACGGACCGCGGACTTCACCCGGCCGCTCGGATTCAGCGGCATGGACGGCGTGCTCATGGCCAACTCGTTGCATTTCGTGAAGGACAAAGCGCCGGTCCTGGCGATGGTCCGCTCGTACCTGCGGCCCGGAGGGAAGCTCGTGCTCGTCGAGTACGACGCCGACCGCGGGAACATCTGGGTGCCGCATCCGATCAGCTACACGACGTGGCTCGCGGTCGCGCCGAGCGCGGGGTTCAGCGCGACGCGGCTGCTCGGCCGCGTGCCGAGCCGGTTCCTCAGCGCGATCTACGCGGTCGAGAGCCGGACCTGGGTCTAGACCGACAAAACGTGGACATCCGCCGCCGCGCCCGATCCGTACAGTGTCAAAGGAGATCACCATGAAAAAGCTCCTCGCGAGCCTGCTCGCTGCCCTGCTCCTCGCCGGCGCCTGCGGCGGGGCCGGCGGGTCGCCGGGCGACTCCGCCGCGCCCGCGATCCACTACTAGGTCTAGCCCAGCAGGTCCTTCACGATGTCGCGTTCCTTCTCGAGCTCGGCGATCGTCGCGTCGATCTTCGACTTCGCGAAGGTGTCCAGCGTTACGCCCTGCACGATCTCGTACCCGCCGGCGCCCTTCGAGCGCAGCGGGAAGGACGAAACGATCCCGCGTGCGACGCCGTAGCTGCCGTCCGACACGACCGCGGCGCTGAACCACTCGTCGCCGGGCGTCTTGGTCAGGAGGCTCGTCACGTGGTCGACGATCGCCTGCGCCGCGGAAAACGCGCTGGACGCGCCGCGCGCGGCGATGACCGCGGCGCCGCGCTGCTGCACCGCCGGAATGAACTCCGACTCGAGCCACGTCCGGGCGACGACCTGGTCCGCCGGCTTGCCGCCGACCGTCGCGTTCGTGAAGTCCGGGTACAGCGTCGCGCTGTGGTTGCCCCAGATGGCGAGGTGCTTGACGTCGCGCGTGCGCGCCCCGGCCTTCTTCGCAAGCAGCGCGGTTGCCCGGTTCTGGTCGAGGCGCGTGAGGGCGGACCAGCGGTCGTCGGGTACCGCAGCACCTGCCGCGTGACGCGCGATGAGGCAGTTCGTGTTGCAGGGGTTGCCGATGACGACCGCGCGTACGTTCTTCGAAGCGTGCGCCGCGATCGCCTTGCCCTCCTCGACGAAGATCGGGCCGTTCTTCCGGATGAGGTCGCCACGCTCCATGCCCGGCCCGCGCGGCACGCTCCCGACCAGGAGGACCCAGTCCGCGTCGTGGTGACTCTCGGCGCGATCGCTGCTTGCGGACACGCGCGCGAGGAGCGGGTACGCGCCATCCTCGAGCTCCATGACGACGCCCGTGGCCTTCTCGATCACCGGCGGGATGTCCGAAAGGCGGAGGTCGATCTCGGCATCGGGGCCGAACATCTCGCCGGCGGCGATGCGGGGGAGCAGGGCGTACGCGACCTGGCCAGTCGCTCCGGTGACGACGACCCGGACCACGCTCATGCCGGCTGCGTCGCGTCCGCGCCGCCGTAGACGGCCTCGGCCTCGATCTCGACCTGGATCCGTGGATCGATGAAGTTCACCTGAACGATCGTCGTGGCCGGGCGGATATCGCGGAAGAAGTCGCCGTGGATCACGGCGACGCTCTCGATCGCCGCGACGTCGGCGACGTACACGCGGGTCATGATCGTGTCCTCGAGGCGGCCGCCGAGGTCCTCGATCGCGGCCTTGACGATCTCCAGCGCACGCTTCGTCTGATCGGCGATACCGCCGGACAACGGGGTGCCGTCGTCGTCGAGGCCTGCGGTCCCGGCGACCCGGATGACGTTACCGTGCCGAATGGCGCGCGAGTACCCGAACTGGAACTCGTATTTCGTCTTCGTGCTGTAGCGGAACCGTTGCGCGTTGTTCGGGTCCTGCTCAGGCATGGACCGCCGCCAGCTGCTTGATCACGGCGTCGGCGAATTCCTTCGTCCCGACAGCCGTCGGGTCGTCCCGATCCGGCTTGAGGTCGTACGTGACGTCCTTGCCCACGGCCACGACAGTCGCGATCGCGCGCTCGAGCCGGTCGCCGGCCTCGCGCTCGCCGATGTGCCGGAGCATGAGCGTGCCCGCGAGCATGAGGGCCATCGGGTTCACCTTGTTCTGGCCCGCGTACTTGGGCGCGGAGCCGTGGATGGCCTCGAAGACGGCGACGCCGTTCTCGCCGATGTTCGCACCCGGCGCGACGCCGAGCCCGCCGGCGAGCCCGGCGACGAGGTCGCTCACGATGTCGCCATAGAGGTTCGGCAGCACGAGCACGTCGTACAGCTCGGGCTTCTGCACCAGCTGCATGCACATGTTGTCGACGATCCGGTCCTCGAACTCGATGTTCGGATAGTCCCGCGCGACCTCGCCGGCCACGCGAAGGAAGAGGCCGTCAGTGAACTTCATGACGTTCGCCTTGTGGACCGCGGTGACCTTCTTCCGGCCGTTCGCCGTGGCGTACTCGAACGCGAACTTCACGATCCGGCGGCTGCCCATCTCGGAGATGTACTTGATCGAGATGGCGGCGTCCTCACGGATCTGGGTCTTCCCGGCGTGTTCGATGGCGGCACGCACCACGGCGAGCTCGGGGGTCCCGAGATCGAACTCGATGCCTGCGTACAGATCCTCGATGTTCTCGCGGACCACGACGAGGTCGATGTTGCCCATCGGCGCCCGCACGCCCGGATACGTCTTCGCCGGGCGCAGATTCGCGTAGAGGTCGAACTCCCTGCGGAGGGCGACGTTCACCGAGCGGAATCCCTTCCCGAACTCGGTCGTGAGCGGGCCCTTCAGGCCAACCTTGTTCTTCCGAATGGACTCGAGCGCCTCCGGCGGGAACGGCGTGCCGTACTTCACGATCGCGGGCACGCCGATCTCCTGGCGATCCCAGTCGATCGTGACGCCCGTCGCCTCGATCGCGCGGCGGGTCGCCTCGACGATCTCCGGGCCGGTGCCGTCGCCGGGGATGAGGGTGATCCTGTGGGTCACCTGGGTCACCGGGGCGTTTGAGCCGCTTCCTTCGCCGTCTTCACCGCGTCGTCGCCGGCGACCGGAAGGTTGTGGCTCTCCCGCGGCGAGCCCTGATCTGCCGCGCCGCTGACCACGACGCCGGCCGACAACGGTGCCCCACCTTGGCGCAGCTCGGCGAGCAGACCGCCGGCGAGGAGCGTCCGCGCCTCGCTCGGGAGGAAGCTCGCGTGCAGCGGGATCTCGACGCCCTTGTTCGTACGCGCGGTGACGGTCTCGTCGTCCTTGTTCGACTCGAGCGCGACGCGCAGGCCGTCGATCGTGAGGACGTCGCCCTGCTCGATCTTTGCGAGGTCGCTCTCGTTCTTCAACACGAGCGGCGGGATGCCCTGCGAGATGAGGTTGCGCCGGTGGATCCGCGCGAACGACTGCGCGATCACGGCGTGGATGCCAAGGGCCTTCGGCGCGAGGGCCGCGTGCTCGCGGCTGGAGCCCTGGCCGTAGTTCTGGCCGGCGACGATGAATCCGCCGCCCTTCTCTCGCGCGCGCTGCGGGAACGTCGGGTCGAACCGCTTGAACGTGAACTCGGCGATCGCGTTCACGTTCGACCGGAGCGCCATGACCACGGCGCCGTCCGGCGAGAGGTCGCCCGTGGAGACGTTGTCGCCGAGTTTGATGATGACCTCGCCGTGCAGCATGTTCTGCAGTGGCGACTGGCGCGGCGGCGGCTGGATGTTGGGGCCCTTGATGACGTGGATCTTCGCCGCCTCGTCGGCCGGCGGCGGGACGAGGATGTTCGAGTCATCGACGCCAGGATCCATCGCCGGGATCGTGAACGTCGGCTCCTCGCCCAGGTCGCGCGGGTCGGTGATGACGCCGCGCAGCGCCGTGGCCGCGGCGGTCGTCGGGCTGCACAGGTACACCTGATCGTTGTCCGTCCCGCTGCGTCCGGGGAAGTTGCGGTTGAAGGTGCGGACCGAGACGCTCCCGGTGGGCGGCGCCTGGCCCATGCCGACGCACGGGCCGCACGCGGGCTCCAGCATCCGTGCGCCGGCCGCCAACATCGCTTGATAGGCGCCGCCGTCGGCGAGCGCGTCGAGGATCTGCTTCGACCCAGGGGTCACGGTCAGGAACACATCGGGGTGGGCGGTCTTGCCCTTCATGACCGCTGCGACGATCGCGAGATCCGCGTAGCCCGAGTTCACGCTCGAGCCGATGCAGACCTGCTGGACCTTGATGCCCGCGACCTCGCGGACCGGGACGACATTGCCTGGGCTCGATGGCTTGGCGATGAGCGGCTCGAGCTTCGCGAGATCGATGACCTCGCGCTCCTCGTATTGCGCGCCCTGGTCGGCCCCGAGCGCGACGAAGTCACCGGGCCGCTGCTGCTCGATGAGCCATTCCTTCGTCCGGCGGTCGCTCGGGAAGATGCCCGTGGTCGCCCCGAGCTCGGCGATCATGTTGCAGATCGTCCCGCGCTCCGGGACCGACAGCGTCTCGACGCCGGGGCCGGTGAACTCGAAGATCCGGCCGACGCCGCCCTTCACGTCGCGGCGACGCAGGAGCTCGAGGATGATGTCCTTCGCCTGGATCCACGGGCCGAGCTTGTTCTCGAGGCGGACCTCGACGACCTTCGGCATCGCCATGGTGAAGCCGTGCCCGGCCAGCGCGACCGCGACGTCGAGGCCGCCCGCGCCGATCGCGATCATCGAGACCGAGCCGGCCATGACGGTGTGGCTGTCCGCGCCGAGGAGGATCTGGCCCGGCTTCGCGAAACGCTCCATGTGCAGGTAGTGGCAGATCCCCGTGCCGGGACGCGAGAAGTGGATGCCGTGCTTCTGCGCGAACGACCGCAGGAACATGTGGTCGTCAGGATTCTTGAAGTCGATCGCCAGGATGTTGTGGTCGACGTACACGACCGCGAACGGGATCTTGATGCGGTCGATCCCGAGCTCCTCGAGCTGGAGGAAGCCCATCGTCCCGGTGGTGTCCTGGAGGAGGCCCTGGTCGATGCGGAGCGAGATCTCGGTGCCGGCCGCGAGGTCACCCGCGGTCAGATGGCTTTGGATGATCTTCTGGGTCAGGTTCAGCCCGGCCACGAGACGCCTCCCCGTTGAACCTCGCTGATCGCATCGTAGGCTCGTAACTGCCACATAGAACAGCCCTATAGACTTGCTATCACCATAGATATTCTCTATATCTGAGCAGTGGAGCTGGGCCAGGTCGAGGCCTTCGTCGAGGCGAACCGCCGCGGATCGATCAGCCGCGCCGCCGACGCGCTCGGCCTGACCCAGCCGACCTGCACGGCCCGCCTGCACGGTCTCGAGCGCGAGCTCGGGGCCCAGCTGCTGGTGCGGGGACGGCGCGGCGTGTCGCTCACGCCTGCGGGGCGGCGGTTCCTGCCCCGCGCCATCGCCGCCCTGGACGCATTGCGCCGCGGTGCGACCGAGGCGAAGGCCGGAAGCGAGGCCCGCGGCGGGCTCCTGGCCGTCGGCCTGGCCTCGGACCTCGCGCTGTACCTCGCGCCACGCGCGCTCGCGCGCTTCGCCGCCCGCCATCCGCGGGTCGAGACCCTCGTGCGGAGCGGCCACTCGCGGTTCGTCGCAGATCTCCTTCGCGCCGAGGAAGTGGAGCTCGCGCTCGTGAGCCAGCTCGTGCTGCTGCCCGATCTCGCGTCGCGCGTGCTGTTCACCGAAGCCGTGCCGGTCGTCGTGGCGCCATCGCATCGCCTGGCGCGACGGAGCGCCGTCAAAATGGACGAGCTCGCGCAGTCCGGCCTCGTCGTGCGTGACCCCGCGGCGTATCTCCACTCGATCACGCTCGCGTTCTTCGCCGGGGGCGATACGGCACCGCGCATCCTCATGGAGCTCGACAACACCGAAGCCTGCAAGCGCGTCGTGCTGTCCGGCCTGGGCGCGGCACTGCTGCCGGAGATGGCGATCCGGGCCGAGCTCGGGCGTGGCGATCTGGTGCAGCTGCGCGTCGACGGCCATCCGCCGCCGAAGCGAGCGATCCACGTGCTGGCACGGCAGGGCGCCGAGCTGTCGGCTGCGGCGACGGCCTTGCTACGGTTGATGGGCTGATGGATCTCTCGGCGATCAGCGCGATCGTCCTCATCGACCTGGCGCTCTCGGGCGACAACGCGCTCCTCATCGGCATGGCCGCGCGCCGGCTGCCGGACGTGCAGCGCCGCCGCGCGATTGTCCTGGGTGGCGCGCTCGCCGTCGTGTTGCGCATCCTGGCCGCGGCGATCGTCACGTTCCTGCTCGCGATCCCGTACCTGCAGCTGACCGGCGGCGTCGTGCTCGCGATCATCGCGTACCGGCTCGTGCGACCCGGTGTCGCCGGCGCGCATCCGGGCGTGCAGCCGGCCGGCACCCTGCGCGATGCGGTGGTGACGATCCTCGTCGCCGACGCGGCCATGAGCGTGGAGAACGTATTGGGCGTCGGTGGCGCGGCCCACGGCGACCTGCCGCTCCTCGCGTTCGGCCTCGGGATCTCGATCCCGATCGTGCTGTTCGGCAGCGGGATCATCGCGTCCGTCCTCGATCGTGCGCCCCAGCTCAGCTGGCTCGGCGCGCTCGCGCTCATCTGGACGAGCGCCGACATGATCCTCGGCGATCCGGCGCTCGACCCGCACATCGCCGACCACTGGGGCATCAGCGCGGCGGCGGCGCTCGGGATCCTCGGCGCCGTCGTCGCCGTCCGCGCGCTGCGCCACCGCCCGGCGTAGCGTCTTCGCGTGGGAACCCCTCCGGTGCACGGCTCCGTCGGCACCATTCGCACCGAGCACCTCGATCTTCCGGAGCCGCTCCGGCTCGACTCCGGCAAGACGCTCGCCCCGGTGCGTATCGCGTACGAGACCTACGGAACGCTCGTGCCGGCGAAGGACAACGCCATCCTCGTCTGCCATGCGCTCTCCGGCGACGCGCACGCCGCCGGCTGGAGCGACGACCCGACCGCCCCGACGACCGTCGACGGCGTCGGCGCGGCCGAGCGGGGGAAGCGCGGCCTCGGGTGGTGGGACGGGATGATCGGGCCGGGCAAGGCCTTCGACACCGATCGCTACTTCGTCGTCTGCAGCAACCTCATCGGCTCCTGCCGCGGGTCCACCGGCCCGGGCTCGATCGATCCGGCGACCGGGAAGCCGTACGGCGCGACCTTCCCGGTGCTCACCGTGGGCGACATGGTCCGCGCGCAGCGCGCGTTCCTGCACGAGCTCGGGATCGAGACGCTCCTCGGCGTCAGCGGCGGCTCGCTCGGCGGCATGCAGGCCCTCGAGTGGGCGGTCGCGTATCCCGACGGGGTCCGGGCGATCGTGCCGATCGCGAGCACCGCGCGGCTCGGCACGCAGGGCGTCGCGTGGAACGCGATCGCGCGCAACGCGATCACCAGCGACCCCGACTGGCAGGGCGGCGCGTACGACGGGACCGGTCGGTCGCCCGACGCGGGGATAAAGGTGGCGCGAATGGTCGGGCACATCACGTATCTCTCGGCGCAGGCGGTCCGAGAGAAGTTCGGCCGGCGGTTCCAGCGCGGCGGCGAGGAGCCGCTCTACGACCTCGCCGCACCGGACTTCGAGGTCGAGTCGTACCTGCGCTACCAGGCGGACGCGTTCGCCGCGCGATTCGACGCGAACGCGTACCTCTACATCTCCCGCGCGCTCACGTACTTCGACCTCGCGCGTACGTACGGCGCCGGCTCGCTGGAGCGCGCGCTCGCGACGGTCCGCGCCGCGACGCTGCTGCTGTCGTTCTCGTCCGACTGGCTCTACCCGCCGCGGGACTCGGAAGACATCGCGGCCGCCCTCCGGATCAACGGGAAAGACGTCCGGCATGCCATCATCCAGGCCGACTACGGCCACGATTCGTTCCTCCTCGAAGAGGCGGAAATGACCCGCGAGGTCAGCAGGTTCCTCGATCGGGTGGGGGAGAAGGTCGCCTGATGCAAGATCCCCAGGACAAACAGGACAAGCAGGACAAGCAGGACAAGCCGGACAAGCCGGACAAACGGGGCAGCGGCGAGCAGGGGACCCGCGAGTTCGGGTTCGATACGCGCGCGATCCACGCCGGCCAGCGTCCGGACCCCTACACCGGCGCGCGAGCCGTGCCGATCTTCCAGACCACCTCGTACGTGTTCGAGGATCCGGAGTCCGCCGCGGCGTACTTCAACCTGCAGGAGTACGGGAACACCTACTCGCGGATCATGAACCCGACCACCGCGGTGTTCGAAGAGCGCGTGGCGAGCCTCGAGGGCGGCGCGGGCGGCGTCGCATTCGCGAGCGGCCTGGCGGCGCAGGCCGCGGCGCTGTTCACGATGCTCACGCCCGGCGACCACGTCGTCGCATCGAGCGCCCTGTATGGCGGCACGGTGACGCAGCTCAAGCACCTCGCTCGGAAGCTCTCGATCGAGGTCACGTTCGTGGACCCCGACGATCTCGCGAACTGGCGGGCGGCCCTGAAGCCGAACACCAAGGTCCTGTACGGGGAGACCATCGGCAATCCCGGCGGCAACGTCCTCGACATCACGGGCGTCGCGGACATCGCCCACGGCCACGGCGCCCCGCTCATGGTCGACTCGACGTTCGCCACGCCGTATCTGTGCCGGCCGATCGAGCACGGCGCGGACATCGTCGTCCACTCCGCGACGAAGTTCATCGGCGGCCACGGCACGAGCATCGGCGGCGTCGTCGTCGAGGCCGGCACGTTCGATTGGTCCAACGGCCGCTTCCCGGTGGTGGCCGATCCCTCGCCCGCGTATCACGGGCTCGCGTTCCACGAGACCTTCGGGATGTACGGCTATCTCATGAAGCTGCGCGCCGAGTCGCTCCGCGACCTCGGTGGCGCGCTGTCGCCGTTCAACTCGTTCCTGTTCCTGCTCGGGCTCGAGACCCTGCCGCTCCGCATGGCGCGGCACGTCGAGAACGCGCTCGGCGTCGCGCGGTTCCTCGAGGGGCACCCCGCGGTGGCCGCGGTCCGCTACCCGGGCCTCGGCTCGAGCCCGTACCGCGACCTCGTGAAGCGGTACCTGCCGCGCGGCGCGGGGTCGGTCTTCGTGTTCGATCTTGTGGGCGGGCGCGAGGCGGGCCAACGGTTCATCACCGCGCTGCAGCTCTGGAGCCACCTCGCGAACGTCGGCGACGCGAAGAGCCTCGTCATCCATCCGGCGAGCACGACCCACCGCCAGCTGAACGACGACGAGCTCGCGGCCGCGGGTGTCGGCCCGGGCACGATCCGGCTGTCCGTGGGGCTCGAGACGCTTGGGGACCTCACCGATGATCTCGCCGGCGGGCTCGCGGCGGCGAGCGCATGACCGAGCCAGTGCGCTACCAGGATCCGACGGTCATCCTCGCGACGCTGCGCTCCGCGCGGACCGTGGCGATCGTCGGCCTGTCGAAGGATCCGCTGCGGCCCTCCAACTTCATCGGCTTCTACCTGAAGCGGCACGGCTACACGATCGTGCCGGTGAACCCGAGCGAGCCCGAGATCCTCGGCGAGCGCTCGTACCCGAGCCTGAAGGACATCCCGTTCCCGGTCGACGTGGTCGACGTGTTCCGCCGGCCCGAGGCCGTGCCGGACATCGCCCGCGACGCCGTGACGATCGGCGCGACGGCGCTGTGGTTGCAGTTCGGCGTGATCAGCGCGGAAGGCGCGCGCATCGCCGACGCGGGCGGGCTCGCCGTGATCATGGATCGCTGCATGAAGGTCGAGCACGCCCGGCACCTCGGCCGGATGCACTGGCTCGGCTTCAACACCGGACGGATCACCGCGGTGCGGGAGCGTGGCCTTGGCTGAGCCGGCCCGCGGCGTCGCGCTCGTCTGCGAAGGGCCCGACCGTCCGGGCACCCTGCACGCGATCACGCGCGTGATCCTCGCGCATCGCGGAAATATCACAGGCATCGAGATCCCCGAGCGTGGCGATCGCGCGCGGGTCCACGTCGAAGTCGACCTGCCGGCTGACGCCGACGCGGAGGCGCTCGTCGCCGACCTGCGCGGGCTGGAGGAGGTCGACCGGGTCGAGCCCGTCCCCTCGATGGCCGAGGTCTACGGGAAGCGGATCATCGTCGTCGGCGGTGGCGCGCAGGTCGGCCAGGTCGCGCTCGGCGCGATCTCCGAGGCCGATCGCCACAACATCCGTGGCGAGAAGATCAGCATCGACACCATCCCGATCGTCGGCGAGCAGAACCTCGCCGCCGCGGTTCGCGCGGTCGCCCGGCTGCCACGCGCCGTCGCCCTCGTGCTCGCCGGCGCGCTCATGGGCGGCGACATCACCGCCGCGGTCGAGGAAGTCCGCGCACGCGGCATCCTCGTCATCAGCCTGAACATGGCCGGGTCGGTGCCGAAGGCCGCCGACCTGGTGGTGAGCGACCCGGTGCAGGCCGGGGTCATGGCGGTGATGGCGGTCGCCAAGACCGCGACCTTCGACATCGCCCGCCAGCGAGGGCGCACCTACTAGAGTCGGGAACATGCCGGCAGAGCGCGGAGCGACCGTCGAGTTCCGCGATGTCACCAAGCGGTACGCGGATCAGGCCGCGGTCGACAGGCTGTCCCTCACGGTGCCGGCCGGGAAGATCTGCATCCTCGTCGGCCCGAGCGGCTCGGGGAAGACGACCTCGCTGAAGATGGTGAACCGGCTCATCGAGCCGACGTCCGGCGCGATCCTCATCGACGGCCACGACGTGACCACGGAAGAGCCGACCCAGCTCCGCCGGCGCATCGGCTACGTGATCCAGCAGGTCGGCCTGTTCCCGCACCAGACCATCGCCGAGAACGTCGCGACCGTGCCGCGGCTGCTCGGCTGGACGACGCAGCGGATCGATGCACGCGTGGCGGAGCTGCTCGCACTCGTCGGCCTTGACCCCGCCCGCTACGCGAAGCGCTATCCGGCGCAGCTCTCGGGCGGCGAGCGCCAGCGCGCCGGCGTGGCCCGTGCGCTCGCGGCCGAGCCGCCGGTCATGCTCATGGACGAGCCATTTGGCGCCGTGGACCCGATCGTCCGCGAGCACCTGCAGAGCGAGCTGCTGCGGATCCAGCGCGACCAAGGGACCACCGTGCTCTTTGTGACACATGACATCGACGAGGCGATCCGGCTCGGCGATCGGGTCGCCATCATGCGCGACGGCCGGTTGATCCAGTACGCGCCGCCCGGGGAGCTCCTCGCGCATCCGGCCGACGACTTCGTCGCGCAGTTCGTCGGATCGGACCGTGGCCTGAAGCGACTCGGCCTGCTCACCGTCGGCGGGGCGGACCTCGACACGACCGTGGACCATTCGACCGTCGATCGGACTGCGCCGGTGCTCGCGCCGTCGACGACGCTGCGCGATGCGCTCGTGCGCATGCTCGCAAGCGAGTCGCAGATCGGCGTGGTCGTGGACGGGGACCGCTACCGTGGGGTGCTCACCCTCGCCAAGATCGGCAAGATGATCCGGGGCGACGGATGATCGAGGGCGAGCCGCTCATCCGGTGGGACTGGGTCGCCGGGCATCTCGACGAGCTCGTGTTCCGCCTTGGCGAGCACGTGGAACTCACGCTCATCGCCGTCGGGGCGGGCCTGCTCATCGCCTTCGCGCTCTCGCTCCTGATCCTGCGGATCCCGTGGGCGGAGGCGCCCGTCACCTGGGTGACCGGGACGCTGTACACGATCCCGAGCCTCGCGTTGTTCGCGCTCCTCGTGCCGATCACCGGCCTCTCGATCCTCACGGCGGAGATCGGGCTGGTGAGCTACACGCTGCTGATCCTCATCCGGAACATCGTCCGCGGGATCCGTGGCGTGCCCGCGGATGTCCGCGAGGCCGCCATCGGGATGGGGTACACCCCGCGGGCGCTGCTGTGGCGGATCGAGGTGCCGCTCGCCCTCGCGGTCATCATCGCCGGCGTCCGCCTGGCGACGATCTCGACGATCGGCCTGGTGACGGTGACCGCACTCATCGGCCAGGGCGGCTTCGGCTTCCTCATCCTCATCGGCATCCAGCGCTTCTTCAGCACCGAGATCATCGCAGGCGCGGTGCTCTCGGTCGCGCTCGCCGTGTGCGCCGACACGCTGCTCGTCCTGCTCCAACGCCGGCTCACGCCGTGGATGCGAGCCGCATGAACTTGTTGATCGACACCCTTCGCTGGCTCCTGGATCCAGCCCACTACCAGGGCAGCGATGCGGTGCAGACCCGCATCCTCGAGCACCTCGAGCTCTCGGGCCTCGCGGTGCTCGTCGCGGCCGCGATCGCGCTTCCGATCGCGCTGTACAGCGGGCACACCGGCCGGTTCGGCTTTCTCGCGATCAATCTCTCGAATATCGGGCGGGAGGTGCCGTCCCTCGCGCTGCTCGCCCTCGCTCTACCGATCTCATTCGCCCTCGGTCTCGGGCTCGGCTTCTGGCCGACGCTCATCGCGCTCGTGCCGCTCGCGATCCCGCCCATCCTCACCAACGCCTACGTCGCTGTGCGCAACGTGGATCGCGACGTCATCGAGGCCGCTCGGGGGATGGGGCTGAGCGAGCGCGCGATCCTGGGGCGCATTGAGCTGCCCCTTGGCCTGCCGCTCGTGCTGGCGGGCACCAGCACGGCCGCGGTGAACGTCGTCGCGACCGCCACGCTCGGGGCGATCGTCGCCGGAGGCGGGCTTGGCCGCTACATCGTGGACGGGCTGGCGCTCCAGGAGTACGACCGATTGTTCGTGGGGGCGCTGCTTGTCGCACTCCTTGCCATCGCCGTGGAGGTCGCCTTTGGCACAGTCGAGCGCCTGTCGACCTCGCCGGGCATACGGGCCCAGCGGGCAGCGTTGTAGCCGTGTCGCCGCCAAAGGCGGAGATACTGGTCACACAGGGCCGAGAGACTGAGCGCTGCGGCCCGGAAGGAGTCCCAGATCATGCGCGGCACCTTTCGCCTCGCCATCGCCCTGGTCGTGACCGCTCTCGTCGCGAGCGCCTGCGGCGGAACCAGCACGGCGCCCAAGCCCACCGTGAAGGTCGGGTCGACCAACTTCTACGAGCAGGGCATCCTCGGCGAGCTGTACGCCCAGATCCTCGAGAACGGCGGGTACACGGTCGAGCGCAAGTTCAACCTCGGCACCCGTGAGATCGTCCAGCCGGCCCTGGACTCTGGCCAGATCGACGTCGACGCCGAGTATCTCGCCACGCTCCTCTCGTTCGTCGACAAGACTACGAAGCCGTCCACGGATCCCAAGGAGACCGCCAAGGCTCTTCAAACCGCGCTCGCTCCGAAGAAGCTCACCGTCCTGGACTTCGCCGCGGCGACCGATCAGAACGGGTTCGTCGTCACCAAGGACACCGCCGCGAAGTACAACCTCAAGAAGCTGAGCGACATCGCGGCCAACGCCCAGGGCCAGCTCGTGCTGGGCGGACCGCCGGAGTGTCCGAGCCCCCAGCGACCATTCTGCAAGCCAGGTCTCGAGCAGACGTACGGCATCAAGTTCAAGGACTTCAAGCCGCTCGACGCGGGCGGTTCGCTGACCGTCGCCGCACTCGACGGGAAGCAGATCGACGTTGGGCTCCTGTTCACCAGCGACCCGACCATCGTCGCGAAGAGCTTCGTCCTGCTCGAGGACGACAAGCACCTGCAGCTCTCGGACAATATCGCGCCGGTCGTCCGCGACGACCTCCTCGCCAAGGACGACGGCACCATCAAGAAGCTGCTGAACAGCATCAGCGCGAAGCTCTCGCAGGACGAGCTAAACGGGATGAACAAGCAGGTCTCGGTGGACAAGCTGGACCCGAAGGACGTCGCCAAGGCCTGGCTGAAGAAGCAGGGCCTCATCAAATAGGCGGCTGGATCTCGCTCGGCGGCACGCTCGCATCGAGTGCAGCCGTCGCGTCGTGGGGTGATGGCGGAGAGTGCGAGCTCTTCGCCATCCACGACGACGGCGAGCTCCGTGACCGGTACTGGGACGGAGCGCGCTGGCATGACTGGGAATCGCTCGGAGCCGGCTTCACCGGCCAGCCCGCGGCCACGGCCCGCGGCGCGGACCGCATCGACGTCTTCGCGTTCGGCACCGATGGCCGGCTCCGGCATCGGTGGTGGGACGGCACCCGCTGGGTCGAGTGGGAGCTCGTGGCCGACGCGCCCGGCGGCGACGCGGTGAGCTGCACCTGGAGCGGCGCGCGGCTCGACGTCTTCGTCGCGACGCGCGGCGCCGAGCTGTGGTACCGGGCGCTCTGATGGCCACGCCGGACACGTTCGACTTCGTGGTCATCGGCGCGGGTGCCTCTGGCGAGGCCGCGACCCACCTTGCGCGCGGTCGCGGCGCATCCGTCGCGATCGTGGACCGCGACCTCTTCGGGGGCTCGTGC
The DNA here is from genome assembly GCA_035937095.1 of Candidatus Limnocylindria bacterium. Classification (GTDB taxonomy): domain Bacteria; phylum Chloroflexota; class Limnocylindria; order P2-11E; family P2-11E; genus UBA4735. The sequence goes on from DASYVN010000035.1 coordinate 20,352, forward strand.
CCGTTCTGGGCCTGCATGCCGTCGAAGACGCTGCTTCACGCAGCCGAGGTGAAGGCCCACGGCGGCGACTATCCGTGGCCCAAGGCGTCGGACCGGCGCGACTACATGATCAACCGGATCAAGACCGACTACCCGAACGACGGGAGCCACGTCCACGCCCTCGAGAAGGCCGGGGCCACCGTCTTCCGCGGGACCGCGACGCTCGCGGGGCCGGCGAAGGTGGTCGTGACCCACGAGAACACCACGCACGCGATCACGGCGAGGGACGTGATCATCGCGGTCGGGTCCATCGCGAAGATCCCCAAGCTCGAGGGGCTCGAGGCCGCCGGATATTGGACGAATGTCGAAGCGACGAGCCTGCGCGAGCTTCCGAAGAGCATCGTCATCCTCGGCGCCGGGCCCTCGGGTGTGGAGATCGCGCAGTACCTCGCGCGCTACGGCGTGCGCACGGCGATCGTGGGCCGGGTCAATCCGACGGATCACCCGATGAACTCCGCGTTCCTCGCCGAGACCCTCCGCCGATCCGGCGTTGATGTGCGCGAGAAGGCTCGCGCCGCGCGAATCCGGCCCAAGGCCGGTCCCGACCGCGAGCACGTCGTCGAGCTGTCCGACGGGACGAGCGTCTCGGGCGCGATCATCCAGCTCTCGGTGGGCCGCACCTCGGCGAAGGCCCTCGGCGCGCTCGGCCTCGACACCGTCGGCGTGACGTATGACGGCGGCGACACGATCGCGGTCGACGAGCGGTTGCGCGTCGCCGAGCACGTCTACGCGGTCGGTGACCCGATCGGTCACGAGCTCTCCACGCACCTCGGCCACTACGAGGGCGAGATGGCCGCCCGGATCGCGCTCGGCGACGACGTGACCGTCGACTTCAGCGCCACCCCTCGGGTCGTCTACACCGACCCTGAGACGGCCGCAGTCGGACTTCGAATGGATCAGGCGCAGGAGCAGGGGATCGACGCGTTCGAGGAGACGACCGGATTCCCGAAGAGCACGAAGGGCTACATCGTCGAGGCCGACCGCGGCCACCTGACGATCGTCGTGGACCGGAAGCGCAAGGTCCTGATCGGCGCGTTCATCGCCGCGGAGGGCGCGGGCGAGGCCATCCACGCCGCGGTGCTCCCGATCAAGCTCGGCACGCCCATCGACACCCTCGCGCAGACCGTGCACGCCTTCCCGACCACCGCTCGCGTGCTGAGCGGGCTGTTCTCGGCGGCCGCGGCGAAGCTCCGCTGACCGTGGACGAACGCTACCTCGAGCTCCTCGACTACCGGCGGCGGGTGAACACGCTCTACGCGGAGGTGCGCGTGCTGCTTCCGGACGACCCGGTGGCCGCGCACAGGTACTGGCGGACCGGCCGCGATGAGCTGTTCGGGACCCACCCGCAATCCGCACTCCCGCAGCACGAGCGCGCGAAGTTCACCGGGCTCGCCTACAAGGAGTACGACCCCGCCTTCGCGTTCAGCGCGAGCGTGCGCCCGCTGCCGCACGAGCGCTACGACGTCGGGACGAGCACCGGCGATGTCATCCCGTTCATCCGGTTCGGCGCGGTCGACCTTCCGGTCGGGACACTCGAAGTCTTCTGGCTGGACGCGTACGGCGGCGGCGTGTTCCTGCCGTTCCGGGACGCGACCTCGGCCAAGACGACGTACGGCGGCGGCCGCTATCTCCTCGACACGGCCAAGGGCGCCGATCTGGGCGGTGACGCCGGCGCGCTGCGGTTGGACTTCAACTTCGCGTACCACCCGAGCTGCCATTACGACCCGCAATGGGTCTGCCCGCTCGCGCCGCCGCCGAACCGGCTCGAGGTGGCGATCGAGGCGGGCGAGCTCACGTATCCGGGAGCTTCGCCGCACGAGCTCCAGTGGTGTGCGCCGTCATGACCACGAAGCAGCGCTGGACGCTCATCGCCGCGATCCTCGGGTCGGGGATCGTGTTCCTCGACTCGACGGTGGTGAACGTCGCGCTGCCGAAGATCGGCCGCGAGCTTCCGAGCAGCTTCTTCGGCGTGCTCGAGGGGCAGTCGTACATCTACAACGGCTACCTCCTGACCGTGTCGGCGCTCCTGATCCTCGCGGGCGCCCTGAGCGACTTCTACGGGCGCAAACGGATGTTCACCCTCGGGCTCGCTGGCTTCCTCGTGACCAGCCTGCTCTGCGGTCTCGCGCCGAACATGGAGCTCCTCGTCGTGTTCCGCATCCTCCAGGGTGTCGCGGGCGCGCTCCTCGTGCCCGGCTCGCTCGCGCTGCTCACCGTCACGTTCACTGGCGAGGCCCAGGGCCGGGCGTTCGGGCTCTGGGCGGCGGCGTCCGCGGCGACCACGATCCTCGGTCCGTTCGTCGGCGGCATCCTCGTCGACTCGATCTCGTGGCGCGCGGCGTTCCTCATCAACGTCCCGCTGCTCATCGTGGCGCTCTGGGCGACCGCGACCCATGTCCACGAGAGCCGCGATGAGAGCGCGAGCGGCCGCTTCGACTGGCTCGGCGCGTTCGTCGTCGCGCTGGCCGTCGGGGGGCTGTCGTTCGGCGCGATCTACGGCCAGCAGCGCGAGTGGAAGGACCCGCTCGGCTTCGTGATGCTCGGCATCGGTGCCGTCGCGACCATCGCGCTCCCGATCCTCATGACCCGCCGCGCGGATCCGCTCATCCCGCCGGAGCTGTTCCGCTCACGGAACTTCACGGTGACGAACATCTCGACATTCCTCATCTACGGCGCGCTCTACGTCCAGGGTTACTTCACCACGCTCTTTGTGCAGGGCACGGTCGGCTTCACCGCCGCGGCCGCGGGCCTCGCGTTCCTTTCGCCCGGGCTGTTCCTCGTGGTCCTCAGCTCGCGGTTCGGAGCGCTGGCCGGCAAGTACGGGCCCAAAGCATTCATGGCGATCGGTCCGGCGTTGATGTGCCTCGGGACGCTCTGGTACCTGCGGGTGCCGGCCACGACCAGCTCGTGGCTCTTCACCTTCGGCGACCCGGGTACCTATCTACCGCCGGCCAGCTGGTTCGTGGACTTCCTGCCGGCGAGCCTGGTGTACGGGCTCGGCTTGTCGATCATGGTCGCGCCGCTCACGACCGCGCTCATGACGAGCGTGCCCGCGAAGAACTCGGGGGTGGCGTCCGCGATCAACAACGCGATCTCCCGGGTCGGTCCGCAGCTCGCGGGTGCGGTGATCTTCATCGCGATCACCACGAGCTTTTATGCCGGACTGCACGACCGGGTACCGCAGCTCGATCCGAACGACCCGGGCGTCCGGCAGACGTATGCGCCGCTGAACGTCGTGACCACCTCGCGGAGCGCGCAAGCCCAACGCGAAGCGTCGACGGATGCGTTCCACCTCGCGATGCTGATCTCCGCAGGACTGCTCGCGGCCGGCGCGGCGGTGAACGCGCTCGGGATCAAGAACCGGCCGGCGCTCCGGCCCGCCGAAGCGCAGCGCGCGGCGGCCTAGAGACCCAGTGGCTTCAGCGCGTCGGCGAGCTGCTTGCGGTGCTCCGCGGTCTCGAAATCGAGAAGCGGGTTCGACGGCAAGAGGTGCTCGGTGATCGCGTTGTCCTTCCGGATGTAGACGGCCGGGTAGATGTCGCCGGCGGGGTTCGCCTCGACCGTGACGGCGACGCCGTCGGGCCCGCCGCTGTCGACGAACAGCTGCAGCGGCAGGATCCCGTCGTCGATGATCCCGCGCGCGCCATCGACCAGGATCGTGCGCGCGAGGTACGACTTCTGGTGCCAGAGCTCCGGTGCGCGTGTGACCTCGGCGAGGAGATACGGGAGGACCGCATCGGTCTTCAACTGCGGCCGGACCGGGTCGATCCCGAAATACGTCTGGGCGAGATGCCGGGCGAGGATCCGCGCGTTGTAGCGGTGCCCGTGCACCGCGCCCGAGCTGCTCGGCATCCCGTGCTTCTTGAGTCCGGGCGCGCCTTGGGTCACGGTGCCCGCCAAGTACGCGCCGGGCAGGCCGATGCTCTCGAACAGCGGCGTGAGCGCCGGGATCTTGGTGCGGCCCGAGGTCTGCGCGCCGAGCGCCGGTAGATCGCCGATCGGCGGGGTGAAGCCGGTGGTCGCGATGACGTCGTCGACCTCGAACACGAGCGGGCCGCCGCCGTCGCTGCGCATCGTGCGCACCCGGAAGCCGGCGGGGGTGCGGACGACCTCTTCGATGGTCGCGTTCACGAGCACGACGCCACCGCCCAGGATGTGGTCCTCGTACGGCTGGACGTACCGCGCGCGCACGCCGACCAGGGACTTCGTGACGACCGAGAGGGCCACCGGACGCGGCGACCCGAGGACGATCTGCTTCGCCCACGGGAGGAAGCCGTTCGCGAGCTCGAACGCCGAGACCTCCTTGCCGATGATGAAGATGCGCCTGCCGGCATAGGTCTCGGGCGCGCGGGTGTCCGCGTAGTGCGGGACGACGTCGAGGCCGGGAATGTCGGGCTTCCAAGGTTCGGCCATCCCGAACGCGAAGACCGGGACGCGGCAGCGGTACTCACCGGCAGTCGTCTCGAGCACGAAGCCCTCGCCCTCCCGGCGCGTGCCGGTCCAGCGGCACCCGTAGCGGATCTGGAGCCCGGCCTCGCGCGCGAACCTCGCGAGGCTCGCTTCCATCTCCGCGCGCGCGGGGAAGTACGACGTCCCGTCCATCAGCGTGGGCTGGATCGCGCGCAGGCGGTCCTCGTCTCCGATGAGCGAGTTCCAGTCGTAGCGCTCGTAGTAGCGCGAGCCGCGCTCCTCGGGCGCATACGGCTTCGTCCAGGAGAGGAGTCGCTGGAAGAACGGCCACCTCCGGAACATGCCACCGGGCGACGGGTCGGCGGAGATCACCGCGTGGCGCACGCCACGGACCTGCAGCGAGTACGAGAGCTGGAGACCGCCCGGACCGCTGCCCACGACGACGACCGGGTATTCGCCAGGCGGATGAGGTGGGGTCAGGTCCGCCAGCTGGTGGCCCTCTGGAGCTTGCGCGCCTCGGCCTTCAGCATCCGATACATCACCGTCGGGTGGGCCAGCATGAAAGACTCGACCTCCGGGCCGGGGATGATCGCGCAGCGCAGCGTGCGCGCGGCGACGATGTCGGCCACCGGCGGCTCGCCGAGCAGCGCCGAGATCTCGCCGAAGAACTCACCGCGCCCCAGCGAGCCGTAGTCCTTGCCGCTGACCCGGATCGTCGCCTCGCCTTCGAGGATGAGGTAGAACGCCGAGCCGCTGATGCCCTGGCGCAGGATCCGCTCACCGTCCGCGTAGCGGCGCTCTTCGACGATGTGGGCGATCGAGTTCAGCTCCGCCGCGCCGACGTCGGCGAACAGCGAGATGCCGGCGAGGGTATCGGTCAGCTCGCCCCGTGCGGTGGCCACGATGCAGGTCTAACTGCCCGACGGGCGGGGTGGCAACCGGAGGGTCGCGAGCGGACAATTCACCCGTGGCGACCGGCCCGCTCCCGCGCGGCACCCTCACCTTCCTGTTCACCGACATCGAGGGCTCGACGAAGCTGCTCAACGCCCTCGGGACCGACCGTTACCACGAGGTCCTCGAGGTGCACACCGAGACCCTGCGCGGGGCCTTCGCCAAGGGTCACGAGGTCCGCATCGAAGGGGACGCCCTGTTCATGGTGTTCGCGACCGCACAAGACGCCCTCGCCGCGGCTGCCGCCGGCCAGCGGGCCCTCGGGAAGACGAAATTCCCGCACGACGCCGTCGTCCGCGTGCGGATGGGGATGCACACCGGCGAGGGAATGCCGGCGAGCGAGCGCGCCGGCGCCGACTACGTCGGCATCGACGTGCACCGGGCGGCGCGGATCGCCGCGATCGCACACGGCGGCCAGGTGCTCGCATCGGGCGCGACGCGGATGCTCGCCGGCAGCGATCTGCCCGCGGGCGTGGCGCTCCGCGACCTCGGCGAGCACCGGCTCAAGGACCTCGCCCATCCGGAGCGGATCTTCCAGCTCATCATCGACGGCTGCCCGAGCGAGTTCCCGGCCCTACGGACCTTGGACCGCATCCCGAACAACCTTCCGACCCAGGTCACGACGTTCATCGGGCGGCAAAAGGAGATCCGCGACGGCCTGAAGCTCCTCGATGGCACGCGGCTCCTCACGCTCACCGGTCCTGGTGGCACCGGGAAGACGCGCCTCTCCCTGCAGCTCGCGGCGGAGGCCGGGCCGGGGTTCCCTGACGGGACGTTCTGGGTCCCGCTGGCGCCGATCGCCGACCCGGACCTCGTACCCTCGACGATCGCGCATTCGCTCGGGGTGCAGGTGAGCGGGAACGAGCAGCCGCTCACGCGGGTGACCGAGCACCTCCGCGACAAGACGGTGCTGCTCATCCTCGACAACTTCGAGCAGATCCTTCCCGCCGCGCCGACCGTCGCGACGCTGCTCGGTGCGGCCCCTCGACTGAAGGTGGTCACGTCGAGCCGTGCGCCGCTGCGGATCGCCGGCGAGCAGGAGCTGCCGGTCCCGCCCCTCGACGTGCCCGATCCCGGGCGCCTGCCATCGCTCGAGGTGCTCGCGCAGTCCGACGCGGTGACGCTGTTCGTGGAGCGCGCGCGGGCCGTGAAGCCGGACTTCATGGTGACGGCCGAAAACGCGGGCGCGGTCGCGGAGATCTGTTACCGCCTCGACGGGCTGCCGCTCGCGATCGAGCTCGCGGCCGCGCGAGTGAAGGTCCTCACCCCGCTGGCGATGCTGCCGCGGCTGAAGCAGGGCCTCGACCTCCTCGCGAGCAGTTCGCCGGACCGTGCCGACCGCCAGCGAACGCTCCGTGGCGCGATCGCCTGGAGCTACGACCTCCTCGACTCGGGCCTGCAGAAGCTGTTCGCGCGGTGCGCCGTGTTCGTGGCCGGCGCGACGCTCGAGCAGCTGGAGTCCGTCTGCGGTCCGTCCGGGGAGATCGGGCGCGACGTGATCGACGGCGTGAGCGAGCTCGTCGACCAGAGCCTCATGCGGCAGAACGACGTCGCCGGCGAGCCGCGCTTCCGGATGTACGTGACGATCCGCGAATTCGCGCTCGAGAAGCTCGCGGCCAGTGGCGAGCACGAGGCGCTGCGGCAGCGTCATTGCGCGGCGTACGTCGCGTTCGCCGAGCGCGCCGGGCCCGAGCTCCAGGGCAATCAGCAGAAGCGCTGGCTCGATCTCGTGGAGCTCGAGCACGACAACCTTCGCGCCGCGCTCGACCACGCGTTCGCGACCGGCCGCATCGAGGAGAGCTCGCGGCTTGTGTACGCGCTGTGGCGGTTCTGGCAGGCGCGCAGCCACCTGCTCGAGGCGCGGGTCTGGACGGACCGCGCCCTCGCCGTCCGGGGAACGACGCCGCTGCAACGCCTTCGGATATTGGAGGCGGCGGGCGGCGTGACCTACTGGATGGCCGATGAAGAGGCGACCCGGCGGAATTACCGCGAGGCGCACGAGCTCGCGCGGTCGAGCGGGAGCGTCGCCGACAAGGCGCAGGCCGCGTACAACTACGCGTTCACGTTCTTCATCCGGCGTGACGGCCTGCGCGACGACGCGTCGGGCGACGCGATGCTCCGGGAGAGCCTCGACGCCTTCCGGCAGATCGGCGATCGAGCCGGCGTCGCCCGCGCGGCCTGGGCGCTGGGCGCGATGCACGCGCAAGGCGTCGACCGGACCCGTGACGAGCTGGTCAGCGCGACGGCCTACGTCAAAGAGTCGTATGCCGCCCACCAGGAGCTCGGCAACCGCTTCGCCCAGGCATGGGATCTCCATACCCTCGGGCTGGCGGAGCTGAAGCTGGGCGAGCATGCCAGCGCCGGCGCGCGCTGGCGCGACGCGCTCGGACTGTTGGTCGAGGCGAACGACTCGAGCGGCATCGTCATCATGCTGAGCAACTTCTCCGCGCTCGCGAAGGCCGCGGGCGATCTCGACCGGCACGCCACACTCGTCGGCGCCGAGACGACGGTCCTCGCGCAGACCGGCGTCGAACTGATGAGCACCATCAGCCAGGAGGAGCATCGCGCGGTCGCCGCCGATATCGGGCCCGAGCACCGCGCCGCGCTCGAGCGCGGCCTCGCGATGAAGATGGACGATGCGGTGGCCTACGCGCTCCAGCGGGAGCCCGCGAAGACCGCCTAGGTCTGGGTCCGGCGGCTCATTCCAGGAGCTTCTCGTACGACGTGATGTCGTAGTGGAAGTCGTCCTTGTCGGTCTCGAGCGCCTTCACGAGGATGCGCATCGTCTTGGTCACGGCTTCCATCCGGCTCGTGATCTTCGGGTCCTTCTGGAGCGTCGTGTTGACGTCGTAGGCCTTCGCCGACCGGTGGAGCATCCGGAACATCTCCAGCTCTTCCTCGAGGGTCACCGGCTTGTCGGTGGCCTTGAGGTACTCGTCCCACATCTTGTCGACGCCCTTCGCCTCGATCGTGTCGATCCAGGCGCGCTCGCTCTTGTCGTCGACGGCGCGGTACGAGTTGTAGACGATCTCCTTTGTTCCAGTAGGGGTCTTGCCGACCAAGAGCCGGGCCATGAATTTCGCGAGCGAGAGCCGCTCGATGACGAGATCCTCATCGAAGTTCCGCTTCAGCAGCATGACGGCGCTGATGCGCGCCGGCTCCATCGGGTTCGTGAACACGCGCTCCTTCGGGAACACCGTGGTGATGTCGAGCATCGCCCGCGTGTTCTCGAACGCGAAGAACCGGCCGATGGTCGTGCGCAGCTCGTCGTCGGACATCTTGTCGAACGGCGACGTGCCCGTCAGGTTCGCGAACACGGCGTCGATCGACGATCGGTTCTCGGTCATGAACTCGGGCGTCACGTCAGGGGCGTTCTCGAGCCGCGAGCGGATCATGTCGTACGCCGCCTGGGGAAAGTTCTCGACGAGGTTCGAGCGGAGGTAGAAGACCTTCTCCGACGTGTATGCGTACGCCTCGGGGTGGTCGACATCGAGATCCTTCGCCGTCGTCGTGACCTCACTGTCGTCGAGGGCGCGGCCGATCACCGTCGCGTTCGAGCTCGGGTGCTCCTCGAGCCAGCGGTACGTCTGCCAGCCGCGCACGACGTCCTTCCCGTCGACGATCACGCGTGCCGGCGAGATCTTCCGACCGTCCTTCGTCGGGTAGGCGTAGCGGACGTAGACCCAGTCGTCGGAGTGGAACCGGGTGTTCGGGAACTCCATGACGCCGTACGTCGACGTCGACTTCCCGGTGCCGGTGGGCGCGATGTAGAGCAGCCCCTTCCCATCCTTCGTGACGACCGCGCCGTGGATCGAATGGATGCCGAACTCGACGGCGAGCTTCCGCCCGACGGCGCCGAGGACCCAGCTCTTCAGCTGGCCGTAGTACGAGGTGTTGAAGAACACGACCGTGTCGTTCACGCGGGAGTAGTACGCGGCCTCCGGCTCGGTGGGGATCCGGCCGAGGGCAACGACGAGCACGTCGGGCGTATCCGCCGGCTTCTTGCCGGTGTTGCGCATCCATTCCTCGGGCGAATACCAGTTGTCGCGCCAGTAGCCGATGAGGTGCTCGCTGTTCGTGATCGCGCGGACCCGCAGCCCGTGGATGAGCACGTCGTGCGAGTGCACCGGCTGCTTCGAGGTCGCGATGAACTGGAACGAGTTGGCCAACAGGCGGCGGAACAGCCCGGGCGTCGCGTCGACGATCTTGTTCCCGACGGGCGTGCGGCCTTTCTGCCGGGTGATCGTGTTCTTCGCGCCGATGGGCGTGCCGGGCCACTCCGGGGCCATCGCGTCGTCGCTCGTCGGGAACGTGTAGAGCGTGGGCTTCGCGACGGCCATGGATCTTCTCCCCTCGGTGGTCCGGCGGGATTCTATGAGTGGTGCGGGCCGTGCGTCGGAGCGCGTGATGCGTGCGACGACGAGTGCGATCACGACCGCCACCGGTAGCGCGAGCGCGACGGTGACGAGCAACGGCAGATGCGGATCGGCGTCGTACAGCGAGCCCGCGACGATGCCACCTGCGCCGAAGCCTGCGGCATACACCAGCTGGAACGACGCGTAGCCGAGGGCCGCGCGCGCGGGCGGGACGATCCGCTCCAGCAGCGCCGCGAGCACCGGATTCGAGGCCACGTTCGCGCCGGCGAGGACGAGCCCGATCGCGACGAACACGCCGTTCGACGCGAGCAGCGCCGCCATCGCGCAGCCGATCGTCAGCGCGATCGCGTTCGCGATCACCGCGGGCGCCGCACCGAAGCGGTCGGCGAGCCGTCCTGCAGTCGCCGAGAAGAGCGCCGAGCCGAGGCTGAGACAGCCGATGTAGACGCCGACGAGCTCGAGCGGCGAGCCGACGACCTCCCGCACGTACACCGGGAGCAGCGGCGTGGGCAGGACCGCGACGAACGCGCCGATCGGTGCCAGGGCGAGGAGGGTCCAGAACGCCCGCGGGAACCGGCCCGGGGCCAGGAGGTGCGCACCGCGCCCGGACCCGAGCCCGAGCGTGGCGGCCGTGGAGAGCGCGAAGAAGAGCGCGCCGATGAGGATCGCGCCGCGCATCCCGAACCGCGCCGCGAGCGTGCCCGCGAGCGGCGAGGCGATGATGAACCCGACGAAGAATGCGCCGTACACGGTGCCCATCGCGCGGCCGAGCAGGGCGCGCGACGCGACGGACGCGACATGCGCGCTCATCACAGGCAGCGCGGCGGTCCCGGCCCAGTAGAGGATCGAACTCGCGAAGGCCCACTCCCAGCGATCGAGGAGCACGAGCGACAGCGTGCCGATCGTTCCAGATATGCCGCTCGCGACGATGACGATGCGCCGCCCGCGGCGATCGGCGATCGCGCCGGCCGGAAGGACGAGCAGCCCGCCGACGATGTTGCCGACGCCGAAGACGAGTCCGATCTGCGAGGGATCGGCCCCGAGGGACTGGAGGTAGAGCGGCTGGAGCGGACCGATGAGCCCGAAGCCGAGACCCCAAAGGACCTGGACCGCGACGAGGAGCCGAACGTCGCGCGGAAGGCTCAGTTCGTTCTCACCGTGGGCCCAGCCTAGATACGGAGTAGCGCCCGCGCACCGATCGCCGCGTACCCTGACCGGATGGTCGCCGCTCCCGCGTGCCGCATCCTCGTGTACACGGGCAAGGGAGGCGTGGGGAAGACGAGCGTGGCCGCAGCTACGGCGCTGCGCTGCGCCCGCCGCGGCGCTCGGACCATGGTGATCTCGACCGACCTCGCGCATTCCCTCGGCGACGCGTTCGACCGGGAGCTCGGCGCGGAGCCGATCGAGGTCGCGCCGAACCTCTGGGCCCACGAATCCGACGCGATGCACGAGGTCGCGAAGTCCTGGGGCGCGATCCAGGAGTACGTCAAGACGGTCTTCCAGTGGCGCGGCATCGACGAGGTGCTCTCCGAAGAGATGAGCGTCCTCCCCGGGATGGACGAGCTGGCCGCGCTCCTGCGGATCGCCGAGCATCACGACAGCGGCAAGTACGACCTCGTTGTCGTCGACGCCGCGCCGACCGGCGAGACCCTGCGGCTCCTGTCGTTGCCTGAGGCGTCGAAGTGGTGGCTCGAACGGATCGTTCCGCTGCAGCAGAAGCTCACCAAGGTCGCCGGTCCGATCGTGCGGCGGATGATCGGGATGCCGATGCCGAGCGACGCCGTGTTCGCCGCCGGCGATCGGCTCTTCCGCCAGCTCGAGCATCTGCACGAGCTGCTCATCGACCCCGATCGCACATCGGTCCGCATCGTCCTCAATCTGGAAAAGATGGTGATCAAGGAAGCGCAGCGCTCGTTCACGTACTTCCACCTCTACGGCTACGCGACCGACCTTGCGGTGGTCAACCGGCTGCTCCCCAGCGACCCCGGTGCGTACTTCGCCGGGTGGCAGGAGGTGCAGCGGCGCTATCTACCGATGGTCGAGGAGTCGTTCGCCCCGGTCCCGATCCGGACGGTCCCGTACTTCGATCGCGAGGTCGTCGGGCTCGAGATGCTCGATCGCGTGGCGTCGGCGCTGTTCGGCGACGAGGATCCCGCGCGCGAGTTCTACCGCGGCCGGCCGTACCGGGTCGAGCGGACCGACGGCGGGTTCGCCCTCGAGCTCGAACTGCCCTTCGTCTCGAAGAGCGACGTGTCCCTGACGCGCTCGGCGGACGAGCTGACCGTGCACGTCGGGGCGTTTCGGCGCAATCTGATCCTGCCTCGGATCTTGCTCAACGCGCCGACGCTGGGGGCCAAGTTCGAGGATCGGACGCTGAAGATCCAGTTCGGGATGCCACCGGGAGCGGGCGTTGGAGGTGCGGCATGAAGGACCCGACGGCGCTGGAGGCGCGGATCACGGAGCTCGAGGCTCGGCTGGCCCGGTTGGAGCGACCGGCCGACCGGCTCGGAGATCAGATCGAGAACGTCATTCGAACGGTCGTTCCGGATGAAACGCGGACCCATATGCATGCCGCGTGGCGCGAGCAGCTGCTCGCGCTCCGCTCATTCCTGGACCATTGGATCGACGCCGACGCGCGCGATAGGCCCGGCGCGAGGCGCGAGCGGATCGACGTGCGATGACCGCCGCCGGGCGGGACGCCGCCTAGGGCGGCCCTCAGGCCTTGCCCTTCACCACGCCCCGCTTGCGGCGCTCTTCGAACTCGGCACGGGCGCGCTCGAGCAGCGCCGGTTCGGTCAACGCGTCGATGGCGACGAGCGCGAGGGCCTTCGCGGCGAACAGCGCGCCCTCGTGGGCCTGCGGTGTCGCCGCGGCGTCGCGGAACGCGGTCGAGTGCCCCGGCGTGCCTTCGGCCGCGATCCCGATGTATGGATGGATCGCCGGCAGGATCTGGCTCACGTTTCCCATGTCCGTCGAGCCCATGCGCTCGTCGTCCTGCGTCGCCTGCACCGCCTGGCCCATGGCGCGCATGTGCGCGGCCCAGCGCTCGGCGAGCGGCTGCGACGGCACCATGTTCTCGTAGCCCGAGTTCTCGTGGACCGTGACCTTGAGCTTCGTGCCGGTCGCGGCCGCGGCGCCTTCGGCGCAGGCGATGAACCGCTTCAGCACCTCCTGCTGATAGCGGCGATCGAGGGCGCGCACGCTGAACTTCGCCATCGCGTACTCGGGGATGATGTTCGCGGCGCTGCCGCCGCTCGTGATGATCCCGTGGATCCGGGCCTCCGGTCGCAGCTGCTGGCGCATCGCATTCACGTTGTTGAAGGTCTGGATGACACCGTCGAGCGCGTTGATGCCCTTGTCCGGTTGCGCCGCGGCGTGCGCGGCCTTGCCGTAGAACTCGACGTCCACCCGGTTCGACGCGAGCGACGTGCGGCCGGCGAGCGTCCGGGACGACGGGTGGCACATCATCGCGACGTCGACATCCGCGAATCCGCCGGCGCGCACGAGCGCGACCTTGCCGCCGCCGCCCTCCTCAGCCGGCGTGCCGATGGCAGCGAGCCGGCCGGGAAGCTCGTCGAGGATGGCGCGCACGCCGATGGCCGCCCCGGTGCCCATCATCGCGATGAGGTTGTGCCCGCACGCGTGGCCGATGTCCGGCAACGCGTCGTACTCGGTGAGGATCGCGACCGTCGGACCCTTGGCCGTGCCGGCTGCGTCGCCGCGATACGCGGTCTCGACGTCCTTGTACTTCCGCTGCACCACGAAACCGTTCGCCTCGAGGAAGCCGGTGAGCTTCGCGGCCGACCGGTGCTCCTGGTATCCGATCTCCGGCTCACCGTGGAGCGAGAGGGAGAGCGTGATGAGGTCGGCCCGCTTCGCGTCGATGGCCTTGAGGGCGCGCTCGCCCAGGGCCTTCGTGTCGGTCACGACGCGCGGTGCCCGTCGATGAGCGCGAGGATGACGGCGTCGAGGGCGCGGTCGGCCTCTTCGAACAGCGCGGCCGCCCGCTGGGCCTCGAGCGCCCGCCGGCGAGCGACGTTCGCGATCTCGGCGAGGAAGCGCGCGCGGAAGAACAGGAACGCCTGGGTCGCCTCGCCAAGCGAGAGCTTGCGGCTGCGCGCTTCGACGCCGTACTCCCTGCCGAGCGACGCGGCCTGCTTCAGGTATTCGTCGCGGCCCGCACGGCGGACCGTGTCGAGGTAGCCGATGAGCAGATCGCTCATCCGCATCCCACGCTCGCGGAACCAACGGAGTGAGGCCTCGTCGAACCGCGAATGCCAGTCCTGCGCGGCCATGTCCGAGCGCACGCGCTCGAGGAACAACGCCGCGAAGCGATCGGGCGGCTCGCCCATCGCGGTGAGCGACTGCCGCGGGGATTGGCGCGGGCGAGGGAGCATCCCCTCGATCGACGAGCGAAGGAAGCGGCGATGCCCGCCGGGGGTCTTGAGGACGTCGACCTTCCCACTGTCGGCCCACCGGCGCAGCGTGTCGGGATCGACGCCGAGGATGCGGCTCGCCTCGCCGAGGGTGAGCCAGAGCGTGCCGGTCACGGGACCTCCGCCTCGGAAGTTGGGTGAATGTGGGCAAGCCTAGCGCGGTCTCTCGGCTCTAGTGGTCCGCTGGACCACCGCTCTGTGTCGCGGCTAGCCGCCCCCGCAGCTACCCACGCCGTCGCTTGCGAGACCCATCGTGGAGAAGAACACGAACCCGATAAGGCCGATCAGAACGTGGAACGCCGCGACGATCGCCACGATCCTCCAGATGCTCGCTCTGGCGGAGTGGTCGGCCGGTGCTTCGGGTGCCGCGGCCACGTCGATCACGACGGCAGTCTACGCGGGATCGCCAGATCGACCCGCTACTCAGTCGGCCGGCGTCGGCTCCGACTCCGCGGCCGGTTCGACGGCCGCGGCCGCATCGGGCGCGTCGCGGATGTCGTACTTCCGCAGCGGCCCGAGCGCGCTCACCGCGACGGACAGCAGCCCGAGCACGCCCGCGGCCGCGAACGCGACGGATGTGCTGTACGCGGCGGCGACGGTCGACAGGAGCGCCGGCGATGCCGTGTTGCTGATGAGGATGAGCGTCCGGAACGCGCCGTTCACGCGTCCGCGCAGCTGCGCGGGCACCTCGCGCTGGCGCGGGATGAACGCGTACACGATGTGCGCGCTCCACGCGAGCTGGCGGCCGGTGACCGCGAGCACCACCGTCTGCCAGGTCCGCGCGAACGACGTCGCGCCGCTCGCGAGCGCGGCGATCGTGACGACGATCAGCATCGTGAGCCCGAGCGGCCGGCCACGAGCCAGGCGAGGCGCGAACGCCGAGCCGAAGATCTGGATCACGCCGGTGAACGACAGCGCCAGGCCGATCGTCACTGCGTCGAGCTTGTACTCCTCGCGGAGGACGAACAGCAGGAGCGTGTTCATCCCCTGGCTCCCGAGGTTGCTGATGAACATAAGAACGAAGAGCGCGCGGAGCACCGTGCTCCGCCAAATGAACGTGAAGCCCTCGCCGACCTCGGTCCGGATGTTGGCGACCGTGAGCGGCGCGACGGACGCCGGATCGACGTCGTTGAGCGGCGGCATCCGCAGGAAGATCACGAGCGACGGCAGGTACAGGATGGCTGACAGCCAGAGCGCGTTCGCCGACCCGTACGCACCGCCGAACGCCAACGCCCCGACCGCCACTCCGCCGAGGCTCGGGCCGACGATCCGGGCCACGCGGTCCGCCGTCAGATATGTCGCGTTCGCGGCAGTGAGCTCCTCTGGCTCGACGAGCGCGGGCACGACGCTGAAGTCCGCCGTGATGCCCCACACGACCTCGAGGGTGCCGAGCAGGAAGGCCACGGCGTAGAGGAGGCCGAGCGAGAACCAGCCGACGTCGACCGACACGGGGATGAACGCGGTCAGCAGGAAGCTCAGGACCGTCGTGATGGCCAGCAGCCGCCGCTTCTCGGAGCGATCGATGAGCGCGCCGGCGAACGCGCCGAACAGGACGTATGGCACGGTCTCGATGACGCGGAGGGTGGCGGCAGCGCCGATGTCGTGGGTCAGGTCGAGGACGAGGAGGGGGAGGGCCAGCCGCATGATCTCGTCGCCGATCGAGCCGGAGGTGATGGTCGCGGTGAATAGCGCGAACCATTTGTGGCGCAGCGGGCCCGATCGCATGCGTGCGACGATAGAGAGGAATGACGCGCGTCGTTTTCCTCTGCGGTCACAACGCGGCGCGCTCGCAGATGGCCGAAGGGTTCTTGCGCGCGATGGGCGGCGATCGCTTCATCGCCGAGAGCGCCGGCACGGTCGCGAGCGAGCTGCATCCGCTCGCCGTTCGCGCGATGCGCGAGGTCGGGATCGACATCTCGCGGCACCGGAGCAAGTCCATCGATGAGCTCGCGGGGCCGTTCGACGTCTGCGTCACCGTCTGCGACGCGAACTGCCCGATCCCTCCGGGCGCCACGCTTCTCGACTTACCCGACGGCCCATGCGATCCGAGGGAGCCGTAGGGCCCTGTCGTCGCCAAGCCGGCACATCGCGTTGTCCGTCCCGCTGGACTCGACCCGCTCGATCGGAAGGCCTGCCCACTTCGGGAACTGCGCGGAGAGCAGCCGGCGGACGAGAGCTCCGTCGGTGACCACTTCGTCGGCGTGCATGTCGCCAATAGTGTGAGATCGATGGAGCAGTGCGTTCTCTGCTTGCGTGGCGACCGGCTCATGACACGCGAGCACGTCTTCGCCCGTTGGCTTGTGCGCCAGGTCCACGGCGGGCGACTGACGCCCTCAGCGGCGACCCGAGGCGCGCCACCATCGACGG